>PLJS01000302.1 GCA_003140315.1 Hyphomicrobiales bacterium
CCGGCTGGATCGCGCTGCGCTTCAATAACAATCCGAGCGCCGCCTATCAGCACTTCGCCCGCGTCGGCCACGATACCGTGCATCCGACCACGCTCGCACGCGCCGAATATTGGCAGGGCCGCGCCGCCGANNCCGCCACAACGAAGCGCGCGCTCACTACCAGGCCGCCGCACGCTTCCCCACCGCCTTTTACGGTCAGATCGCGCGCGCCAAGCTCGGGCTGAGCGACCTCGTGCTGCGCCGGCCGCCGGAGTTCGCCAACAAGGCGGCCCTGATGAACCTGGAAGTGGTGCGCGCGGTCCAGATCCTCTACGCGATCGACGCCCGCGACCTCGTATTGCCGTTCGCGACCGATCTGGCTGAGCACGCGGTCGACGGCAACGCGCTCGTGCTGATCGCCGAGATCGCGAACAAGTACGACGACGCCCGCGCCATGCTCTATCTCGGCAAGGCCGCGCTCGCGCGCGGCCTGGCGTTCGATATCTACGCGTTCCCCACCAACGGCATCCCGAACTACCAGGCGATCGGTCCACAGGTTGACCGCAGCGTCGTCTATTCGATCGCGCGCCAGGAAAGCGCGTTCAACCCGACCGCGGTGTCGCCCGCCAAGGCGCTCGGCCTGATGCAGGTGATGCCCGGTACCGCGAAGATGGTCGCCAAGAAGTTCGGCCTGTCCTTCGACGTGAAACGTCTCTTGTCCGATCCGGTCTACAACGCGCAGATCGGCGCGGCCGAGCTCGGCGACAGGCTGGCGGACTATCGCGGCTCCTATATCCTGACGTTCTCCGCCTACAACGCCGGTCCCGGCCGCGTGAAGCAATGGATCAGCCGCTACGGCGACCCGCGCGATGCGGATGCCGATCCGATCGACTGGGTCGAGCGCATCCCGATCGCCGAGACACGCAACTACGTGCAGCGCGTGATCGAGAACATGCAGGTCTATCGCACTCAGCTTGGCCAGGGCACGCAGCTCATGATCGAGGGCGACCTGCGCCGCGGCGCGGCGAACTGATTGCAAAGCCGATAGCGTCTCCTATGCTCCTGGCCGGAGGCCGCATGGCAGACGCGCAAATCTCCGATACGTTAGCCGACGAGACCGGCTTCACCGGCCACTCTGTGACGGCGCAGGACGGGTTGGCGCTCTACGTGCGCGAATACGGCACGCACAATGAGCGCGCGTTGCCGCTCGTGTGCCTGCCGGGCCTCTCGCGCAACAGCGCGGACTTCCAGGAGCTTGCGACCGCGCTCGCGACCGACGCGCGGGCGCCGCGCCGCGTGGTCACGATCGACGCCCGCGGCCGCGGGCGTTCCGACTATGACCGCGATCCGGAAAACTACGCATTCCCGGTCGAGCTTGCCGACGTGCTTGCCGTGCTGACGGCGCGCGAGATCGGCCGCGCGGTCGTGCTCGGCACCTCGCGCGGCGGCGTGCTCGCGATGCTGCTCGGCGCGGCGCGGCCGGGCGCGCTCGCCGGCGTCATCCTCAACGACATCGGCCCGGTGATCGAGCCCAAGGGGCTGATGCGCCTGCGCGGTTACGTCGGCAAGCTGCCGACCCCGAGCAGCTTTCAGGACGGCGCCGAGATCCTGCGCCGGCTCGGCGATGCGCAGTTCCCCAAGTTCGACCGGGCAAGCTGGCTGTCGCAAGCGCGACGCACCTGGAAGATGACCGGGCGCGGGCTCGTTCCCGATTACGACGAAAAGCTCGCGACCACGCTGACGAGCCTCGACCTCGAGCGGCCGCTGCCGGCGCTGTGGGCGCCGTTCGACTCGCTCGCCAAGATTCCGCTGATGGTGGTGCACGGCGCGAATTCCGACATCCTGTCCGGCGCGACAGTCGCCGCCATGCGGGCGCGCCGGACCGACATCGACGTGCTCGAGGTCGCCGACCAGGGCCACGCGCCGCTGCTCGCCGAGCCGGACGTGATCGGCCGCATCGCGGCCTTCATCACCTTCTGCGACGTGACGGCGCTCGGGTTCTAGCTCGCGTCCGTTCCCGATCGCGTCGTCGCGAGCATCACGCAGGTGAGAGCGTGCGCGCGTCGCAACGGCGCTCACGCCGCGCTTCGGCGAGACGAATGCAGTCGCGAAGCACGCGTTCGCCGCTCGCATCACGTCCGAAGTTGCAAGCGCACGCGAATCACTTCGCGACTGATTCGCTCCTCTGGATCGCGATTCCGGTCGCGCGAGCGCTCGCGCGCGCATCCGTCTGAAAAAATTTTCCGCCGCGCGAAATCGCGGCGGCGACAGTGAAGCAGCGTCACGTCGCGCATGCGCAAGCGCGCACTCGATCGATCGAGCAGTGAAAATCGAAACGACAAGAAATGCCTATTTCATCGGCACTTCTTGAATGTCGAAAAACTCCGCAAGCATCGCGGCAATGACGCGCGCTGCGTGCGCGCGCTTGCGCGATGATCGACGTGATCGACGCGCGACGTCGCGCGCGCGCGTCGTTCACGCTCAACTCTTCGTTAAGGAGATTCGGAGTTTTTCGTTAGGTGCTGTAGTAATCGGTGCGTAGTGCACGTCGATTCGGATGTGCATCTGATCGCCACTCACTCACTGCTTGGAGGGCAGCATGGCGAAGAAAGCCAAGAAAGCGAAGAAGGCCAAGAAGGCGAAGAAGAAGAAGAAGTAGTTCTTCTTCTGACCCAACGACGCGATCGACAGTCAATGTCGAAAGCAGCGTCGTACAGGCCGGCGAGGCCTAAGGCCAGCAAGCGCAAGTCCGCTTCAGGTGGCCGCGCCGGCTCTAGTCGACGACGGAGGGCGTCGGCGGAATTGAGGTTCATCCTTCACGGCTTTCGCGAAGATCGGGTGCGGACAGGTGCTGCACCTGGAGGCCGGTGGAGTTCATCTCCATCAGTCTGTGATGATCCCCAACGTTCTCGCCGACGCCCTCGGTCGCTTCAGTGGCCGCAGCGCCGCACCTGCGCCAAGCGCGCAAATCCTTTGAATGAATGATCGCCGTCGAGGGCCACTTCCGAATTTCGCGGAAGGGTTCGCCCGACGTCAGCTCTTGCGGCGCGGTTTCGTGGCCGCGGTGGCATTCCCTACCCGCTGCCAGGTCTCGCCCATGCAAATGCCGATGAGGCAGCCTTCGACCTTCACGCTCTCGGGGCCGAGCACCACCAGATTGCCCTCATAGATCTTGCCGTCGTCGCCATTGTAGAAACGTCCGGACCAACGATCCGCCCCGCTCGGACGCATGCCGAACATGATCTGCGTCCCCAGCATCGGGCTCGCGCGCCGCGCCGGATCCGGATTGTGCTTGTCGGTGACCGGTCGGCCGGTTTCGCCGTCAATCGGATTTCTCAGCCAGACGATCGTGCCGCACAACGCGCCGCCGCACGGCGCGACGCGAACATGCGCGTCGCCCTTCTGGGTCAGCCACACGCCGGTGGGTCCGTTCGTCTGCGCGGTCGCCGCAACAGGAAGCATGAATAGGCCGACAGCAAGCCCCATCGATAATCGCGTCACCTGCATGGTCTCCTCGGATTTTTCAGTTCGCTCGCGTCCAGGTCTGGGATTTACAGAGCAGCCCGCCGAGCGCGCAGCCCTGGAGCTGAAGCGAGTTGTCGCCCGTCATCGTCAGGTTGCCCGAATAGGTCTTGCCGTCTTCCGCATTATAGACTTGGCCGGCCCACTTGTTCGCGCCACTCGGCTTCATGCCGAGCACGATCATGACCCCGATCAGCGGCTTGCTGCGCTTCCCCGTGTCGGGATTGCTCTTGTCGGTCTTCGGCTTGCCGGCCTCGTCGTTCGGCTCCTGGAGCCATGCGATGGTGCCGCACAGCGCCCCGCCGCAATCGGCGATCTTGATGCGTGACTTACCGGACTCGGTGAGCCAGGTACCGGTCGGCTCGGCCGCGAGAGCAGGCCCGGACGCGCCGAGCGCCAGCAATAGCGCGATCGCCGAGAGATGATGTGAAAGCCTCATGTCGTTCCTCCGTGCCCAAGTGCCACACCGCAATCGCGTCGCCATTGCGCCGATGTTAGGCGCAGATGCAAGGCGGAAAAAGGCGTCTTGATGGCCGCGCGCGAGGGCACCGTCCCGCGCGGCGCGCCAGCTCGGTGACCACGCAGCGCGGTACCAGCATGCGTCCGGCGTGGTTATCAATCGCCCAATCGCGACGGTTAGCGCTTCGTTGGCAAAGCGCCGAAATGCCCGTCATTCCGGCGTTTCTTGCATCCTCCCTGCGGACGCGCCGTCGCGGTATTCATCAAGGATTCATCGCAACGCTTAAGCCGGCGTTCAAGGCTCCTTGTCGATAGTGGCGTGGCTCGCGGCGAACAGGAAGCGCACGGGCAAGGGACGTAGACGCCGCTCGGGGAAAGGCGGCGATCGAAGGGGATAAGGGGAGAAAAACCATGCGTTATGAAATCGCCGAAGTCGACGGCACCACGCTTGCGCCGGTCAACGCGACCGGGGAAGTGTTCTACGAGCTCGGCATGATGTACGCGTCCGGGCGTTCGGTCCCGACGGACCTGGTCCTGGCGCACAAGTGGTTCAACCTCGCGGCCATGCGCGGCAATGGCGAGGCGAGCCGGCTGCGGCGCGAGATCGCCGAGGAGATGTCGGAGCGAGAGATCGCGGCCGCCCAGCGTGCCGCGCGCGACTGGCTCACGACGCACTAGGCGCGCGCGCCGCGCCGGGCATCGTCGGAATTTTCGTGTGACCGCTTTTGTGACTCGCACCGATGCGCCAGCGGCCGCAGCGCTGCGTGGCGGAGACGGTCCGCGCTGCCGATCGGTCGTGCGCGCCGAGATCAATTTCGCTTGGGCCGCAAGGAGATGTTGCGCGCGGGGCAAAGTGACTACTTTCGTGACCACCGCGGATTCGCCGGAGTCGCTAGATTCGGCGGATTCGGGGATGCCGTTTGACGGGGAATGCTCGAAACTATAAGGGTTTCGGCCTCCGGAGAGGTGGCCGAGTGGCTGAAGGCGGCGGTTTGCTAAACCGTTATACGGTCTAAAGCCGTATCATGGGTTCGAATCCCATCCTCTCCGCCAGCCGGCCCAGCAATAACGACCGTCAATCGGTCTGCAAACAGCGACCGCGCCGTCGCCGGCGAGTCGGATTTCGACTCGATTTTCCAGAGAATCGCCGACGCGCGAAGTTGCGGCGTTTGCACAGTGCGAAGGCAGGCGTTGATCGGACGTTCGGCAGGCGCTTGCGGGTCACGCCGCGGTCGGGCAGGATTGTCCCGGCACTCGCCAGGATGGTCGCCAGGCGATTTAGAAACTCTATGCAACATATTGATACAAAATACGAATTAAGCGTTCACAAGCCGGGTTTGTGACGCTGCTTTTTCGCCTTGCAGGGACCGAAAATGCCCGTCCCATTTTTGCAACACACGCCCGAAAACGGTCACCAGGGCCTGTGATTCAGCCGTTTTTTCGTTGTGCGTCCAGGTCCGTTGATTAAGGTTGTCGCTGCGACGGAGGGGGGCATCCCCAGGTCGCCCCGTCCGGGGATCTTATCGCACCGTGTGGTGAGAGGGAATTCCGGGTGGTTTCGCGGGGAACACTTGGGGACCTTCCAGGGTGCTTCGGCACCCAACGAGCGGAACCCTCCCACGATAAACAAACTTGGAGGTCACGATGAAGATGGTGAAAAGCCTTCTCCTCGGCTCCGCGGCGGGTCTCGTTGCGGTTGCTGGAGCGCAAGCTGCCGATCTTCCCGTAAAGGCCAAACCGGTCGAATACGTGAAGATTTGTAGCATCTACGGCGCCGGGTTCTTCTACATTCCCGGAACCGACACTTGCATCAAGATCGGCGGCTGGGTCCGCGCCGAGGTCGACTTCAACGCGGGTGGCAGCCACACCGAGTATCTCTCGGGCGCGGGCGGCCGTAACGACCGCATCGACACGCCGGACGTCCAGTGGCGTTCGCGTTTCGTGGTCTCGTTCGATATCCGCACCCAGACCGAATACGGAACCCTACGTTCCTATAGTCGCGGCGGCTACCAGTGGACCACGAACGAGGATGGCCAAGGCACCTACTATGTCGAGCGCACGTTCGTCCAGTTCGCCGGCTTCACCATGGGCCGTTCGCAGTCGTACTTCGACTTCTATGCGAACGTGATGTACTACACCGGGTACATCGGCGGCCCGTCCTCGACGGGCGCGGGCGGCATGAACGTGTTGGCCTACACCGCCACGTTCGGCAACGGCTTCACCGCCACCCTGTCGATGGAAGACGGCACGCTCCGTCGCTCGGCGATCTGGGATGCCGGTACGGATGCGCTCACGATCGGCTCGCTTCCGGGTCCCTCGACCCAGAACGCGACCGGCTATACGGCGCGCGCTCCGGGCGTCAACATCGGCGACTACGCGGCCGCGCAGGTGCCCGACATCGTCGGCTCTCTGCGTGTGGACCAGGCTTGGGGCTCGGCACAGGTCGCCGGCGCCCTGCACCAGGTTCGCGCCGGCTACTACGGCAACAACTCCACCCTCGGTGGTGTGGGGCCGTCGCAGTTCACCGGCATCGCACCGGCCGACAAGTGGGGCTACGCGGCGATGGCGGGTATCGTCATCAACCTGCCGTGGGCGAAGGGCGATCAGTTCTGGGTGGAAGGCGCGTACACGGTTGGCGCGGTCTCCTACACGGGCTGGAACCAGAACGGCCAGTACTCGACATTCGTGCGCTTCAATGGCGGGACCGTGGCCGCGGCCTGGCCGCTCGACGCGGTGTTTGCCAACGTCATCGGTCCGGCCGGGGTCGGCCTGAACGGCAGCGCGCTTGAGCTGACCACGGTGTGGACCGTCGCGGCGGGTATCCAGCACTACTGGACCCCGGCGTTGCGGAGCAGCCTGTTCGGCGCCTATACGGCAACCGAGTACGACGCGAACGCGACTTCCATCATGTGTTCGTCTCCGAACGGCCCGGTTCGTACCGCTGCTGGTGCGACGCCGAACTTCGCCACCGGTCCGGTGGCCGGCTGCAGCTTCGACTTCAACCTCTGGGCAATCGGCTCGCGGACGATCTGGAACCCGGTGCCGAACCTCGATATCGGCGTCGAGGTTGTCTACGCGAAGCTTCAGCAGAACATGGATCCCAGCCGGGTCCTGCTCAACTTCGCTGGCGCCGGCGGTCGTCCGGCTGGTCTCTATACCCCGGCCGACCAGGATTCGTGGAGCGCTCTCTTCCGCGTTCAACGTAACTTCTGGCCATGATCGGCTGATCACAGCCAATGCGAAAGGAACCCCCGGCCTCACCGCCGGGGGTTCTTCTTTGTGATGTTCGAGAGGCGCGCGCCGGCTGAAAGTGGCGCGGCCGGCCATCTACGTCCGAGGATCGTTCACAGGCCGAGCTTCTGCTTCAGCAGCGCATTCACAGCTTGCGGATTGGCCTTGCCGCCCGACGCCTTCATCACCTGTCCGACGAACCAGCCGACGAGCTGCGGCTTCTCTCTTGCCTGTGCGACCTTGTCGGGGTTCCTCGCGACGATGTCGTCGACGATCGTCTCGATCGCGCCGGTGTCGGTGACCTGCTTCATGCCGCGCGATTCGACGACATATTCGACGTCGTCATACGTATAGATTTTCTTTGGCTCAGACAGGTCGGTGTTGGCAGCCCAGGCGATCTCGTAAATTTCTTTGGCGATCTTTCCCGAGATCACCTGTCTAAAAATCAACGTCGCGATCGCACCATTCGCAGCTGCTGGAATTGGGCTAGTTTCGATCGTCCTATTTTCTTTATTCAGCCTTCCCAAATGCTCGTTAATTAGCCAATTTGCCGCGACTTTCGGATCGGCACGCCCCCCGGTCGGATCTTCAGCGATCATATCTTCAAAATATTTGGAAAGAGCTGGCTCACTAACTAACACACCCGCGACGTAGGGTGGGATTCCGAACGCATTGATGAATCTGGCCTTTTTGGCATCCGGCAGCTCCGGCAAATGCGCTTTCAGTTCATCGACCTTGCTCTGCGCCAGTTCGAGCGGCAAGAGGTCCGGATCAGGGAAATAGCGGTAGTCATGCGCCTCCTCCTTGCTGCGCATCGGCCGCGTCTCGCCCTTGTCGGGATCGAACAGCCGTGTCTCCTGCTCGATTACGCCGCCCTCTTCGAGCACATCGATCTGGCGCCGCGCCTCGGATTCGGCCGCCAGCCCGATGAAGCGGATCGAGTTGACGTTCTTGATCTCGCAGCGCGTGCCGAATTCCGTCGAGCCGGCGCGCCGCACCGAGACGTTCACGTCGGCGCGCAGGCTGCCCTTCTCCATGTCGCCGTCGCAGGTGCCGAGATAGCGCATGATCGAGCGTAGCTTTGCCACATAGGCCTTCGCCTGCTCGGCCGAACGCAAGTCCGGCTTCGAGACGATCTCCATCAGCGCGACGCCCGAACGATTGAGATCGACCAGCGACATCGTCGGATTCTGGTCGTGCAGCGACTTGCCGGCATCCTGTTCCAGGTGCAGCCGCTCGATGCCGATGGTGACGCGATCGCCGTCCGGCATGTCGAGCGTGACGGCGCCCTCCCCCACGATCGGCGACTTGTACTGGCTGATCTGATAGCCCTGCGGCAGGTCGGGATAAAAGTAGTTCTTCCGGTCGAACACCGATTTCAGATTGATGCTCGCGTTGAGCCCGAGCCCGGTTCGCACCGCCTGGCGCACGCATTCCGCGTTGATCACCGGCAGCATGCCGGGCATCGCGGCGTCCACCAGCGAGACATGAGCGTTCGGATCACCTCCGAACGCGGTCGATGCCCCGGAGAACAATTTCGAGTTCGACGTGACCTGCGCGTGAACTTCGAGCCCGATCACGACCTCCCAGTCGCCGGTCGCGCCCTTGATCAGCCTCGATGGTGTTGCGGCGCTCATCGCTCACATGCCGGAACAGGGACATCGCGCGGAACCGTGCCCGCGCGCGCCGCGTTAAGTGCAAGCACTAACGGAGCCCGTCATGGCTGACAACAATGGAACGAATGGCGCATTCGGCGTCATCCTCGGCGGCGTGCTGGCCGCGGCCGCCGCGCTCTTCATCCTGTCCGGCGGCGAGTGGGGCGGAAAGAAGACGGTGCAAGGCGACGCCGATATGCCGCCTATCGCGCTGCACGACAGCGGCAGGTAACCGCGGCTCACACTTCGAGCCAACGCCCGAGCGCCTGTTCCACCGCGTCGAAGCTATCGAACAGCTCGCGGAACTCGACGATCTTGCCGTCGCGCAGCCGGATGAAATCGGCAATCCGCAAGCTCAGCGTGCGGCTGGTCGAGCGTTGCACGAAAGCCGCGCTCGAGAGCACCGCCGCCCGGTCGCCCGCGACGATGATCGCCTCGGGAACATAGCGCTCCAGCGCGAAATCCTTGCCGATCCCGGCGAGCGCGTCGAGCACCGCCTGCTTGCCGCGGCGCGGGCCGGTGAACGGGAACACCTGCACCGGCCCGTAGATGATCCAGTCGATATCGTCGTGAATCATCGCCGAAAAGGCGCCGACATCGCCGGCCGCATAGGCCTTGTAGAAGGCCTCGATGTCCGCGCGCGTGGTATTGTCGGTCACGACTCGCTCCTATACCCGTATGACCTGTCATGAAATCCTGATTCTGTGTAATGGTCACGCGAAGACCAGCTTTACACTTTTCAACAACTACTCACTGTTCAAATATATTCTTGTCAAAGTTGAATAATTCACATCTTTTTAAGGTTGTATAGAGTATACGTCATCTCGCTAACGTTGTCCACGCGCGCGTGTACTTAGGATGCGGCTGTCCGCAGCAGGGCAGTCGCGATCGCGTCCCATTCCGCATCGAGCGGACCGCCGGCCGCGGGTTTCCGGGCGGTGCCGTACCAATAACGGGCGTTCGGCAGGTCGCCTTCGAGGCGGTGCAGGTAGGCATGCACCCAGGCGCTTTCCGCCCCGTCATCATCCTGCGCGACGGCGTGCGCCTTGTCCCAATCGCCCTTCCCGGCCCACCACAGCGCTTGAAGCGCGGGCGGCAGGTTGGGCGGTGGTGCGTCCGCCGGCAGCGTCCGTTTGAATTCGTCGACGTTCATGCGCAGGTCCTCATCCTGAGGAGGCGCGAAGCGCCGTCTCGAAGGATGGCTACACGCACGTTGCCCTCATGGTTCGAGACGCGGCTTCGCCGCTCCTCACCATGAGGACGCATCACCACCACGGCTCCGGCTCGAACCGCCCCGCCGCCTGCTCGATCACGGCACCGAGCGTGAACAGCGTCTCCTCGTCGAAAGGCCGTCCGATGAGTTGCAGCCCGAGCGGCAGGCCTTGCGCGTCGAGCCCGGCCGGCACGGCGATGCCCGGCAGGCCCGCCATGTTCACCGTGACGGTGAAGACGTCGTTCAAATACATCTCCACCGGATCAGCGCCCTTCTCGCCGATCGCAAAGGCCGCTGACGGCGTCGCGGGCGTGAGCATCGCGTCGATGCCAGCCGCGAAACAGTCCTCGAAATCGCGCTTGATCAGCGTGCGCACCTTCTGCGCGCGCACGTAATAGGCGTCGTAATAGCCGGNNCGCACTTCCTGGCCGAAGCCTGCCGCACGCGTCGCCTCATACATGCCGATGATGTCGCGGCCCTCCTCGCGCAGGCCGTAGCGAACGCCGTCATAGCGCGCCAGATTCGACGACGCTTCGGCCGGCGCCACGATGTAATAGGCCGGCAGCGCGTATTTCGTATGCGGCAGCGACACATCGACGATTGTCGCGCCCGCGTCCTTCAGCCACGCGATACCCTGATGCCACAGCGCCTCGATCTCACCCGGCATGCCATCGAGCCGGTATTCCTTCGGGATGCCGATCCGCATGCCCTTCACGGAGCGGCCGATCGCCGCTTCGTAGTCCGGCACTTCGCGATCGACGCAGGTCGTGTCCTTGGGATCATGGCCCGCCATCGAGCCGAGCAGGATCGCTGAGTCGCGCACCGTGCGGGCGATCGGTCCGGCCTGATCGAGCGAGGACGCAAAGGCCACGATCCCCCAGCGCGAGCAGCGCCCGTAGGTCGGCTTGATGCCGACCGTGCCGGTGAACGCGGCCGGCTGGCGGATCGAGCCGCCGGTATCGGTCGCGGTCGCGCCGAGGCAGAGATGCGCCGCGACCGCCGCGGCCGATCCGCCCGACGAGCCGCCGGGCACCAGATGCGTGCCTTCGATCGCACCGCCCGACACGACTCCGACGTTCGAGCCCCTGCGGCGCCACGGATTGACGACGGGCCCAAAGCACGAGGTCTCGTTCGACGAGCCCATCGCGAACTCGTCATTGTTGAGCTTGCCGAGCATCACGGCGCCGTCGCGCCAGAGGTTCGCCGTGATGGTCGACTCATAGGTCGGCGTGAATTGATCGAGGATGCGCGAGCACGCCGTGGTGCGCACATCCTTGGTGGCGAACAGATCCTTGATGCCGAGCGGCAGGCCTTCGAGCAGCCCACCCTCCCCTGCGCGCAGGCGTGCATCGGAGGCCCGCGCCATCGCGCGCGCCTGATCTGGCGTCTCGAGGACGAACGCATTGAGCGCACGGGCCTGCTCGATCGCGCGCAGATGCGCATCGGTCAGCTCGGCTGAGGTGATGTCCTTAAGGCGCAGACGGTCGCGCGCCTCCGCCAGCGTCAGCGCGGTCAGTTCGGTCATTGATCCGGACTATCGCAGACGAAGTTATTCTTCGGCTCGGCTTTCTTCGGAGCAACCTGCCGGATCAAAATCGTGCCGTCCGGCTGCTCCTCGCGATAAAGCTCCCCCGGCTGCGGCAGGCCCATGGCGCGCAGGTCCTCGGCCGAATGCCCGGCCGGCATCTGACCCGTGGAAATGATGTCCACGAGCTGCCAGATGCGCTCCCGCTCGCCCTCTTGGCACGCCCAGCACATGACTGTTCACTCCATCACCGCCTCATGGTTCGAGACGCGTCGCTTCGCGACGCTCCTCACCATGAGGTTCCTCATCCTGAGGAGCCCGCCGAAGGCGGGCGTCTCGAAGGATGGCCGCACACTCACTCCACCACTTTGGGGACAACGAAATAATGCCCCTGCGTCGCCGGCGCGTTCTTCAGGATGTCGTCCGCGATCTCGCCATCGGTGACAACGTCATCGCGCTGCCTCATCACCATCGGCATGACCGAGGTCATCGGCTCGACGCCCGCGACGTTCACTTCCGAAAGCTGCTCGCAGAACGCCAGCATGGCGTTGAGCTCCCCTTTCAGGTGCTCGACCTCGTCATCCGCAACCGCGATGCGCGCCAAATGCGCGATGCGGCGGACGGTAGCGCTGTCGACGGACATGGAACCTCGCAACAAATCCCGCGCCCTCTTACCAGAGAGCCGTTCAGCCCCGCAACGTCAGCCGCTCACGCGGCCTGAGCATGCTTGCAGCGATGCACCTCGACGGTGACGTGTGAAAGCCCCGACACCCCGCGCAGCCGTTCCTTGTAGGCGTCCGGCGCCTGCGGATCGTAGGATACGATCGAGGCGATCACCGCCGTATGGCCGGGGCCGAGCCGCCATAGATGCAGGTCGCAGAGCTGGTCGCCATTCTGTTCCAGCCGCCGGCGCACCGTCGCGGCAAGCCGGTCGTCCGGCACGGCGTCGACCAGTACGGCACCGGACGAGCGCAGCAGCGAGATCGACCAGGACGCGATCACGAGCGTGCCGACGAGCCCCATCACGGGGTCGAGAAAGGACCAGCCATAGAGTCGGCCGGCGCCGAGCGCGACGATCGCCAGAACGGACGTGATCGCGTCGGCGAGCACATGGATATAAGCCGCCCGCATATTGTGATCGGCGTGATGATGGTGCTCGCGACCCTGTGCATGATCGTGCGCGTGATCGTGCGCGTCATACAGCATCCACGCGCTCACGACGTTCACCGCGAGTCCGACGACCGCAATCAGGATCGCCTGGTCGAAATCGATCGCCTGGCGCGAGCAGGCGCTCACCCGACTCGTAACCGATGAACAGCGCGGCGATCAGCAGGATGATCGCGCTGGCGAAGGCCGCAAGCTCGCCGAGCTTGCCGGTCCCGAAGGTGAAGCGCGGGTCGCGCGTGTGGCGGCGCGCGAACCAATAGGCGAGCGCCGCGATCCCGAGCGCGCCCGCATGCGTCGACATGTGCCAGCTGTCGGCGACCAGCGCCATCGACCCGTAGATGTGGCCGCCGGCGATCTCGGCGACCATCATGATGGCGGTCAGGATGACGACGAAAAACGTGCGCCGCTCGTTGCGGCGGTGCCCGGCGCCCAGATAGTCGTGAGCGTGCTGCCAGGCGTCGAGCGAATGGGTATGCAAGAGGGGCCTCGTCTGCCTCTGAATGTCTCGCGACAAATATAGGTCCGGCAGAGCGCCTCGCCCAGGAATCAGAGCCAGGCACCGTTGCCCCGGCCGCTGAAAGGCACAATATACGCTTATGGACGCCCCGAATCCCTCCGCCTCCCCGACCTTCGCCAACCGCACGCCGCTGCGCGTCGGCTCCGTCGGGCTGAAGGCGCGCGATCTCAACCGGCTCACGGCCTTCTACCGCGACGCCATCGGCCTGAGCGTGCTCGGCCGCGACGCCAAAAGCATCAAGCTCGGCGCCGGCGGCGTCACGCTGCTCGAACTCGAAGCCGCACCGGACGCAAAACCCGACGATCCCCGCACCGCCGGCCTATTCCACACCGCGTTCCTGCAGCCGACGCGCGGCGATCTTGCGCGCTGGCTCGTTCATGCAGCCAAGCATCGCGTGCCGTTGACCGGCGCCTCCGATCACGCCGTCAGTGAAGCCATCTACCTGGACGATCCGGAGGGCAACGGCATCGAGGTCTATCGCGACCGCCTGCCCGAGGAATGGCGCTGGAACAGCGGCCGCATCCATATGACGACCGACCGGCTCGACCTTGACAATCTCGCGGTCGATGCAGGCCCCGCCGTCTATGCAAGCGCGCCGGACGGCCTGCGTGTCGGACACATCCATCTGCGCGTCGGCGACCTCGACGCCGCGCAGCGGTTCTATTCCGGACTCGTCGGCCTCGACGTCACGGCCGGACGGCACGGCGCCCTGTTCATGTCGTCCGGGCGCTACCACCATCACGTCGGCGCGAATATCTGGCAGAGCGCCGGCGCAATGCTGCGCGACGCCAATCACGCGGGCCTCTCCTGGTTCACCGTGGAAACCGGGGATCGGGCGGCGCTGGATGCGGTCCGCGCCCGGTTCGACGGCATCAAGCTACCGTCCGAGCCGGCCGGCGATGGTGTCGAGGTACGCGACCCCTGGGGAACGCGCGTGCATTTCGTCCCGGCGTCCCCATATCAATAACGGGAACGGGCACATCCGCCAACGCGGAGGCTGCCAATGGAACGCTTGCTGTTCGTCTGTCCGAAGACCGGTCGTCAAATTGACGTCGGTGTCGAGACCGAGATCGACACTCTGCTTCGCATCAAGGGAAAGATGCTGCGTGCCGCCTGCCCCGCTTGCGGACGCTCGCATGAATGGCCGGTGAGCGAGGCCGCGCTGCCGAAGGCGGCGTAAATCTAAACCTTCAGCGCCCGAACTTGGTGACCGCCGCGGCGGCGCCGAACATCGTGAGCATCACCAGCGCGAGCACGCCACCGATCGCGAGCGGCACCGACTCGGTCGTGCGTGCCGGCACGACCATGAAGGTCCGCAGCCGCCGCATCGAGAATGGGCCGGCCGCGAGTGCGTCGCGCGCCCGCTCGATCTCGGCGATGTCGCGCATGAGCTGGTCGGGCAGCACCGCCCCGATCGGCGAGGCCGTGACCGGCAGCGGCACGCGCAGTTGCGGTGCCGGTTGAGCCGCTCGTTTGACTGCGGCCTTGCCGAATGCGCGGCTTGCCGCGACGAAGCGCGCCGCAGCGGTCGGCGCCCGCTCCGGAGCCGCGACGGGCTCGGACTCACGCGCGAGCGGCTGTGCTGGCTCTTGCGTCGGCGTCACATCGGTGGTCGCGCCGGACGCGGACGCCCAGACATTCACCCACTCGAACTGGCCGGCATCCGGCTCTCTTTGGTCACGTCCCATCACGCATTGTCCCGTTAAGCAGATCAATGCGCAGGGGTAGAAGAAATCGCGCAACGGCGCGACGTTTATCCTTTGTAAACCTTAATCGCGGCGGCCTCGGGCCATTCTCCGGATCAATGACGCGTGCTACTTCCGTCTCATGCCGGTCGCGCCACTCATCGACATCGCCGTTCACCTGCCCGCGCGCGGCGCGCTGATCGGGCTCGATCTCGGCACCAAGACCATCGGGGTCGCGGCGAGCGATCCGGACCGCAGGCTCGCGACCGGCGTGACCACGATCGCGCGCAAGAGTTTCACACCCGATGCGCAACGCCTCTTGGTGCTCGCCGCGGAGCGTCATGCGGCCGGCTTCGTGCTCGGACTTCCGGTGAACATGGACGGAACCGAAGGCCCGCGCGCGCAGGCGACCCGCGCCTTCGCGCGCAATCTCGCAAAGCTCACGCCCTTGCCGATCGGATTCTGGGACGAGCGGCTCTCGACCGCGGCGGTCGAGCGCGACCTGATCGCCGCCGACATGAGCCGCGCCAAGCGCGCAAAAGTGATCGACCATCACGCTGCGGCGTTTATCCTGCAGGGCGCGCTCGACCGGCTCGCGCGCCTCGCCCTCGACAAGACCGCCTGAGCCGTGGCGCCCGTCTTTGCCGCGCTGTTTCCGGTCTTCCTGCTGATCGTGGCGGGGTTCGTGCTGCGCCGCGTGCTGATTGCCGAAGATGCGCACTGGGTCGGCCTCGAGCGCCTGCTCTACTATGTGATGTTCCCGGCGCTCCTGATCGGCACCATGGCGCGCGCCGACCTGACCAAGGTGCCGGTGCTCGCGGTCGGCGGCACCATGTTCGTCTCCGTCATGCTGATGGCCGCGCCCTGCTATGCACTGCGGCCGCTGCTGGCGCGCACGCTCGGCATGGACGGGCCGGCCTTCACGTCGCTGTTCCCGCTGGCAGACTTTCGTCGCGCTGCCGGTTGCCGGAAACCTGTTCGGCGACCTCGGCCTCGCGCTCGCCTCCGTCGCGATGGTGGCGATGACGCCGGTGCTCAACGTACTGTGCGTCTGGACGCTGGTGCATTACGCCTCGCCGAACCGGCCCGATTGGCGCACCGTCACGGTCGCGATCGCCAAGAACCCGCTGATCTGGGCCTGCGTCATCGGGATCGCGCTCAATCCCGTCGCAAGCGCGATCCCACAGCCGGTCAACACCGTCATCGACGCGCTCGGCCGCTCGTCACTGGCGCTCGGGCTTCTGATTGTTGGCGCCGGCCTGCGGATCGGAGAGGTGATCCGGGTGAAGCCCGTCACCCTGGTTGCGACCCTGATCAAGCTGGTGGTGATGCCGGCTGTCGCAATCGGGCTGGCGCTCGCCTGCGGCCTGTCGGGCGCGAACCTGACGGTGGTCGTGTGCTGCACCGCTGTGCCCGCCGCCTCGAACTCCTACATCCTGGCGCGCCAGATGGGCGGCGACGCGCCGCTGATGGCGCAGATCATCACGGTCGAGACGCTGATCGCCGTGATCACCATGCCGATCGCGATCGGGATGGTGACATAGAAAAAGGGCGGGTCCAACGACCCGCCCTCGCTGAGACGTTCAGGAATTTCTAGTTGGCGTCGCACGGCCGGCGACGGCCGTAGCCTTCGTCCGTGAAGCAGCGGCGGCCGTAGCCCTGATAATAGCCCGGCGCGACATACGTCGGCGCGTCGCCATAGGGCTGAGCGTAGACCGGCCCATCCGCGTAAGCTGGGCTGTCGTAGTAATAGTCCGGCCCATAAGGCCGGCCCGCAACCTCGGACGTGATCAGCGCACCGGCCGCAAAGCCCGCGATGATTCCAGCAGGACCGAAACCGCGGCCGCGCCAACGCACGTCGATGACGTGATCCGTCGCGGCCTGCTTCAGCGTCGCGGTGCTGGTCATTACCGGCGCAGCAAGACTCGGCACGGCTGCGGCAAACGACAACGCGCCGGCAACGCCGAGCGCGATCAATGTCTTTGAAGTTCTCATGGCTTGCTCCTGTGTCTGCCGCGCGAGCGAGATCAGCGACGGCAAAGGGTCCTGGAACAACGCCACAAGCCTTCCAAGGTTCCGGTATGAGCGCGGGGCGCCCGTCAGGCCGGCATCGCCCGTTCGATCAGTTCGCTCACCTCGGCGGGCTCCAAGTCAGCGCTGCCGAAGTTCCCGCCGCGCGGCTCGGACAGGCGCGTGCGCGCGAAGGCCTGCGCGACGCCTGCCGGTGCGCCCTCGGCCAGCGCCGCCGCGGCGGCGAGCATCGCCAGTCTTTCGACCGCCGCCCGCGCCTTCGCCTCACCGTCGGCCGCAGTCAGCGTCTTGATGACGAAGGCCGCAGCCTCCCGGCTCCCCGGCAGGTCGGCGCACGCACGCACGAGATCGGCTAGCACCTGCTGCGCGGCCGCGCCGTCGCGCGAAAGCGCGCGCAGCACGTCGAGGCACATGACGTTGCCGCAGCCTTCCCAGATCGCGTTGAGCGGCGCCTCGCGATAAAGCCGCGCCAGCATGCCTTCCTCGACATAGCCGTTGCCGCCGAGGCATTCCATCGCCTCGTACATGAAGCGCGGCGAGGTCTTGCACACGAAGTATTTGATCGCCGGCGTGAGCACGCGCGCGCGCGCCGCTTCGTTCGGATCGCTCGCCATCAGGTCGAACGAACGGCAGAGCCGCATCACCATCGCGACCGCGCCTTCGAGCTCCAGCGCCAAGTCGGCGAGCACGCTGCGCATCATCGGCTGATCGATGAGCTTGCGCTGGAACACCGTGCGATAGCGCGCATGGTGCGCCGCCTGCGCCAGCGCCATGCGCATCTGCCCGGCCGACGCGATCGCGCAATCGAGGCGCGTGAGCTGCACCATCTCGATAATGGTGCGCACGCCGCGGCCTTCCTCGCCGAGGCGCCACGCAAAGGCCTCGGCGAACTCCACTTCGGACGATGCATTGGAGCGGTTGCCGAGCTTGTCCTTCAGNNGCATCGCACATCGGCGCCGACATGAACCATTTGTGCCCGGTGATGCTGTAACCGTCCGCGACCGGCACTGCGGTCGTGGTGTTGGCGCGCACGTCAGTGCCGCCCTGCACCTCGGTCATGCCCATGCCGAGCGTGATGCCGTCCTTCTCCCACCACGGGATGAAACGCGGGTCGTAGCGGCGCGACGCGATCTTCGGCATCAGCTTTTCGAGCAGCGCGGGCTCCGCGCCGAGCGCGCCAACGCAGGCGCGCGTCATGGTGACCGGGCAGAGGTGCCCCTGCTCGACGGCGTTGACGAGGTAGAAGCGCGTCGCGCGCGCGACCTCGGCCGGGGCGCCCGCGCGGCTGCCTGCCGCGTCCCACATCGAGGTGTGGATGCCGGCCGCGATGCTCTCCGTCATCAGCCGGTGATAGGCCGGGTGGAACTCGACGACGTCGCGGCGGAAGCCCTTTTGATCGAAGATTCTCAGCTTGGGCGAATTCTCGTTGGCGAGCCGTCCCTGCTCGATCAGCTCGGCCGAGCCCCAGCGCCGCGCGAACGCCCCGAGCGCCGCCATCTCGCCCCCGGCGCCGTTCGCCTTGACGGCATCCTGGAGCGGACGGTCATTGGCGAACAGGTCGACGTCCTCATAGGGCGGCGACTGGTTGAAAATCTCGTGCGTGTCGAAGCGGGCCTGGACCGTCATGGCTGAACCGTCTTCACCTCAGCTTCACCCACCCCGTATTCGGGTCTTCATTGCCGAAGCTTTGCCAACCGCTTCTTTGCGTCTTCATCGCCGGCATTCGCGGCCATCTCGTACCATTTCCGGGCTTGGTCGAGATCCTCCGGCACACCCTGACCAAACTCGTACACGAGCCCGAGATTGTACATCGCAATCGTTTTGCCAAGGGCGGCCGCCTTCTCGTACCAGGTACGCGCTTGCGCGTAGTCCTGCGGCACACCATTGCCTCTCGCATATAGCACACCGAGCGAGGTCATCGCGATGCGGTCATTGAGTGCCGCGGCCCGCTCCATCCATTCGCGCGCTTTCGCGTAGTCTGGCGCGCCGCCGGGATCGTTGATGGATAGCCTGCCGAGACCGACCATCGCGCGCGGATCACCGAGTGCGGCGGCTTTCTCGTACAAATCGCGCGCCTTCGCATAGTCACGCGAGACCCCCAACCCAACTTCGTACACGTCCCCGAGGTTTGTGATCGCGGCAGGATCGCCGAGCGCGGCCGCTTGCTCGAACCATTTGTGCGCTTCGGCATAGTCGCGCTTGATGCCGAGACCATCGCGATAGAATGAGCCGAGATTGTTCATCGCCCGCATATTGCCGGCGATCGCCGCCTTCTCATACCACCGCCGCGCTTCGCCGTAGTCCTGCGCGACGCCGTCGCCTGCAGAGTAGATGGCACCAAGATTGTTCATCGCACGCGCATCGCCCAGCGCCGCCGCTCTCGTGTACCACCTCAGCGCGTCCGCCGGACTCCGCGGGACACCATGACCGTAGTGGTAGATGACTGCGAGATTGGACATCGCGCCGGCATCGCCGAGCTGCGCTGCCTGTTCGTACCACTTGCGCGCTTCGCCAAAGTCCTGCTTCACGCCAGTCCCGTTCGCGTACAGCGTGCCAAGCGTGAGCATGGCGACGATGCCGCCCTTTTCGGCGGCGGCGCGATAAAGCGCGATGGCACGACCATAGTCCTTCCGCGCTTCAGCGACGCGACCAGCCTGATAGACGAAGCGAGCCACGGCGGGATATCGCTTCATCGCGTCGTCGCATGCGGCAGCCGCCGGGACCGGATCGATCTTAGCGAGGTCGATGTCGGCGACACCGCTTGGGCGGGTGCCGTCAGCGGAAGACGCCGCCAGGCGGTCACAATCCGTGACACCGTCCGGCTGCGGGCTTTCAGCCGTGCACGCGGAGCGGTCGCTCGGATTTGACGTGTCTTTGAGGGCCGCGGTGTCGACGTTTCGCGGCTGCATCCAGGATGCGATATCGCCTCGATATACGAAGACGAGCGCCGCGAATGCCAGTCCGGCGACGGCGGCCGCTCCCGCGGTCGCGAGTCCGCGCCAAGACCGCGTCGGGTGTCGCGCGCGCAGCACGGCTTGGATCGCGTCGATCAGATCCTCGGCGTCACGGCCGAAGCTCTCATGCGAGATGCTCTGTTTCTGGTAGAGTACGAGGTCGCGGATATCTTTCGGCAGATCGTCGCGACGCGGCAGAGCCGGCATCCGCTCTTCGCGGCCGATCAGCACCGGGATTACCACGATGTTCCGTTTCAATGCGGCGGCGATCTCGTCGTGCACATAGTCGGGTTCGCCGCTGTGCGCGTGCTGGCCCCAGAACCGCGACGAGCGCGTCGCACCGCGCGAGCGCCTTGTCGAGCTCGCGATCGAACCGCTGGCCCGCCCGCATGCTGTCGACATCCATGAAGATGTTGGATTTTCCGAACCTGGCCGCCAACCGGTCGCGGACGCTCCGGGCGTCCCCAGGCACGTCATCGCGACGATAGCTGATGAATATTCGTCCCCGCATGCCATCCGTTTCGAGGCCCGCTTCGAGCCCGCCGCGATCCTAGAACACGCCCGGACCATCGTCACCGCACGTTTGCCGGCGGGTAACCAAGCCCGGCGCAACCGCCAACCGTCCACAGGGAACCCTTGCCGGAACGTGAGTCGGCCCCTATAGACACGGCTTTAATGAACATCGCCTCGAAGACCTCGTTCGTCCTCAGCCGCCGTCACCTGCTGGGGATCGAAGGGCTTTCGCCCGACGAGATCAACGGCCTGCTCGACTTGGCCGAGGAATATGTCGAGCTCAACCGCCAGGTCGAGAAGAAGCGCTCGGTGCTGCGCGGCCGCACGCTGATCAACCTGTTCTTCGAAGCCTCGACGCGCACGCAATCCTCCTTCGAGCTTGCCGGCAAGCGGCTGGGCGCCGACGTCATGAATATGGCGGTCAGCAATTCGTCGGTGAAGAAGGGCGAGACCCTGGTCGACACCGCGATGACGCTCAACGCCATGCGGCCCGACCTCCTGGTGGTGCGCCATCAATCCTCCGGCGCGGTCGAGCTGCTCGCCCGCAAGGTCGACGGCTCGGTGATCAATGCGGGCGACGGCGCGCATGAGCATCCGACGCAGGCGCTGCTCGACGCGCTCACCATCCGCCGCAACAAGGGCCGCATCGAGCGCCTCACCGTGACGATCTGCGGCGACATCCTGCATTCGCGCGTCGCGCGCTCCAACATCATCCTGCTCAANNCTGCAGCGCGAGCGCATGAACGGCTCGTTCGTGCCCTCGACGCAGGAGTATTTCCACTATTACGGGCTCGACCAGAAGAAGCTCTCCTATGCCAAGCCGGACGCGCTGGTGATGCATCCGGGGCCGATGAATCGCGGCGTCGAGATCGACTCGGCGGTCGCCGACGGCGCGCAGTCGCTGATCCGCGAGCAGGTCGAGATGGGCGTCGCGGTGCGTATGGCGGTGCTCGAAGCGCTGTCGCGCAACCTGCCGAACGCGTGAGGGTGGCGTGCAAGAGTTTGTAGCATTCATCGCGCGCGTCATCCGGCGCAGGGTGCGTTACGCCTTCCTCGCCGCGCTCCTCGTGATCCTGCTGGTGTTCGCCACGCAGGGGCTCACCTGGACCAGCGTGATCGTCGGCCTGGTCGTCCTGTTCTTCCTCGCGGTGTTGGCGCTGTTCGCCAACGTCTGGGCCAATCTGTTCGCCGACGTGCGCCAGCCGAAGGGGCGCGACGATGCTCGGTGAGCGCCGCCCTCTTCTCCTGGCCAATGCCCGTATCGTCGACCCGTCGCGCGATCTCGATTTTGCCGGCGACCTCCTGATCGCCGAAGGCGTGATCCGCGATGCCAAGCGCGGCATCCATGCGGCGGGCGTACCGGAAGGCACCGAGATCGTCGATTGCGACGGCCGGCTGGTCGCGCCCGGCCTGATCGACATGCGCGCGTTCATCGGCGAGCCGGGCGCGGAATACCGCGAGACGCTCGCATCGGCGAGCGAGGCGGCCGCCGCCGGCGGCGTCACCACGATCGTCTGCCAGCCCGACACGGACCCGGTGATCGACGATCCGGCGATCGTCGACTTCGTAATGCGCCGCGCGCGCGACACCGCGATCGTGCATGTGCAGCCGATGGCGGCGCTGACCAAGGGGCTCCAGGGTGCCGAGCTCGCCGAGATCGGGCTCCTGAAGGCCGCGGGCGCGGTCGCCTTCACCGACGGAGCCAAGAGCGTCGTGAACGCGCAGGTGATGCGGCGCGCGCTCACCTATGCGGGCGACTTCGACGCGCTGGTGGTGCACCACACCGAGGATCCCGACCTGATCGGCGACGGCGTGATGAACGAAGGCGAGCTCGCGGCGCGTCTCGGCCTGTTCGGCATCCCGAAGGCCGCCGAGACCATCATGCTGGAGCGCGACATGCGCCTCGTCGCGCTCGGGCGCGCGCGCTACCACGCCGCCTCGATCACCTGCGCGGAATCGCTTGCCGTCCTGCGCCGCGCCAAGGAAGCCGGACTGGCGGTGACGGCATCGGCGTCGATCAATCATCTGACCCTGAACGAGATCGACATCGGCGCCTATCGCACCTTCTTCAAGGTCTCGCCGCCGCTGCGCGCCGAGAGCGATCGCGCCGCGCTGATCGAGGCGTTGCGCGAGGGCCTGCTCGACGTCGTGATGTCCGACCACAATCCGCAGGACGTCGAGACCAAGCGGCTCCCCTTTGCCGAGGCTGCGCCCGGCGCGATCGGGCTGGAGACGATGTTCGTCGCGGCCTTAAGGCTCGTGCACAACGGCGACCTGACGCTCCTAACCCTGCTCAAGGCGATGTCGAGCCGGCCGGCCGAACTGCTCGGCCTGCAAGGCGGCACGCTGCGCGCCGGCGCGCCCGCCGACGTCATCGTCGCCGACATCGACGTGCCCTGGGTGCTCGATCCTGACACGCTGAAATCGAAGTGCAAGAACACGCCCTTCGACGAGGCGCGCCTGCAAGGCCGCGTCGTGCGCACGATCGTTGCGGGACGCACCGTGTATCAGGACGCGCCATGACGTCCGCCCTTCCCTTTCTCGTGGCGGCGCTCGCCTTCGGCTATCTGCTCGGCTCGATCCCGTTCGGCCTGATCATCACGCGGCTTGGCGGCTCCGGCGACATCCGGGCGATCGGCTCGGGCAATATCGGCGCGACCAATGTGCTGCGCACCGGGCGCAAGGGCCTCGCCGCCGCGACGCTGATCGCCGACATGCTCAAAGGCACGCTCGCGGTGCTCGCGATGACCTGGTTGTGGGGGCACGATGACGGGCTCGCGGCCGGCATCGGCGCGTTCCTCGGGCATCTCTTCCCGGTCTGGCTCGCCTTCAAGGGCGGCAAGGGCGTCGCGACCTTCCTCGGCCTCCTGCTCGCGCTCTCATGGCAGGCGACTCTGTTGTTCGCCGTGCTCTGGATCGGCATCGCGGCGGCAACGCGCTATTCCTCGCTCGCCTCGCTGATCGCCTGCGCGGCGACGCCGGTCTATTTCGCCGTCATGGGTGCGCATCCTGAAGCCGAGGTCTTCCTGCTGCTCGCGGTGCTCTCGTTCTTCGTGCACCGGGGCAACATTGCGCGCCTATGGCACGGCACCGAGGGCAAGATCGGCCAGAAGGCCTGACGCCGGTTCCTGGCGGCCTTGCTGTCGCCCCTTTCGGGTCCCACCCCGTCCCGGTTGAGGGGGCTTACAGCGAGGTAACGTAATGCGTCAGTTCTCCTCCATCCGTGTCTTGAGCACAGCCCTCGTGCTCGCAGTCGCCGCTCCCATCGCCACGACCGCTCATGCCGAAACCGGCATTGCCAGCTACTACCCCGGTCGGGGCCATGCGGGCCTGACCTGCGCCCATAAGACCGCGCCATTCGGGACTCACTTCAGAGTGATCAGGCTCGACGGCAAAGGCAGCGTGACCTGTACGGTCAACGACCGCGGTCCCTACGGCAAGGGATTCATCATCGATCTGTCGATCAGTGCAGCCCGAAGCCTGGGGATCATCCGAAGCGGCATCACGATGGTGCGCATCGATCGCGTCTGAGTCTGACTAAGCGAGGCTAAAGAGGCCGCCCTCACCGGGCGGCCTCGTCGTTTACGGCCGCCTCCATCATCACCGCCCTCCCCCCGGTTGCATTTTGTCGCAGCCGGGTTGTGGCGCGCCCGCGCTTGGGCGATTGTATGTCGTCCGAAAAGAGCGCGGGGCGACGTTGGGCGAAGAGGACCGGGGCGTTCGTCTCACCGACGAACAACGCATCGACTGGCTGCTCTACCGGTGGGGTTTCCGGCGTTCCGCCGATACCTCTTGGTGTCCGGGCCACGCCCACAACCTTTGCTAAGTCCGAGGTTCAGCGCTAATCTCGCGGTACCCCATAACCCGATGGAACCCTATATAAAAGATCGCGTTTTATCCGTCACGCCCTCATAGGTTGCAATACAGCGTATTGCGAAAATTCCGAAATTCTTTCAATAACTTAGAGTCTGGCCTTTACCCTGTGATCATCGCGAGATTTGACAGGGGCCGTTGCATTACCCATGTTCCCGCCGACTCGTGGTGCCCATCCGCTTTCGGAACCGCGCCGCGCTAGCAGGAATTTACCAGGGATTTCATGAACGTCGTCGTTGTCGAGTCGCCCGCCAAGGCCAAGACGATCAACAAGTACCTCGGCCCCGGCTACGAGGTACTGGCCTCGTTCGGCCATGTGCGCGACTTGCCCGCCAAGGACGGCTCCGTCGATCCCAATGCCGATTTCCACATGATCTGGGAAGTCGACGCCAAGGCAGCCAAGCGCCTCGCCGACATCGCCAAGGCGGTCAAGGGCGCCGACAAGCTCATCCTCGCCACCGACCCCGACCGCGAGGGCGAGGCGATCTCCTGGCACGTGCTCGAAGTGCTCAAGGAAAAACACGCGCTCAAGGGCCAGAAGATCGAGCGGGTCGTGTTCAACGCCATCACCAAGCAGGCGGTCGCCGAGGCGATGAAGCATCCGCGCGAGATCGACGGCGCGCTGGTGGACGCTTATCTCGCGCGCCGCGCGCTCGACTACCTCGTCGGCTTCACGCTCTCGCCGGTGCTGTGGCGCAAGCTGCCGGGCGCGCGCTCGGCCGGCCGCGTGCAGTCGGTCGCGCTGCGGCTCGTCTGCGACCGCGAGCTGGAGATCGAGAAGTTCGTGCCGCGCGAATACTGGTCGCTGGTGGCAACACTCGCGACCCCGCGCAACGAGACCTTCGAGGCGCGGCTCGTCGGTGCCGACGGCAAGAAGATCCAGCGCCTCGACATCGGATCGGGCGAGGAGGCGCAGGCCTTCCGGCGCGATCTCGAAACCGCGAAATTCAACGTCGCCTCGGTCGAGTCCAAGCCCGCCAAGCGCAATCCCCCGCCCCCCTTCACCACCTCCACGCTGCAGCAGGAGGCGAGCCGCAAGTTCGGCTTCGCGCCGGCGCACACCATGCGCGTCGCCCAACGCCTCTATGAAGGCGTCGACATCGGCGGCGAGACCGTCGGCCTCATCACCTATATGCGCACCGACGGCGTCTACATGGACGGCTCGGCGATCACGGCGATCCGCGGCTTGATCTCGTCGCAATACGGCAAGCAGTACCTGCCCGACGCGCCGCGCGCCTACCAGAGCAAGCAGAAGACCGCGCAGGAGGCGCACGAAGCCGTGCGCCCGACCGACGTGGCGCGGCGCCCGCGCGATGTCGCAAAGCAGCTCGATGCCGACCAGGCCAGGCTCTACGAGTTGATCTGGCTGCGCGCCATGGCGAGCCAGATGGAGTCGGCCGAGCTCGAGCGCACCACCGTCGAAATCGCCGCGAGGGTCGGTGCTCGCAATCTCGATCTGCGCGCGACCGGCACGGTCACCAAGTTCGACGGCTTCCTGACGCTCTATCAGGAGAGTCAGGACGACGACGCCGAGGACGAGGAAGCAAAGCGCCTGCCCGCCGTGAGCCAGGGCGAGGCGCTCGCCAAGCGCGCCATCGCCGCGACCCAGCACTTCACCGAGCCGCCGCCGCGCTATTCGGAAGCCTCACTGGTCAAGC
Organism: Hyphomicrobiales bacterium; assembly: GCA_003140315.1. GTDB lineage: Bacteria > Pseudomonadota > Alphaproteobacteria > Rhizobiales > Xanthobacteraceae > PALSA-894. The sequence continues at coordinate 25,983 of PLJS01000302.1, forward strand.
GCATGGAAGAGCTCGGCATCGGCCGTCCCTCGACCTATGCGTCGATCCTGCAGGTGCTGAAGGACCGCAGCTACGTGCGGCTGGAGAAGAAGCGCCTCTATGCGGAGGACAAGGGCCGCGTCGTCGTGGCGTTCCTCGAAAATTTCTTCGCCCGCTATGTCGAGTACGAATTCACCGCGGGCCTGGAAGAGGATCTCGACCGGATCGCCAACAGCGAGGTCGACTGGCGCAAGGTGTTGCGCGACTTCTGGCGCGATTTCATCGGCGCGGTCGACGGCATCAAGGACGTCGGGATCCGAGAAGTGCTCGACGTGCTCAACGAGATGCTGGCGCCGCATGTCTTTCCGCAGAAGGAAGACGGCACCGACCCGCGCCTCTGCACGACCTGCGGCACCGGCAAGCTGTCGCTCAAACTCGGCAAGTTCGGCGCCTTCATCGGCTGCTCGAACTATCCCGAATGCAAGTTCACCCGCCAGCTCTCCGCCAATGGCGCGGCGAGCGCCGACAGGGTGCTCGGCAAGGACCCGGAGACGGGCCTCGACGTCGCGATCAAGACGGGCCGCTTCGGCACCTATCTCCAGCTCGGCGAAACATCCAAGGACAAGGACGAGAAGCCGAAGCGCGCCGGCATCCCGAAGGGCTGGGCGCTCGACGACATCACACTCGAAAGCGCGCTCCAGCTCTTGTCGTTGCCCCGCGAGGTCGGCAAGAGCCCCGAGAGCGGCGAACCGATCCTCGCCGGCATCGGGCGGTTCGGCCCCTATGTTCAACTCGGCAAGACCTACGCCAATCTCGACTCGAGCGAGGACGTGCTCACCATCGGGCTCAACCGCGCCGTGACGCTGATCGCCGAGAAGATCGCCAATCCCGGCAAGGGCCGGCGCTTCGGCGCAGATCCCGGACGCTCGCTCGGCGACCATCCACAACGCGGCGGGCCGATCCTGGTCAAGAAGGGCCGTTACGGGCCCTATGTCGCCAATAACGGCATCAACGCGACGATCCCGGACGCCAAGAATCCGGAGGAGATCACACTCGACGAGGCGGTCGTCCTGATCGAGGCTCGCGCCGAGAAGACCGGCGCCAAGCCCGCGCCGCGCCGCAAGGGGCCGCGCAAGGCGGACGCCCGCGTCGCCAAGCCCGCGGTGGATGCCGCCGCGAAGCCGGCCGCCAAGGCAGCGCCTGCAAAGAAGGTGGTCAAGGCTGCCAAGCCGGTCCGCAAGAAGGCCGCCGGCAAGTAGCTGAGCCGTCACATCGCCGGGCTGGCGAACAACGCGCTTCGCGCATAACTTCCCATCATCTTGACCAGATCAGCCAAAAACCGCCCGCGCGCGCTGCCCTCACGGGACGAGCTGCTCGCCTTCATCGGCACCCACAAGGGCAACGCCGGCGTGCGCGAGGTCGCGCGCGCCTTCGGCCTGAAGAACGACGACCGCGCCGCGCTCAAACGCATGCTGCGCGAGCTTGCCGAGGGCGGCGTGATCGAGCAGCGGCGCAAGAAGCTGCATCACGCAGGCTCCCTACCCGCGACCGTGCTCGCCGACATCACCGGGCGCGATCAGGACGGCGAGCTGATCGCCGTCCCGACCGAATGGGACGCCGCCGCGCATGGCGAAGCGCCGCGCATCCGTATCCTGGTGCAACGCAAGGCAAAGCCGTTCGAAGTCCCGGGCGTCGGCGATCGCGCGCTCCTGCACGCCGAGCAGACCGGCGAAGAAGGCGAGGCGATCGGCTATTCGGGACGCGTCATCAAAATCCTCGACCGTGCCAAGCAGCGCCAGATCGGCGTGTTCCGTGCTCTTCCGGGAGGCGGCGGACGCCTCGTGCCGGTCGACAAAAAGCAGCTCGGCCGCGAGTTGAATATCCCCGCCGGCATGACCGCCGACGCGCAGGACGGCGATCTCATCGCGGTCGACGTCGCGCACTCCGGCCGCTACGGGTTGCCGACCGCGCATGTGAAGGAGCGCCTCGGCTCGCTGAAAAGCGAGCGCGCCATCAGCCTGATCGCGATCAATGCGCACGAGATCCCGCACGTGTTCCGCCGCGAGGCACTCATCGAAGCCGAGGCCGCGCGTCTCGCGGGCCTTTCCGGCCGTGAGGACTGGCGCAAGCTGCCGCTCGTTACGATCGATCCGGCAGACGCCAAGGATCACGACGACGCGGTGTTCGCCGAGCCCGACACCGACAAGAACAATGCCGGCGGCTTCATCCTGACGGTCGCGATCGCCGACGTTGCGCATTACGTGACGCCGGGCTCGGCGCTCGACCGCGAGGCGCTCGCGCGCGGCAACTCGGTCTATTTCCCCGACCGCGTCGTGCCGATGCTGCCCGAGCGCATCTCCAACGATCTCTGCTCGCTGCGCCCGAACGAGGACCGCGCAGCGCTTGCCGTCCGCATGGTGATCGAGGCGAGCGGCCGCAAACGCAGCCACACGTTCCATCGCGTGCTGATGCGCTCTGCCGCGAAGCTGCACTACGCGCAGGCGCAGGACGCAATCGACGGCCGGCCGGACGACACCACCGGCCCCCTGCTCGCCTCGATCATCGAGCCGCTTTACGCGGCCTATCGGGCGCTCCAGCGCGCGCGCGAGGAACGCCAGCCGCTCGACCTCGACCTGCCGGAACGCAAGATCGTCCTGAAGGCCGACGGCACGGTCGACCGCGTGATCACGCCGCCGCGCCTCGATGCGCACCGGCTGATCGAGGAGTTCATGATCCTCGCCAATGTGGCCGCCGCCGAAACGCTGGAGCGCGCCAAGGTGCCGCTGATTTATCGCGTGCACGACGAGCCTTCGCCGGAGAAGATCGAGGCGCTGCGCGCGTTCATGGCGACGCTCGACATCAACCTCCCCAAGGGCCAGGTGATGCACGGCGTCGACTTCAACCGCATCTTGGCGCGCGTGCGCGGCACCGAGCACGAGCAACTCGTCAACGAGATCGTGCTGCGCAGCCAGGCGCAGGCCGAATACGCGGCCGAGAACTACGGCCATTTCGGGCTGAATCTCCGCCGCTACGCGCATTTCACCTCGCCGATCCGCCGCTATGCCGACCTGATCGTGCATCGCGCGCTGATCCGTGCGCTTTCGCTCGGCTCCGACGGACTGCCGGCCAGCGCCGACACGAAATCGCTCAGCGAGATCGCGGCACGCATCTCGGCCTCCGAGCGGCGCGCCATGAAGGCCGAGCGCGAGACCGTCGACCGGCTGATCGCGCATTTCATGGCGGACCGCATCGGTGCGACATTTACTGGCCGCATCAGCGGCGTCACGCGCGCGGGCCTGTTCGTCAAGCTCGCCGAGACCGGCGCCGACGGCTTCATTCCGGCGCGCACCATCGGGGCGGACTACTATCGCTATCACGAGGGCGCGCATGCGCTGATCGGCGACGAGACCGGCGAGACCTACCGGCTCGGCGACACGGTCAGCGTCAAATTGGTCGAGGCGGCGCCGGTCGCCGGCGCGCTGCGCTTCGAGCTTCTGTCGGAAGGCCGCTACGACGCGAGCCGCAAACGCCAGAAGGGCGACAAGGGCGGACGTGCGCGCCGCGACTTTAGCCGTCCGGCGCCCTCGCAGCGGCGCCGCGGCGGCCGTCGCGGATAACGGCTTCGCAGCACTGCCAACCGGTCGCTAAGCTAACGCGCCACTGCGCTCAGAGGCTTGGTGCGAAACCCTCTGCATCGATCCAAAACCAAGACTCCGTGCGACCGCCTACTGCTCTGGAATCTCCCGTAATATCCTGCGAGCATGCAGTGCGATGGCGACAGCACCCAATACTATAAGGCCGGACTCGACGAAATATTTTATCGTGCTGCCGTGCAGCCAGTCGTCGACGCCGATGATAAGAAATACACCGATCATGACCGACATCGCCACGATGACGATGATGCTCGTGAGCATCGTGATTTTCTTCGGACCGTAGGCCATGGTCATCTCTCGGGGCTTTCGTCGGCTGGTCTAGCGTGCATTTATCCGTAAACGAATCCGGCATACAGATATTACGACAATATAGGCCACTGCTAGGGCAGTTGCCTCCAGGACCCCAATCGCAACCAGGACCGTGGATGACACTGCGCTCTCAGGCCTTCTTCCAGACGTCGCGCAGCAGCAAGTACGCGGAGCCCCCGATACCGACGACGAATACGGCCGACGTCAGCCAGTAATGCGCGTCGTAGGCGGCGCGCGCATCCAAGCTGCCAAGCCAAAAGCTGAATACGGCCAGCCACAGAACTTGGATGGTCTTTATCCAGCGCGGGTCGCGGTTCATGATGTCAATCGCCCCTGTATCCCAAATCAGTTCGGCATACCGGCGATACGGAGTCCAGACCCAGGGTGCGCATGTTCGCCGCGACCGCGCGGGACGATATGTCTCGGGTGATGAAGCACCCGGCGGCAAACGCAAGAAATTGAAGCAGCACGGACGCACACTGTTTCTCGAACACGCCGACCGACAGGAACATGAGAATGCTTCGCGAGCAGGCGGGCCATGGCGACAAACCCATTGCTTTCGCGACCGATATGCGCCGTGTTCTCGCGATCACACGATCTTTGGGACGCACCGCAGAACTCACATGAATCAAGCCAAGCGCCTGACCGACACCAAGCGCGACCAGACCCATCCCAATCTGCGCCCGCGCGACGCCGCGACCTTGATCCTGGTCGACCGCTCCGGCGCGACGCCGAAAGTGCTGTTCGGGCGCCGCCATCACAGCCTTAAATTCAATCCCGGCAAGTTCGTGTTTCCGGGCGGGCGGGTCGAGCCGGCCGACAAGCGCATGCCGACAGCCAGTCCGCTCGATGCCCACGCCGAGGCACGGCTGATGCGCCGCGTCACGCGTCCAAGCCGCGACAAGGCGCGCGCGCTCGCGCTCGCGGCGATCCGCGAGACCTTCGAGGAGACGGGGCTGCTGCTCGGCAAGCGCGTCGATCCGATGCCGGCGGTGCCCGACGGTCCTTGGTCGGCATTCGCCAAGGCGGGCGTACTGCCCGACCTCGCGACGCTGCATTTCATCGCGCGCGCGATCACGCCGCCGCGCCGGCCGCGGCGCTTCGATGCGCGCTTCTTCGCCGCCGACGCGAACGCCATCGTGCACAAGGTCGAGGGCGTCGTCGGGCCGGATTCGGAGCTGGTGGAATTGGTCTGGTTGCCGATCGCCGAGGCGAAGCAGCTCGAGCTGATGACCATCACGCAGGTCGCGCTCGACGAATTGGAGGCGCGGGTCGCCAAGGGCTTCGGCCACGACCTCCCCTCGCCGTTCTACCGGATGCTGAACCGGAAATTCGTGCGCGCGGAGCTTTAATCTGCGTTTTTGCGACAATTCCAGCTACGTTCGCTCCGATTTCCAGCGTCTTTCTTGACATTTTGACCCCCGCCGCTAGGGTCCGGCCGAATTCAGAAACCGACGAGGCTCCCATGGCCAAGGCCACCACCATCAAGGTCAAGCTCGTGTCCAGCGCCGACACCGGCTTTTACTACGTGACCAAGAAGAACTCGCGCACCATGACCGACAAGCTGACCATGAAAAAGTACGATCCGGTCGTGAAGAAGCACGTCGAGTTCCGCGAAGGAAAGATCAAATAAGCTTCAAGTACGCTTGGAATACATAAGGGCGCCGCATGGGCGCCCTTTGCATTTTGGGAATACGATTTCACTATTCAGAAAAGGTGGCCGGCCGGAGACGGTGTACATGAGGAGGCCACTCACACCGCCCCCGGACCGGCCGAACCCCACGGACCCAGGAGATGCGGCGGACCTGAGCATACCGTAGGGTTTTCAATTATCTAAGGACCAGCTCTCATGCGGGACATCAATCCCGCGGGGTCCTCTTCCGGAGCGTCCGCGCCCACACCGTCAAGCTAGTCGAAGCGGCGGGGAAAGCAACGCTCGGGCACCCCGCAACGTGGCGAGATTCGCTGATATTGTAAAGCGTTAGGGTTTATGGCGGGCCTTACGCAGCGTCCGCCACGACGCGGTTCCGCCCGTCGCGCTTGGCGCGATAGAGCGCCTGGTCGGCGCGCTTGATGATGGTCGCGCCGGTGTCGTTTTCGCTCGCGAGCGAGGCAAGCCCGATCGACAGCGTGACGTCGATCGCTTTCGCCCCACCCTCGATCGCGAACGGCTCGCTCGCGATACGCCGGCGGATGCGCTCGGCGACCAGCGCGCCGACCGCCATGTCGGTCTCCGGCATCACCACCACGAATTCCTCGCCGCCATAGCGGCAGGCAAGGTCGATCCCGCGGATCGACTTGCGCACCCGCATCGCGAACTCGCGCAGCACGTCGTCACCCGCGTCGTGGCCGTAGGAATCGTTGATCGATTTGAAGTAGTCGATATCGAGGACGAGGAGCGACAGCGGCTTGCCGCGGCCCGCCGCCTGCTCGACCAGCGTCCCCAAGTGGCTTTCCATGTAGCGGCGATTGTAGAGCCCGGTGAGCGCGTCCGTGATCGCGGCTTCCATCGACTGCTGCACGTTGTCGCGCAGCCGCGCCGTATAGCGCTTCTTGCGGATCTGCGTGCGCACGCGCGCCAGCAGCTCGTTCTTGTCCACCGGGCGCACCAGATAGTCGTTCACGCCGATTTCGAGGCCGCGCAACAGCCGCGCATTGTCTTCCGCCTCGGCGATGATCAGGATTGGGACGCCACGCGTGCGGTCGAGCGAACGCGCCTGGCTGCACAGCCGCAACCCGTCATAGTTCTCCAGGCCGAGCGAGACGATCATCACCTCGTAATCGGTCTCGGCCGCATGAAACAGCGCCTCGGCCGGATTGGTCTCGACGTCGACCGTATGCTCGGCCGTGAGGATGCCGGCGATGCGCTCGTAAGAGGACTTGCGGTCGTCGACCAGGAGCACGCGCCCGCCGCGCCCGGCTTCCGAGACTGCGGCGACCTCCGGATCGTTGATCCCGATCTCGCGCGATGTGACGGCGCGCATGCGCAGCTCGTCGGCCGCCATCTTCAATCGCACCAGCGACCGCACGCGCGCGAGCAGCGCGATGTCGGATACCGGCTTGGTGAGGAAATCGTCGGCGCCGGCTTCCAGCCCCTGCACCCGGTCGGACGGCTGATCGAGCGCCGTCACCATCACCACCGGGATGTGGTGCGTGACCGGATTGGCCTTGAGCCGGCGGCAGACCTCGAAGCCGTCCATGTCCGGCATCATCACGTCGAGCAGGACAATGTCGCATTGGGCACGCTCGCAGATCGCCAGCGCCTCCGGGCCCGACATCGCGGTCGTGACGTCGAAATATTCGGCCGTGAGCCGCGCTTCCAGCAGCTTCACATTGGCGGGGATGTCGTCAACAACGAGAATGCGTGCGGTCATCGAATCCTCAGGCATTTCCCAGAAAGTGGCGGACGGTCTCGATGAACTTGCCGACCGAGATCGGTTTCGAGAGATAGGCCTCGCATCCGCCCTCGCGGATGCGTTCCTCGTCGCCCTTCATGGCGAACGCCGTCACCGCCACGACGGGGATCGATTTGAGCACCGGGTCGTCCTTCAGCCACTTGGTGACTTCGAGCCCGGACACTTCGGGAAGCTGGATGTCCATGATGATCAGGTCGGGACGGTGCTTGCGCGCGAGATCGAGCGCCTCGATGCCGTTGCGCGTGCCGACGGTCTGATAGCCGTGGGCGTCCAGCAGGTCGTGGAAGAGCTTCATGTTGAGCTCATTGTCCTCCACGATCAGGACGGTCTTCCTGGCCATCAGGCCCTCCGGCTGTTCCGCCCGGCGGCCCCTTGGTCACCGACCAAACGACCGTATCGCCCCAAGGCACACGGATGGGCAGAATCTTAGTAAAACCCTAGAGGCGATCCGTTACGGAAAGGCAAACGGGCATGGCGAAAACCGGCCCCGTCACCCGCGAAATCGCGGAATCGCTGGCAATTGCTGCCCTCGGGTTCCTTGCGCGGGATCACGACCGGCTCGGCCGCTTTCTCAGCGTCACCGGCATGGGTCCCGAAATGATTCGCAAGGCGGCCGCGGACCCGAGCTTTCTCGCCGGCGTGCTCGACCACATTGTCTCCGACGAGGCCTTGCTCGTAGCCTTCGCGCAACAGGCCGCGATCGATCCACGCACGGTCGAGCGCGCGCAGGCGCTCCTCGTCGGGGGAATGCCGGAGGTACCCTGATCCATGCCGGGTTTCTGCCGCGACTGTCTCGCCGATGCCGCCGAGCGCGCGCGCTGCCCGGCCTGCGGCTCGCCACGCATCGCCCGCCACGCCGAAATCGAGACGCTGGCGATCGCGCATGTCGATTGCGACGCATTCTACGCGACGATCGAGAAACGCGACGATCCAAGCCTGATCGACAAGCCGCTGATCATCGGCGGCGGCAAGCGCGGCGTCGTCTCGACCGCCTGCTACGTGGCGCGCACCTACGGCATCCATTCGGCCATGCCGATGTTCAAGGCGCGCAAGCTTTGTCCTCACGCGGCGATCATCTCGCCCGACATGGCGAAATACGTCCGCGTCGGCCGCGAGGTCCGCGAGCTGATGTTCGAATTGACCCCTTTAGTCGAGCCGCTCTCGATCGACGAAGCCTTCATGGATTTGAGCGGCACCGCGCGGCTGCACGGCATGAGCCCGGCGCGCTCGCTCGCTGGCTTTGCCAAGCGCGTCGAGGCCGAGATCGGGATCACGGTTTCGATCGGACTTTCGGCCAATAAATTCCTCGCCAAGATTGCTTCTGATTTAGACAAGCCGCGCGGTTTCGCCGTGCTTGGAGCCAAGGAGGCTGTCGCGTTCCTCGCCGCAAAGCCGGTCGGCTTCATCTGGGGCGTCGGCAAGGTGAGCGAGAAGCGAATGCAACGCGACGGCTTTTCGACCGTCGCGGACCTGCAGCACGCCGATGAGACCGACCTGATGCGGCGCTACGGCATCGAGGGCCGAAGGCTCTGGCGCCTCGCGCGCGGTATCGACGAACGCCGCGTCAATCCTGACCGCGAAACGAAAAGCATCTCGGCCGAGACCACGTTCAATGCGGACCTTAGCGGCTTCAAGCCGCTCGAACGGCTCTTATGGTCGCTGTCCGAGCGCGTCTCGGCGCGCCTGAAGGCCAAGGGGATCGCAGGCGCAACCGTCACGCTCAAGCTCAAGACGGCGGATTTTCGGATAAGGACGCGAGCACGCTCGCTCGCCGAGCCGACGGCGCTCGCGGCGCGCATCTTCGAGGCGGGACGCGAACTGCTCGCACGCGAGACCGATGGCACAAGCTATCGGCTGATCGGCATCGGCGTCTCTCAGCTCACGGCCGGTGAGGCCGACGCGGCCGACCTGATCGACGTCCGCGGCCGGCGCACCGCCGCGGCCGAGTACGCGATCGATCGCGTGCGCGGCAAATTCGGCAAGGCCGCAATGGTCAAGGGGCTGGTGTTCGACGGCCGCAAGGAGACCGCGGGCGACGACGAAGAGGACGACTGAACCGCTTATTTTGTCGCGAAGCCGGACGGCGAACCGGTACCCACTTCGCCTGGCTTCGCTCTAACGGCAGGGCTTCGCGGTCCTGACCTCGAGCGAGGTCATCTCGCCGTCGATGACGAAATCGCCATAGTCGAGCCGTAGCGAGCGCGAGATGCCGTTCTCATACATCTCGAACGAGATCGCGTAGACCGGCGTCTGCTCGCTCGGATCGTCGTCCGCCTTCTTCTTCGCCTTGTCGAAATAGCTGATGGTGACCGGCCAGCGCGCAAGCCCCACGAGCGAATTCTGGTTCGCCGCGGCGTCGCTGAGCAGGCTCTTCTGGTCGGGCTCGATCTTGCGGCCGATCACGGCGAGCGACTGGAAGATCTTCTCGCCGTCGTCCGAGCCGTCATAGACCGAAAGCTCGAGCAGCGACTGGCCGGCACGCGCCACCTCGATCAGCCGCCGCATGTGCTCGGTCGGGAACACGACCGCGCCGACATCGAGCTTCTTGTCTTCCGGCTTGGTGAGCTTCACCGCGACCGTCGCGCGCGCGCGCTCGGCGCGCCCGTCGACTTCGCCGATCTGCTGCTCATCCATGTAGTTCTCGGACTTGAAGCGGAAGCTCTTCGCCTCCCCTTCCTCCCAGGTCGTGGTGCGCAGGTCGCTGAGGGCGACCTTGCCTTCGCCGCTGTCGAGTTCGGTCACCTGGCGGAATTTCAGCGCGTAGCCTTCGCACGCGCTGCCGGAGAAATCATACACGATGCGGCCGCGCACGGATTCAAGCGAGCGCTTGCCGCGCGAACTTGTCAGCTTGAGGTCGTAGACCGCGACATGCGGGGCCAGAGCGATCGGCCCGGTGGTTGGCTGCGCGAGGGCCGGCGCCGATCCGGCGAACCCGGCCATTATTGCGACAAAACCGAGGCAAACGGGGGCCGACCGAATCATGCGGGCTTCATCTCCTCGTCGCCTTAAGCAACATAAGGGCGCGATGCGTTGGCCGCAACCGCGATCGGCGCGGCTCCCCGCTTGCGCCGTGGCAAGCGATCGGCGATGACAGACGCGTATACCGTCGAGGAGAACACCGATGCCCGGAACCGTCGAGAAGAAGCTTGCGGATCTCGGGATTGCGCTTCCCGCGCCCGCGGCGCCGGTCGCGAATTATGTCGGCTTCGTACGCAGCGGCAACCTGCTGGTCGTATCCGGCCAGCTGTGCTTCGACCCGGAAGGCAAGCTCGTCGCCCAGGGCAAGCTCGGCGGCGCCGTCTCCATCGAGGACGGCCAGAAGGCCGCCCGCGCCTGCGCCATCAATGTGCTCGCGCAGTTGCGGGTCGCGCTTGGCGACCTGGACAAGGTGCAGCGCGTGGTGCGGCTCGGCGGCTTCATCAACGCGACGCCCGACTTTCTCGAAACCCCGAAGGTCATGAACGGCGCGTCCGACCTGATGGTGACGGCGTTCGGCGATCGCGGCCGCCACGCCCGCACCACGATCGGCGTCGCGGTGCTGCCGATGGACGCGGCGGTCGAAGTCGAGGGTATGTTCGAGGTTTCCTGATGCATGATCCCGAAAAGTGGGAACCGGTTTTCGGATAAGATCATGCACAGACAAAACTAGCCGATGCCTAGCCTCGACTGGCTGACCGCGCACCCGGTGGCGCATCGCGGCTTGCACGATTCCGCGAACGTGATCGAGAACACGCCGTCCGCGTTCCGCGCCGCGATCGAAGGCAGCTTTGCGATCGAGACCGACCTTCAGATCACCGCCGACGGCGAGGCGATGGTGCATCACGACTTCGAGCTCGGCCGCCTCACGCTCGGAACGCGGCAGCTTGCCGCCATGACTGCCGCGGGATTGAGGGATGTGCCGTTCACGGCGACCAGCGACCGGATGATCACACTTGGCGAATTGTGCGATCTCGTGGCCGGCCGCACGCCGTTGCTGATCGAACTGAAAAGCCGTTTCGATGGCGACCTGCGGCTCGTCAAGCGCGCCGCGGACGTGCTCGGCAGCTACAGCGGACCGGCCGCGCTGATGTCGTTTGATCCCGGCCCGATCGCCACGCTGCGCGAGATCGCGCCAAGCCTGCCGCGCGGCATCGTGGCAGAGCGCCATTACGTCGACACAGAGTGGCGCGCGTTGACGCCAAGTCAGCGTCGCTCGCTCGCATTCCTGCTGCACGGCGCGCGGACGCGGCCGCATTTCGTCGCCTACAATGTGACCGACCTGCCCTCCCCTGGCCCATTCGTTGCAAGGCACCTGTTCGGCCTGCCATTGCTCGCCTGGACGGTACGCAGCGAACACGACCGCCAGCGTGCGGAGCGCTATGCTGACCAGATGATTTTCGAGGGGTTGAAGCCGTAAACTCTTCCCGCATGAGCACCGATTTGCGCATCCGCATCGTCCCGGCGATCGCCGACATTCCGGCGAAGGCCTGGAACGCCTGCGCCAACCCGGCCGTCGCCGCATCGGCTTGCACAGGAGCGGAATCGAAATCTGAGCGGGAGACCTATAACCCGTTCATCTCGCATGAATTTCTTTTAGCCCTGGAAGCCTCGGGCTCGGCCGTCGCGCGCGCCGGCTGGCAGCCGCAGCACCTCATCGCCGAAGACGGCGACGCAGTCGTCGGCGTCGTGCCGTGCTATCTAAAATCCCACTCGCGCGGCGAATACGTGTTCGATGCCGGCTGGGCCGATGCCTATGAGCGCGCGGGCGGCAGCTATTACCCGAAACTGCAGGTCTGCGTGCCGTTCACGCCTGCGACCGGACGGCGGCTGCTCGTCGCACCGGGGCCATCCGCCGAAGCCGTTCGCGGCGCGCTCGCATCGGGTCTCATTGAGCTCGCGCGCCTGCGCGAGGCGTCGTCGGCACATGTCACCTTCGCGCCGGAAAGCGAATGGCGGCTCCTTGGCGAGCGTGGCTTCCTGCAGCGCACCGACCAGCAATTCCATTGGGAAAACGCCGATTACGCAACGTTCGACGATTTTCTCAATCGCCTCGCCGCGCGCAAGCGCAAGGCGATCAAGCGCGAGCGCCGCGACGCAGTCGACTCGGACATCGAAGTGGTCTGCCTGACCGGCTCCGATCTCACTGAAAGTATTTGGGATTCCTTCTTCGCCTTCTACATGGAGACCGGCTCGCGCAAATGGGGCCGGCCGTATCTCACGCGCGCGTTCTATTCGCTGATCGGGCAGAGCATGGCCGATCGCATCCTGCTGGTGATGGCGAAACGCGCCGGGCGCTTCATCGCGGGCGCCATCAACTTCATCGGCTCGGACGCGCTCTATGGCCGCCACTGGGGCGCGAGCGAGCACCACCCGTTCCTGCACTTCGAACTCTGCTACTACCAAGCCATTGATTTCGCGATCAGAAACAAGCTCGCGCGAGTCGAGGCCGGAGCCCAGGGCGAGCACAAGATCGCGCGCGGCTACATGCCGGTGACGACCCATTCGGCCCATTACATCGCCGACCCGGCGCTGCGCCGCGCGATCGCCGACTACCTCAAGCGTGAGCGCGCTTACGTTGCGGCGGCCGGCGACGAGCTTGCCGCCATGGGTCCTTTCCGCAAGGACCTGATTATGGAAGAGACCTGAAACCGCCCGAACAAGTCCGAGCTCGCGCGCGAATCCGGAGAACACGATGCCGACCTACGATCCGAACAATGTCTTCGCGAAAATCCTGCGCGGCGAGCTTCCCTGCCACAAAGTCTACGAAGATGAGCGCGCCCTCGCCTTCCTCGACATCATGCCGCGCGCGCCGGGGCACACGCTCGTGCTGCCGAAGGCGCCGGCGCGCAACCTGCTCGACGTCGCGCCCGACGACCTCGCCCACGTGATGCAGGTCGCCCAGAAGATCGCCAAGGCGCAGATCAAGGTGTTCGGCGCCGACGGCATCACGGTGCAGCAGTTCAACGAGAGCGCCGGCGGCCAGGTGGTGTTCCACCTCCACGTCCACATCGTGCCGCGCAAGGCCGGCGTCTCGATGAAGCCGCCCGCGACCGTGAAGGAAGATCCGGCGGTGCTGTCCGACCAGGCGCTCACGCTCGCGGCCGCGCTGCGCGGTTAGCTGTCGCGGCCGTCAGCTATTGAGCGTCGGCGAAACGCTTGCCAGGATATTGCGGCGGCTACAAACACTAATGGGCGGCGCGCCACGATTTCCATTCAGGTGCGGTAGGCAGTGGCGGGGTGACATTGGCGCGCTTGTATTTGAGCCAGTCCTTCCAATCCTGACCCTGATAAGGCCACTTCCCCAGCTCGATGCTACCGGCGCCGTCGTCGCAAAGCTAACCGAAGGAGGCGAGGCCAGAAGATTCAGCCCCGATGGCCGTGCTTGTCAGCTATGCGCTCAGCCAAATATTCGATGCCGATAAGCAGCTTGCCATTCGGATGGAATTCCGCGTGCGCTGGAATGATCCCGTTTTCATCGTGCTTGAGCACTCGAATGAGATCGCCGCTCGCGCTGTCCCAAATTCTCACCGTCTCATCGCGCGACGCCGTCACGACGCGCCGGCCGTCGGGGCTGAAGGCAGCGCTCGCCAGCGTATCGGTGTGCCCCTTGAGGATGGTGATGGTCTTTTGACTCTTCACGTCCCAAATTCGCGCCGTCTTATCGTAGGAGGCCGTGACCACGCGGAGTCCGTCCGGACTGTAGGAGGCGTCACGAACCTGACCCTGATGGCCGGAAAAAATTGCCGTGACGTTATTGACGGCGGCTTCGAAGATTTGCGCCGTGTTGTCGCCGAAGGCTCCCAATACACGCTAGCTGTCGGGGCTGAATTCGATGGAATCGACGGAGTTTTTGATCGGTCCCAAAATCATGCGCATGCTGGCTGCATCCCAAACGCGAATTCCATCCTCTGCCAGCGACGTCGCGATGCGTGTGCCGTCGCGGCTGAAAGCAACAAAATTGTGGAAGAAAGAAAGCTTGATATTGGGCTTCAAGAGCGTCTTGTATTCGGGTGTGGGCTCCATGTTCCAGATGCGGACAGTTTGGTCCCTTGATGTAGTCGCCACCCGCTGGCCGTCGGGACTGAACTGGGCTGCGAACAGCCAATCGGTATGGCCGGCGAGAACACGGATGACTTCGCCCGTCTGCGCATTCCAGATGCGTGCCGTCCTGTCGTAGGACGACGTGAGCACACGTTGGCCGTCGGCGCTGAACGCCGCGTTGACCACCACCAGGCCATGGCCCTTGAAAACAGTGATGATTCGACCCGTCCCGGCATCCCAGATCCGCGCGGTATTGTCGGCGTCGGGACCGCTTTTCAGAGTGAACACACTTCCTGCAGCGGTAAGGACCCGCTTTCCATCTGGACTGAACACGACGGAATTGATGTCGCCCTTTTGGCCTTTGAGGTCTGCGATCATGCGTCCGCTGACGGCATCCCAGAGGCGGATCTCTTTGTCGTCGTCGTCGAAGTCGAAACCGGCTCCCGTTACGACTCGCCGTCCGTCCGGACTGAGGGCCGCGCTGGTGAGGGAGAACTGACTCTTGATCGTCAGCAGGAGGCGGCCATTGACGGCGTTCCAGATGCGTGCGGTTTTATCCATGGATGCAGTGACCACCCGCTGGCCGTCGCCGCTGAATGCCGCCGAATTGACCCCATCAACGTGGCCGGACAGCGTGACGATCAATTTGCCGGTGCCGGCGTCCCAAATCCGCGCGGTATTGTCTCCGACGGGACGTCCGGATGAGACGCCGTGAGCACCCATTTGCCGTCTGGACTGAATACCGCCGTGTTGATCCGATCATCGTGACCTTTGAGGGTCGTGATCAGTTCCCAGGTTTCGGAATCCCGGATATCCGCCGTGTTGTCGCCTCTCGTCGTGACAACGCGCCGGCCGTCGGGACTGAACGCCAGACGGCGCGCCGGCACGTCCGTTATGACCCTTGCCTCCAACATGCGTTGGTGGGCTTTGGAAAGCACGAATTCCGCCTCCGGGGCGTAAGGACGCGAGGACTGCGTCGCCGCATCCGAGAGGGCCTCGATCGCAAGGAGCGCGGCCGTCCCGAAGTCGCCTTCGCCGATGAGCTGGGTACCGCCCGAGGCGAGTGTGCGCGATTGCGCCAGCAATTCGCTCTGACGGCGTTCCGCCGCGCGGTCATATTGCCAATAAGCGAGGCCGCTGAGGCAGGTCGCGACAAGGAGCCCAGCTGCCGATCCGGCAATCAGGATGTGCCGCCGCCGCGTTGCCGCCCGGCGGCTTTCGGCAATGAAGGCCTGCGTTTCGTTGGTCGGCGCCGGCGCATCGGCCGGGCGAGCCGCGATCCACCGCTCCGCCTCCTCCAGCACGGGTGAGCGCAGCAGCAGCCCACGCGGCCCCGGCCGCCCCGCCGCAGCCCAGCGCCGCGCGGCCTCGCCCCATTCGGTGTGTTTGCGCACCCATTCGATGTCGGTCGTCAGCGCATCGGCGAGCTTGTTCACGCTGGCGTCGAAGTCGGTCTCACCGTCGAAGAAGACGTAATTGATTCTGGCGAGCGCCTCCGGCACTTCCTCGTCCTCGACGCGGCGCCAGACGATGGGTGCAAGCCGCTTGTTCAGCGACTGCACAAAATCGACCTCCTTGCGGCACACTTTGGAAGCAATCGAATCATGGCTGATCACGAACACGAACGTGTCAGCCTGGCTGATGACGGTCTCGATACGCTTCCACCATTCGTCAAAAGCGTAGATTTCGGTCTTGTCGATCAGCGGCATGATGCCGCGCGCGTTCAATGCAGCTTCCAGCCGTTCGACGAAGGCAAGGTCTTCGCGCGCATAGGAAACGAAGACCTTTGTTTTCTTATCCGCTGCGGCGGCTTGGATAGGATCGATCGTCATGGAAGGATTTTCCATTGTCCGTCTGACGTCGGCAATGGTTCAATCGCTACAAATTCGGCACGCGCCGATGACCGCCCGATATCCGCGATAACTCCGAAAGCGGCCGTGACGTTGGAGCTCGCTGAACCACCGACATGAAATAGTCGGTCGGGATTTCGTCAATGCGCCTTGATACCCGCGAACTTGACCACCTTGGCCCACTTCTCGGTCTCGTCGGCGATCAGTCTGCCGAAGTCCGCGGGCGAGCTCGTAAGCACCGTGGTGCCCAGGGCGGCGAGCCGCGACTTGATCGCGGGATCGGCAAGCGCCGCGTTGATCTCCCGGTTGAGCTTCTCGACAATGTCGGGCGGCGTATTCTTCGGCGCGCCGATGCCATAAAAGGTGCTCGCCTCGTAGCCCGGCACGAACTCGCCCGCGGCCGGGACGTCCGGCAGCGCCTCCAGACGCGCCGCCGCCGTGACCGCGAGCGCGCGCAATTGCCCGCCCTTGATGTGTTCGAGCGGCTCGGGAACAGGGCTGAAAAAGACCTGCACCTCGCCGCCGAGGATCGCCGTGATCGCAGGCGCCCCGCCGCGATACGGCACGTGCGCCATGTCGATGCCGGTCATCATCTTGAACAGCTCGCCCGCCACATGCGGCCCCGCGCCGACACCGCTCGACGCCATGTTGATCTTGCC
>PLJS01000281.1 GCA_003140315.1 Hyphomicrobiales bacterium
AAAACAACGAAACCGCTCTAGGCGCAGAGAGTTCGCGCGGTGCGGACTAAAACCGGCGACTGCGTACGCCTCAATCGCCTCCAATCCCGCCGCCAGATTCCTTGCGAAGACGCGCTGGCGACGGTTCAGTGGTCGGGGGCTATGTTCTTCAACGACCTCGCGAGCGACGCGAGAAACTTTAGGCTCCAATGTCGGCCAGTCGGAGATATTCAATTCAGGCCAGGACTCTACCTCCGGCAACGACGCAAGCTCGGCCATTTCATCTTCCGATAGCCCTGCAGTGTCCAAAAATCCGCATTCGGCGCACGGTTCGTCGAGCGTCTGTACGATTGGAGTGCGTTGCTTTTCTAAGTTCGTTGGACTCATTTTCGAAGCCTAAAAAGTTTCTGGAATTTTGCGTAAATCAGGCCGGCGACCCCACGCGGTGCACGCTCCCCATGCATCCGGAAAACAATCCCCTTACGCGTCAGGCGCGTCTTGCCATTGGCGATGGAGCCGAGCGTTGGCCAACAGATCAGCGACGACGGCACTCCGAGCCGCTCTTCTCTTATCGGTGTCCCGGCTGGATACAGTCGATCTCCAATCGACAACCGCCTTACTGCCATTGACCTGCACGGATGACGGCGCCACTATTCGATAGTCACCGCACCAATGCAGGTCGGGTTTTTCGCCGTCGGCGAGGCAAGCGACGATGCCGCCGCCCTCTTCCGCGATCTTGCCGCGCCATCCGTCAGTCATCGTGACGACCATACCTACCCGAAGGCCAGCCGGCTTGCGCTTCGCGTTTGTCATGAGGTCCCTACCAGCATCGCAATCGGGCCGCGCGTGCTGGCGTCGCCGACCGTGTGGTTGATGATGTCCTCGCGCTGCACGCCGCGGATGAGGATCTGATCAGCGTCGAGCGCGCGCTCGCGACTGACGGCAATGATTGTCTGTTGCTGCCTTTCAACCAAAACGGCCGCCTGCGCGAGGTTGCCGAAAAACAACATCGCGCTCCCCGCCAGACTGGTCGAAACGTCCGGCAGTTTGCCGGAGAAGATGACCGGGAAGCCGAGGTAGTTCGCGGCGAGCGTTCCATCGGGCCGTATTGCCGTCGTTAGACCGCCGCTCACGGCGCACAGTCGGCAGATCGTCTGCCCATAGCCGGTCGCCGAGGTGAACCAGGCTGCGCCGGGAATGGCTGTCGCCAGCACGCCCGCCATCACGTTGGCAATATCCGTGTTGTCGAGCGTCAAAAACGTGTTGTGACCGGACGCAGCTGCAATCGATGATTTGAGGCCCGCAAGCCTCGTTGCGAGACCGCTGATTCCACAAAATGTCGACGTGCCGTCGCCGTTAAATCCGCAGTCGTCTTCTTTGGCCGCAAAGGCATAGCCGATTTCGGAGGCGAGAAATTCACCGAGATCGGGCGCGCTGTCTTCGAATAACTCAGTGCTGGCGCGGGCCAGGATTGCGAGCTTTTTTTGATTACTTCCGATCGCATCCAATTGGAACGAACTCTCAGGAATCGAGGCGCCTTCGCTCACAAAATTCGCGGTGAGTCCGCCCGTGCGACGCGGCCGAACTTGACCGTCAGAACGCGATGGCCGGACCTCAGCACCTTGGCGGAACGCGCCGACTGTCTCGCGCACGTTTATAATCGCTGCGTCGAAGTCCAGCGGAGCGAGAAAGCCTCCGGTGACGTTGCTCGATTCATTGGTAGCCTTCGTCAAACCTATCCCGCGCTTGACGCACCAGACTCTCGAGGCTTCCTGCCCGACCAGCGCCTTGAACCAGTGCCCGACTCGCTCGGCCTTAAGCTCGGCCTCTGTGCCGGTGAAAGCGCGCACCCGCGACCTATTCAACATTTTTGGCCTTCCTGACTTCGTTCGCTGTGACGATGCCTTCGCTCAAGGCGATTTTAATCAACTCTCTGATCTGAGTTTCGGAGATCAACTCCGATCCGACGACGTTCGTCATCGGCAACTGGATTGCAAAAACGTCACCGCAACGACCTATCAGTTCGCGGGCGCTGTTCTCTAGCGCGCTCAGCTTGATCACAGTCAGCGTGACCTCGCGGCATAGAGCGCGCCAGCGGTCGCCATTGTCCTCGGCCCAGGCAACCGCCTCTGCGGCCCGTGCGACGAGTTCCTTGCTGGTCAGCACCCTCAGCACGATGTCGAGCCCGCGCTGCTCGCGGTACAAAACTTTGTCGTGGCTGAGTTCCGGCGGAAGCGAGAGCGACAAAGGCGCCGAGCCGTTCAAGACGTTCTTCGAGTGTTCGCGTGCGGCGCGCTCATCCGCGTCCGCGGCAGGGGATTCGCCGGTCACGCCGGTTTTCAACGCGCTTGCGTACGCCGCCGCGCGCTCCTCGACGATCTGCTGGCGGCGCGCGCTGTGGACGCCGATCTGACGATTGATCTCGGCGAGCGTCAGCGCGTGAATTGTTTCGGTGTGTTTCGTAGGCATGGATCAACCTCTAGCGCTTTTGTCGGCCAGCAAACGGACATGTCCGAAATTCTTTCTTGGCCGCCAGCGCCGGAGCTTTCGTGCCAGGCTCTCGACGGCCAGCGGATCGAGCGGATTAGTCGCGAATTTGCGGGCGGTGCGACTCGTTGCCTCACGGCCACGGCCCTCGTTCTCGAGGCGGTTCAGCTCGTCGAGCATCCTCTTGCGGAGCGCCAGACGTGCGGCTTCGACGCTTTCGCGGGGCGAGATTTCGACGGGGCCGGCGACGGCGGCGGACGCTAGCGCCGCCACCACGTCGGCGATTGTCAGCTCATCCGCCAGCACCGCCTGCGCGATCACCCCCACGGCGCGCTCAACGACGGCACGGCGCTCGCGATCTGTCATGGCAAGTCGCCGAGACCGGCCTTGCGCCGCAACGCGCGAAGCCGTTTTTGAAATTCGATCGATGGCGGCATCACACCGCGCTTCTTCCACTCCGCGGTAGACCTTAAGCTGTCGTCCAACATTATTTGCATCATGCGAGCGGCGGTGCTTACGAGCCGTGGTCGTCGCGGTGATTTGGTTTTCTTCATGGGAGTCGACCCGTCGAAATTAAATAGTCCATTCTTGGCCAGTGCAGCATCAGAAGTCCCCGTAAAATGGTCATAACTTCATGTTGCAAACCTCGATCACGAAATTTCAGGGAAATTAAAAAAACCTGTAAATGCGGCCCATGCGGTAAACGCTCCCACCTGGGCTCGGCAAGTAAACCCCATACGCCACTCGGTGCGGCGATTGCATGGGGCGCGGTCACGACGCGGTATTCCGCTTGTGGTCGACGAACGGAACCACGGGCACAACAGTCGGCGCAGCCGGAGAGTGCGACGTCGTCGTAACGGGCGGCTTTTCTCTTCGCCGCTGCGCTAGCGCGTCGAGATCAGCCCGCGAAAGATCGCAAGGGCGCTTATCTCGAGCAGCCTCTTCCTGAGCGAGTTCTTCTCGATCGCCTCGCGCGGCTACAGACTCAGTAGAAGTAATCTTCTTCTTTGTAGATGTAGATAGTTGAAACGGCCGTTGAACGGCCGTTGAAGGTAAGCCATTGAGAACGTTGCGACGCTCAACACGTTTGGCGGCTGACGTAAGGCCCGCCTGTGCCGCACTTGCGACCCTATGTATGGCCTCATCTACCTCGCGGTCGGCACGCGCGTTGCGCAATACCGAGCCGTTTAGATAGAGCTTTTCGAGCGCGAGAAGGCGCTGGCGAATGCGGCGCCATACCCTCACATCCGAGCGCAGCCATCCGGCGATGTAACGGTCGTCATCATCGACGGTGCCGTCATGCGCGTAGATCAAATCCAAAACGGTATTGTAGGCACCCCGCTCTTCGAGCGTCAGGTGCGCCATGCCGGTTAGCGCGGCATTGGGGTCGCGCTTGTACCAGCGGATTAGACCCATCGCGGACCGGCCGATATCAGCCCCAGATTGCGGGTGCAGGCGTTCGCGTTTTCAGGGACCATGTGCGGCTCCGCGGGGCGGCACCATCCGCACCGGCCCGCATGCGGGCGCGTCAACGACGCGCCAACCGAGCAGTCGATAGAGCTCAACCTGTGGCGGCCAAACGATCGCGGTGACGGACGGCGCCGGAGGCCTGAAGAGGCGAGGGCGCATGGATCACGCCGCCGTCGGACAATGACGTTGTGCAGCCAGCCATTCGCAGAGGTCTGCGCGGCGGTAATGAACGAAGCGACCTATCTTCAGATACGCGGGACCGCGCTTCTGATTGCGCCACGCCGTCAATGTGGCCTCTTTTACCCGCAGCAACTTCGCTGCTTCATCAGGCGAGATCAGTTCATTGGGGTCGACCGCCGTCATGTTTCACCTCACCGAATGCGTCTTGATCCGACGCACGCAATATCGGTGAGGATTCCGGGGTTTTCAAAATTGGCATTTTGGCGGGATGAAATTAGCCGCCAAATTATCCGCCAAAATTAACTATCCGTGTGGGGTCCCCGCTTTTTCCAAGCGGCGGGTGCGTGTTTCTTTCGCAATTCGCGTAACCACTCGCGAGGAACGGAGGCGCCGAAGTACTGTTCGGCAGCATCCTCATCTTGATGTTCATTGCAGTGTTGGCGCGAATGAATGTGCACTTCGATGTACCACTTTTCCACATCAGATCTAGAGACCACGTGAACGACCGTCCGCGATGTCGCCGCAGCGATGACGTCGACCTCGATGCTCATCAACGTCACCTTTCCGTTTAGCGACGCGGTGTTGCGCTCAAAGTCAATCGTCAAAGCATCCCATACGCCCTGCCGCACCAGGCGCGGCTTGCTCGTAGGACTGTGCGCATCGATCGCCCATCCGACCAAAAGTCCTTGCTTCAAGGCGTTCACCGTTGACGGCTCCAAGAACCGCCGCAGCACGGGCAGGCTCGGCAGAACAAAGCATTTTTCGCAATAGAGCTGCGCAGCGCGGGATCTTTCATTGATTGGATTGGAAAGCGTTCCGAGACCGTGCTGCCGGGCAATATCAAAGCAACATTCTTCGATTGCCCGACGAACGACGGACTTATCTAGTAGCTCGTGCGCCAGATTCAGGGGTCGCCGAACGCCGGCTCCGCCCCATGCGTCACACAACTCGTCAGCGTGATCCGCGACCGCGCGGTCAAACTTGATCTTCCGCGCGTACGTGATGGGCTCCTCGCGGGTTTCACTCATCGGCGACCCGCTCGGTTTATTTTTCGGCGATGCAACTTCACAACCGATGCCGAAGGAGGACTGCCCTTTTCGATCGCCGTCGCCATCGCGACGCCGATCTCGTCGCTCACAGCCGACACAACATCACGGGCCAGATGCGCATATCGTTGCGTCGTCGCCGCAACCTTGTGACCCAACAACTTGCCTATCATCGGCAAGCTGTGCCCTTTAGCGGCCGCGAGGCTGGCATAGCTGTGGCGAACGTCGTGGAGACGTACGTCATCAAGCCGAGCCCTACTTCGCACCACAATCCATGCGCGACTGAGATTCTTGTACGGCTCGCCCTGTTTTGCGCCGGCGATCACGAACGGGCCGACTCGAGGCACAGTCTTGAGCACCTCAACGGCCGGTTCATTCAAGTAGATGGTGCGTGCCCCGGTCTTGCGGCCGGGCTCGTCGCTGTCAGGAAGGCGAATCTGTCGGCGCTCCCAATCGACGTGGACCCAGCGAATTGCCGTGACCTCGCCAGAGCGAGCACCGGTCAGCAATGCAAGCCGCAGTCCGGCCGCCGCATGCGGGCCGATGACCCCATCCTGCTCGGCTCCCGTGATGGCCTCGGCGGCGCGGCCGATCTCAGCTTCATCCATAAAGCGCTCGCGGAGGCGCTCAGGGTACATCTTGATCCGACGGCAGGGGTTGGTCTGTTGCGGTCGCAGCCGACAATCCTCCGCATAGGTCATCAGCGCTCCGATGGTGCGGACCGTGTAGTTGGCGCGCCGTGGCGTTGCCTTCATCGTCGCGTGAAACTTGAGAATGTCGTCCTTAGCGATGCGCGCCAAGATCAGATGTCCAAACGCCGGTTTGATCTTCTGCTCGATCAGTTTTTCATAATCGGATGCTGTGCGGGGCTTCAGCTTGGGCCGCACATACTCATCCAACCATCGGTCTGCAAACGCCCCTAACGTTGTCAAGCCGGCTTCCACGGATCGCGCTCGGTCCGCATGTTCGATCTTAGGGTCACGCCCGGCTCGCATATCGTGGAGTGCGCCGCGAGCGGCTGCCCTGGCGTCTGTGACCTTCATGTCGGCGAAGCGGCCGATCGCAATGCGGCATGGGCGTCCACCGATGCGCGCTTGCGCGATGAAGATCTTTGTTCCGGCGGGTGTGATCCTCACACCGAAGCCGGGCTGCAGGGCATCAAAAACGATCCGGTCGCGGCCGTCGACGGGAAGCGTTTCAATAACGGCTTCGGTCAGTCGTAAGGTCGTTTTCTGCATAATCCGTGTACATGCCGAATGAGTGCCTGGGGACTCATTTTTCATAAATTTTGGTAGAGGTACACGGATTTTCATAGCAGTTCACATAATTATTTCAACGGCTGGCGAGTCCCCACAACACCGGTAGACCCCGTCCGGTTAGCCTGCAAAACCGTTTACGCCGGTT
>PLJS01000309.1 GCA_003140315.1 Hyphomicrobiales bacterium
GCGCCGTTCGGGCCGATCAGCCCAAGCACCTCGCCCGGTTCCACGCGAAAGCTCACCTCGGAAAGCGCCTGCAGGCCGCCGAAGCGCTTGGACACGCCCTCAAGCTCGAGCGCGCTCATCTCCGCCGCCGCTCGAGGAGGCCTCCGATACCGGATGGCAGGAACCACAGCACGAACAACACCATGGTGCCGTAGACGAGCAGGCGCAAATTGTCCTCGCCGAGGATGCGCAGGCCTTCGGGGATCGTGGTGAGCATCAGGCTCGCGATGACGCCGCCGAGCGGGCTGCCGATGCCGCCGACCACCGCCATCATCATGTAGCGGAAGGATTCCTGCTCGTTGAACAGGTCGGGCGTGAGAAACCGCACATAGGCGGCGAACAGCGCGCCCGACAATCCGGCAAGCCCGGCCGAGACCGTGAAGGCGATCAGCTTGACGGCGAAGACATTGATGCCGCTCGCGCGCGCCGCGATCTCGTCATGCCGCACCATCTTCAGCACCACGCCGACGATGCTGTAGCGATCCACATACGCAAGCGCGGCGAGGACCGCGAGGCAAACGCCGAGCGTGATCAGATACCAGGTCTGCTTGTCGATGCCGCCGGTCGGGATGCCGAGCAGGCCCATGGGGCCGCGCGTGATGTCGACCGAGTTGGTGAGCAATTGATAGATCAGGATGCCGAAGCCGAGCGTCCCGATCGCGAGGTAATGCCCCTTCAGGCGCGCGGCAGGCAGACCGAGCAGGAATCCGCACGCCATCGCGAGCAGGACGCCGTAAAGCCCGGCCAGCAGCGGTGGATTGCCCTGCTTCGCCAGCACGCCGAGCGTGTAGGCGCCGATGCCGACGAATCCGGCCTGGCCGAACGAAAGGAGGCCGGTGAGGCCCGTGAGCAGGTTGATGCTGAACACCACGAGGCTGAAGATCAAAGCCGTGATGACCATGTTGATCCAGAATAGCCCGAAGCTCAGCGGCAGCGCGAGGATGACGGCGGCGCCCGCGATCACGAGGAGCGTCTTAAACGTTCTCATCGACCCTCTCCGGCACGAGGCCGCGCGGGAAGAAGATGAGCGTGACGACCAGGAGCGCGAAGGCGATCGAGGTCGAATAGGCGTTCGAGATGTAGACCGCCGCGATACTTTGGATGAGGCCGATGAGCAGTGCGCCGAGGATCGTGCCGTTCACGTTGCCGAAGCCGCCGAGGATGATGGCGGCAAACGCGTTCAGCATCTCGGTGCGGCCCATGTCGGGTGCGATCATGTTCACCGGGCCGGCGAGCGCGCCCGCGGACGCCGCCATCATCGAGCCGATGACGAGCGCGAGGCGCGACACCTGGTTGACGTCGATGCCCATCGCGGAAGCGGTCTCGTGATCCTCCGAGACGGCGCGGAACTTGCGGCCGAGGCTCGTGTAGGCCACCAGCCACCACAGGCCGGTGAGGATCGCGCCGCTCACGACCACGCAGATGAGGCGCTGGACGCTGATGCCGACCGTGCCGATCGTCACGGACGTGTCGTTATATAATGTGTCGAACGGCCGTGGCGTCGTGCCCCAGACCAGTTCGGCGACGTTGACGAGTACGATCGACATGCCCATCGAGGCGATGAGCCCGTTGAGCTCGACGCCGCGGAACGGCCGAAACGCGGTGCGCTCCAGGATGATGCCGAGCACAGCGTTGACCGCCATCGCGGCCGCGATCGCCCCCACGTATCCGACGTAAGGTACGCAGGTATACGCGACGAACGCGCCGATCATCACCGACTGACCTTCGGCGAAGTTGACCATGCGCATGACGCCGAACGTCAAGGTGAGGCCGACCGCCACGAGCGCGTAGCCGCCGGCCAGCACCAGTCCGTTGATCAAGATCTGGACGAACATCGCTTCTACTGGACAACTTCAATCGTCGCGTCCGGCTTGGTGCGGATGAAGACGAAGTTCAGGCCCTCGGGCTTCGAGCCGCGCTGCTCGTCGAACTCGTAGTGCCCGAGCACGAGATCGATCTTCGTCGCCGCCATCGCCTTGAGGTAATCCTCCGCCTTCGGTCCGCCACGCTTGATCGCGTCGGCGACGAGCCGCACCGCGTCATAGCTCGCGACATCCCAGTAGGTCACGTCGTGCGCCTCGCTCAATTCCTTCTGTACGCGCGCTTCGAGCTTGGCGACGAAGTCCTTCTGCGCCGGCGTGTTGGTATCGCTCTTCACGAAGAAGGCCGCGCGCACCAATCCGATCTTGCCGGCCTGCGGGCCGACCTGCTTCTCGAAAATGCGCGGCGGCGGCGGATAGTCGGAGAACAAGGGGGTCGTGATGCCGGCCTCGGCATATTGTTTGACGAAATTCGCGGCCTGTCCGGCCGAGATCGACACGATCACGAGATCAGGCTTCGCGGCCGGGATGCGGGTGATTGTCGCGTACCAGTTGGTGTCGCTGCGGTCCTGCGTCACGTCGAGCACGATCTTCTTGCCGGCCTTCTGCATCAGCGCGGTCATGTTCTTGCGGAACGTCAGGCCAAAGTCGTTGTTCTCGACGATGATCGCGACGCTCTCGAACTTGAAATCCTTTTGCAGCAGCGCCGCCTCGCGCTGCTGCGAATAGCGATTCTGCATCGAGCTCTGGAATGCGTAGGGCCCGGAGTCGCCCGCGATCTGGTCGGCGGTCGAGATATTGACCAGCAGTGGGATCTTCTCGTCGTTTGCGACCTGCGCGACGGCAGCCGAGGCGCTGGAACACCATTCGCCGATCAGGAGCTGGACCTTCTCCTGGCTGATGAGGCGCTGCGCCTGATCATGCGCGGGGCGCGGCTCGCACTGGCTATCGCCGAACACGAGCTCGATCTTGTAGCCGCCGGCAAGATCCTGGGCATTCACCTCTTCGGCGGCGATCGCCGCGGCGATGCGGTTGGTCTTGCCGGCCCAGGCGGTGTTGCCGGTGAGCGGCAGCAGCACGCCGACCTTCACGGTGCCTTTGGCGCCAGCCTGCGCCAGCGCAGCCGACGGCGCGGCGAACAGCAGCGCGGCGCCGAGCGCCGCGATGGATCGGATTGTCATGTCGTCCTCCCTTGCGTCCTTATGATCAGGCTATCGATGTCGCCGCGCACGCCTTGGCGCGTGCTTGCGGAAATTTCGCCTCCGCGGCCCACGCGATCATCGAGGCGTCGCGGATGGCAGTGAGGAAATCGCCCGGGACGTTGTTGCAGTCGCCGACCAGAACGAACGGCACGCCCGCTTCCTCGGCGAGCTTTGCGGCATCGCGCTGGGGGCGCGGACCGATCGCCAGCACGATGATATCGCCGGCCGGATGCCGCACGACGTCCGATCCGCTGCGGCACAGGATCGCATCACCTTCGATCGAAACCACCGGCGCGTCGGTGACGATCTCGGCCTTCGCCTGCTTCAAACGCAGCAGCACGTCGAAGCGGTTGTTGCGCGCCATCTCCTTGGCGACGACTCCCTGGCCTTCCAGGATGGTGACGCGGCGGGCGCGCCTGGCGATGCATTCGGCGGTCTCGATGCCGACCATGCCGCCGCCGATCACGGTGACGTGCGACTGTTCGGGAACGAGCTCGGAATTTCGCAGCACGTTCCAGGCGTCGTTCACCGGGATGTTCGTGTTGATCGGGAACGGCGCCGAACGCGGCGCCGAGCCCGTCGCGATGACGACGAGGTCGGGTTTGAAATCGCGGATGCGTGCTGCGGTCACGACAACACCGGTGCGGATCGGCACGCCGAATTGCGCAAGCGCTTCAACCCGATAGGTCCAGACGCCCGCGACGTCTTCCTTGTCGGGCGCAGCGAGTGCGAGATCCACTTGACCGCCGGCTTTCGCCTCACGCTCCCATACTTCGACCCGATGGCCATTCGCCGCGAACACGCGCGCGGCCTCCAATCCCGCAACACCGCCACCGAGGATAAGTATCCGCGTCGCGCGCTTCTCGATGCCGCCGAGGCCGGGCTCGAGCTTCTCGAGCGTCTCGAACTCGGTACCGAGCAAGGGGTTCTGCACGCAAGCAACGTCGAGCTCGAGCGTGAGCCGCTCGAAGCAAACGTTGCACGAGATGCAGTGCCGGATCGGCCGATCGACCGCGCCGAACGCCTTGAGGCACCAATGCGGGTCGGCGACCAACGCGCGGCAGAGCGCGATGTAGTCCGCGCTGCCCGCCTGCAACACGCCTTCGGCGTCGTCCGGCGTGAGCATCCGGCCCGCCATGATGACCGGCACCGTCACGGCGTCCTTGATCGGGCGTGCATGGGGCTCCAGGAACCGGCGCGGAAATGACGGCGGCTGGATGCAGTAGCGCGAGAGCTCGGGCGTCTCGTTGGTGCCGCCGGAGAGATCGATCGCGACCACACCGGCCGCCTCCAGCGCGCGCGCGAGCGCTACGATGTCGTCTGTCGAATAGCCGCCGTGGACATATTCGGTCGCGCTCAGGCGCACCAGCATCGGGAAGTCGGGAAGCTCAGTGCGGATCAGCCGCACGGTCTCCATTAGGAGCCGCATGCGGTTCTCGACCGGACCGCCGTAGTCGTCCTCGCGCTTGTTGTGGCGCGGCGTGAAGAACTGCTGGAACAGATAACCGTTGGCGGCGTGCAGCTCGATCGCGTCATAGCCCGAGCGCCAGAGCCGCACGGCGCTGGCGAGGAACTCTTCCTGGATGCGTGCGATGTCGCTTTTGCTTAGCGCACGCACCTCGTCGCCGGTCGCTGGATTTTTTCCCGGCGACGGCCCGACCGGCTCCATGCCGTAGACCGAGCGGCGCAACAGCATGCCGCGATGATTGAGTTGGCCGACCGCGAGCGCGCCGGCCGCGTGGATCGCCTTGGTCAGATCCGCGAGGCCGGGGATGAAGCGATCATCGAAGATGCAGAGCGATGAGCGATGGTTGCGGGCATTGCCCGAGACCACCATCGCCTCGGTGATGATCATGGCGGCGCCGCCGCGCGCCCGCTCGGCATAGTAGATCTTGTCGCGCTCGGTGGAGAAGCCGTCGGTGGTGCCGAAGTTCGTCCCCATCGGCCCCATGACGACGCGGTTCTTCAGACGCAGCGGACCCATGCGGCCCGGCTGCTGCAGCAGCATCGTCGCGGCGCCGCCCGCGAGCATCGCTCAAGACTTCGCGCGTTCCACCGCCTGCTTCACGCGCTCCGGATCGACCTCGATGTGTACGCCCGCGCGCTCCTGCTCGAGCAGCATGACGGAGCGTGAATCCCGTCCCTCCCAGCCGCGGTTGCACGCTTCACGCATCTCCGCATAGGCGAGATTGCAGATGCGCATCGGCACGCCGAGCTCGCGCCCGAGCTGGGTCGCCAGCATGACGTCCTTGGTGGCGAGCTTGAGCGCGAAGTTCGCCGGATCGTATTTGCCCGGCAGGAACTGATCGAGCAGACCGTCAAAGGTGAGGCGCCGGCCGCCGACGCCCTGACGTACCGCTTCCCATAGCGCGAGCGGGTCCATACCGGCCTTCACGCCCATGGTGAAGGTCTCGGCCAGCGCGCAGGTGATCGCGTAGCCCGACATGTTGTGCACGAGCTTGGCAACGGTCGCCGTGCCGATCGGCCCGATATAGGCCGGCTTGTCGCCCATCGCCTCCAGCACCGGCTTGTATTTCTTGAACGTCGCCTCGTCGCCGCCGACCCAGATCGCCATCTTGCGCGACGCAGCACCGGACGGCCCGCCGCTCACCGGCGCATCCAGCATATGCGCGCCCTTGGCGGCGAAGGCTTCGTGGATTTTCTTCACCATGCTTTGCGCATTGGTCGAAAGGTCGAAATAGGCCGCTCCCTTTTTCACGCCTTCGACCAGCCCGTCCTTGCCGAGCGCCACGGCTTCGACATCGGTCGGCTCAGGCAGCGAGGAGAAGATCACGTCCGACTTCTCCGCGAGCTCACGCGGCGAGGCGGCCCATTCGGCGCCAGCCTGCAAATGATGGCTCGCCGACTGGCGATGCAGGTCGTGCACGACGACCTTGTATCCCGCCTTCAACAGATTGGTGGCCATGCGGCCGCCCATGGTGCCGAGGCCAACGTATCCGACGACAAGATCTTCCTTCGCCATGGTTCAGTCCGCCTTCTTGTTTTCGACCAACACCGTGTAGGCGACCTGCGCGGCCGACATCGCGGCCGGCCATCCGGCGTAGAACGCCATGTGGGTGATGACCTCGGTGATCTCTTCCTGCGTGACGCCGTTGCCGATCGCGCGCGTCAGATGCGACTCGAGCTGCTCGGGCCGATAGGTCGCGACCAAGGCCGCCACCGTGACGAGACTGCGATCGCGCTTCGACAGGCCCTTGCGTTCCCAAAGGTCTCCATAGACGACGTCGTTGGTGTAATCGACCAGTGCCGGCACGAAGGCCTTGATGCGGTCGCGCTTGGCTGAAGGCGGTGCCTTGGCCATGTCTCACTCCCTCGTTTTCGTGGTCCGCGCTTGGCGCGCCATCCTGTATCTTGAGCGTGCGCTCATCGGGCTGTTCGGTAACATCGGCTTGAAAAACTGTCGACAGTTTTCCGAGAAAGCGCAACTGCCGCTCACCGTACGCGTGTCCGTCCGGTCTCCTCGATGCCTACGGTCTGTGTCGTCGCATCCAGTTCGCCGCTCGACTCCGGAAGCCGTTTTTCGACGCCGCGCCCGCATGGCGTCTTTGCTCTTCGGCCAGGAGTTCCCGCGGTACGACGGAACTCGATTCGATTCGGGCCAACTGATTCGGTTGGGGCAAAATAGGCGGCGCCGATGGTCCGCGCGTTCAAATCTATATGTCCTGTTGCGGGATTGATCGAAGAAGAACTACTTGTAGTCGCTCTACAGTCGGTGGTTGCGATGAATTTGTTGGATCGTCTTACTCGGCAACCGTCCTATCGCATTGGCGGCACTGTACCTTTTCGAACGTCCGGCTTCTGGACAAGTTGGCATGCGTGAACTGCTTTCCCGTCCCCGCGCTGGTCCGGTCTGGATGAAGCCTGAAGATCAAGACTTGCAGCCGAACGAGATACGCGACGCGCTTCAACACATTCTCGCGAGCCCTACATTCGTCAATGCACCGCAGCTCAGCGCGTTTCTCCGCTTCGTCGTTGAATCGGTGCTGACGGGGCAGACCGACTACATCAAGGGTTATACCATCGCGGTCGGAGCGCTCGGTCGCGCGGACAGCTTCGATCCGAGGACCGATCCGATCGTGCGCGTCGAAGCCGGCCGGCTGCGCCGTGCGCTATCGCGATATTACGCGAGCCTAAAGGCTCAGGGCGCGGTCGTGATCGAACTACCGCTCGGAACTTATGTTCCGGTATTTTATCGCTTGAAACGCAAGCCGGGCCTCGCCGGCCTCGTTTGGGATTGGCCGCGGCAGTTGAACGCTCTGCCAAAGGCCCGCGGCGTTGCCATGTCGATCGTGTTCGTTGCGCTGGCCTGCCTCGGGCTGCTGGCGACACTTAGCGCCTTGCGTCACGCCGTTTCCACGACCAATACCGTGCTGGCGACCGGACCTCCGGCCGAGCTGCTTCTGCCGCTCGTGTCGATCCAGGCATTTGAAATAGTCGGCGCTTCGCCGCAGCAGAAGTTGGAAATCGAGGGGTTCCGCGGCAGGCTTCGCGATGCGCTTGCCCGGTTCGACGAGATCGAAGTCGCCTCCGAAGGCGAGTTGCCGCCGCAGCCGCCGACCCGCAGCACCTACCGCCTCGGCGGGACCGCGGAATATCACCACGAAACGATCACATTGTCGCTCTGGCTCAATGATGCCGATGAGGGCACAGTCGCATGGACCCAAGCCTTCGAGATCCAGTCTACCGGGGCGAGAGCTGCGATCAATGACATCGTGCAGCAGGTGTCGACAAAACTCGCGCAGCCCTATGGGGTGATCTACGCGCGCGAGCTCGCGGACAACCGCCTCGACCCGCGCTACCGATGCGTTGTCAGTGCCTTCGAATTCCAGCGCTGGTTCAGCCCATCCGCGAGCGACGGCGTCGAATCCTGTCTGGCGCGGCTCACGACGCTCAATCCGAACTTCGCTGACGGCTTCGCGATGCGGGCGCTGGTGGCGTTGCACCAATATTACGAGGGGAAGTCCGGCAGCGCCGCCGCCGTCGAACAGGCTGTTGGGCTGGCGCAGAAGGCCGTGGACCTGAAGCCCCATAGCGCCAGGGCGCGCCAGGCGCTCATGAACGCGCTGTTCTGCCACGGTGAGATCGGTTCCGCGCTTGCCGAAGGTGAAACGGCTGTTTCGCTTAATCCGAACGATATGCTCGTGCTGCACGCGTATGGGATTCGTCTGATCATCGCGGGACGCGCCGAGGAGGGCGCGGCACTGGTCCGGCGCGCCGCGGCGCTCAGCCCGATACGCCCCGCGATGTTTGAATTCGGCCTGTTCCTCGCAGCCTATGTGCTGGGCGATTACGAGAAGGCCGAAGCCCAGGCCCGGCTGTTCTCAGCCAGCGATTTTCCCTTGACCCTCATCGCGCGCTCCGTGATCGCCGCAAGGAACGGCGATACCGCGCGGGCGCGGCAGGCGACAGAGCGGCTGTCGGCGCTCAATCCCGACTGGCGCATCAACACGAGGCGCAAGCTCGAGCGTTATTTTCCGTCGATGGAACTTTTGGACCGTTTGGTTCAGGATTTAAATATTGCAGCAACGTCTTCGGCAAATTGAGTCGCATGAAATTGTTCCATTCGACAATGCACCGTTCTTATGTCGTTCGACATCGCTCATTCGGTATCGACTAACCTGCGGTTACCTCGACGTAACCCTCGCGTGCGTTCATGACGCGGCGACTCGCGTAGAATCACCAATCGAGAATCTACGACTAGATCGTTCAACGCACGTAGTTCTACTGAATGAGAAGCGTGTGGAGTTGCGTGACGAAACCATAGCGATGCGCAGCGCCAAAGCGCACAAAAAGGGGGATTTCGAATGTTGAACCAGCTCACCGGTGAAATCTTTGTGGCCGACGATGATCCGTCGGTGCGCGACGTGCTGTCGTCGATCTTCACGATCGAGGGTTATCAAGTTACAGGTTTTGGCGAAGGAGCCTCGCTGCTCAGCGCGGCGCGTTCGCGCGTGCCGGTCTGCATTCTGCTCGACGTCAACATGCCCGGGCGCTCGGGGCTGGATATCCTGAGGGAACTCAATGCCCGCGACTATCCCGCCCCGATCTTCATCATCTCCGGCAAGCGCGATAGCGCAATGGTCGTCGACGCGATCAGGAACGGCGCATTGGATTTCATCGAGAAGCCGTTCGATGTGGACAGCGTTTTCGGGCGCGTGCGGGAGGCCGTGGAGTCCTCGACGCGGCACGGCGAGACCAGGACCGCCTCCGATATCCTGACCATGCCGTTTCGCGGCCGCGACCTGTTGACGCGTCGCGAATGCGAAGTGCTGGCGCGCATTGCGGCCGGCGCGTCGAACAAGGAGGCGGGTCGCCACCTCGGGATCAGTTCGCGCACCATCGAGGTGCATCGCGCGCGCATCATGGAAAAGGTCGGCGCCAAGAACGCGGCCGATCTCGTGCGCATCCTCTTCAGTCAGGACCGCCGCCACCGACCGGTCGGACTCAATCTGGCCGTCTGACCACTCTGACTCGCCGCGGTACGCGACGTTTCTGTATGCGACCGGCCGCGCGGCTGTTAGCGCGCTTTTCGTCCGTTATTTAGAGCATTGACTAGTGTTGGCGGTATTGCGTGCCGCCACGGCTTCGTACGTAGTCTATCTGACGTGCTTTAACCTAAGTATTTTCTCGGCTGTTGTTTCGCTTACACAATTCTACATACTTGCGAATACATCGGTTTAAGAAAGTCTTCACCGATAGATGTTGTATTTTGGAAAGATTTTACTGTCCCTGAATGTTCCCATCGGAGTATCGCAGTGATCGGACCACTCGGATCGGGCGTCGCGCCCGCGCCGCACCAACCGCGCCGTGCGATGGACCGAGGCTTCGCGCGGCTGCGGAAAGCGGCGCACGACGATGCGACGAAACCGCCGTTTCTGTTCACCGCCGCGGCGGGCCCGCATGATCGCCGGTTTGCGCTCGCAGTCGTCGTGGTTTCGCTGCTGGCTTTCTTTGCCGCCATACCGTTCGCCCGCGTGCCGCTCGCGCAAGTCTGGGCCTTCATCCCGATCTACGAGTCCGCGCTCGCCATCAACGACCTGATCACCGCGAGCCTGCTGTTCGCGCTGTTCGCCATCCTGCGCTCGCGCGCGCTGCTGCTGCTCGCCTGCGGCTACCTGTTCACCGCCGCCATGGTGGTGCCGCACGCGCTGAGCTTTCCCGGACTGTTCTCACCCGAGGGGTTGCTGGGCGCCGGACCGCAGAGCACCGCGTGGCTTTTCAGTATTTGGCACGGTGGGTTTCCGCTGATCGTGATCGGCTACGCGCTGCTCAAGAACAGCAAACGCGACGCGTGGTCCGGCGCTTCGACGCGGACGGCGGTCATCGGTGGGATCGCGGCGGTCCTGGCCGCAGTCTGCGGCCTGACCGTGCTGACCACCGCCGGCCATGCGTTCTTGCCGGTCGTCATGGCAAACAACACCTACACGTTCGCGCTGGTGATGTTGACCGGGTCGGTGTGGCTGTTGAGCCTGATCGCGCTCGGCGTATTGCTGCTGCGGCGCCCGCATTCGGTGCTCGACCTCTGGCTCCTGGTGACCTTGAGCGCATGGGTGTTCGATATCGCGCTCAGCGCCGTGTTCAACGGGGCACGGTTCGATCTCGGCTTTTATGCCGGACGGGCCTACGGCCTGTTGGCTGCCACCTTCGTGCTGCTGGTGCTGCTGCGCGAGACCGGCGTGATGTATGCGCGGCTCGCGCGCCTGTTGGAGTCCGAGCAGCGCGAGCGCCGGCGCGACATCGAGGAACGCCGGCGGCTGTTCGAGACCTCGCTCGACCTCATCCTGGTCGTCGACCGCAGGGGAATCATCACGCGCGTCAATCCGAGCTCGATGCCGATCCTCGGCTACGCGCCGCAACAGATGATCGGCCGCGCCGCCGCCGATTTCCTTCATCCGGACGACGTCGAGAACAGCCGGAAGGAAATGCGCAAGGCGCGCCGCAGCGCCATCATTCGCAACTTCGAATGCCGTTACATCCGAAAAGACGGGCGCGTGGCGACGCTCGCATGGACCGGGCTCTGGTCCGAGCCCGATCGGGTATTCTTCTTCTTCGGCCGCGACACGACCGAACAAAGGCTGCTGGAGGAGAAGTTCCGCCTCGCAGTCGAGTCTTCGCCGAGCGGCACGATCATGGCCGACGCCGAGGGCCGGATCCTCCTGGTCAATGCCGAAACCGAAAAGCTGTTCGGTTATGGCAGGGAGGAACTGATCGGAAAATCGATCGATATCCTCGTGCCGCCGCACCACCGCGCCGCGCACCCGCTGCAGCGTGCCGCCTTCGCGCAGAACCCCGTCTCGGTTTCGCCGAATGCGCGCCACGCAGGCCGTGGCCGCGAACTCTACGGCTTGCGCAAGAACGGCAGCGAATTTCCCGTCGAGATCGGACTGAACCCGATCCATGCGCGCGACGGATTGGTCATTCTGACCACGATCGTCGACATCAGCGAGCGCCGTCGCGTCGATCGCCTGAAGGACGAATTCGTATCCACGGTCAGCCACGAGCTGCGCACGCCGCTCACCTCCATCGCGGCCTCGCTTGGCCTGCTCACCGGAGGTGCGGTCGCGAAACTGCCCGACAATGCCGCGCGTCTCGTCACGATCGCCTACAACAACAGCCAGCGGCTGGTGCGGCTCATCAACGACATTCTCGATATCGAGAAGATCGAGTCGGGCAAGGTCACCTTCCATCTGCGGCCACTCGACGTGCTCGCGCTGGTGGAGCAGGCGATCGACGCAAACCGGGGCTTTGCCGAAGGGTATGGAGTGCGCATCCGCCTCGACGAGGCGTCGGTGGCAGGCGATGTGCGGGCGGATTCCGATCGCCTCATGCAGGTCGTCACCAACCTGCTCTCGAACGCGGTCAAGTTCTCGCCGCGCGGCGCCGAAGTGCTGGTCGCGATCGAGGCGCGCGCCGCCGCGATGCGGATTTCGGTGCGCGATCACGGACCCGGAATACCCGAGGACTTCAAGCCGCGTATCTTCGAGAAATTCGCCCAGGCCGACGCCTCGGACGCGCGACAGAAGGGCGGCACCGGCCTGGGCTTGAGCATCGTCAAGCAGATCGTCGTCAGGCTCGATGGCAATGTCGGTTTCATGGACGCGCCGGGCGGCGGGACCATCTTCTATATCGACCTTCCGGAATGCGAGCCGGCTGCCGAGGTGATTGCGCTCAGCGCAGAGGCGAACAACGCACTGCTGTTGATCTGCGACGATTACCGGCCCGCCGCGAACCTGCTCGCCGGGCAGCTCGGCAAGGTCGGCTTCATGTCCGATATCGCGACCAGCGGGGCGGAGGTGATCAAGCGGGCGCTGACGACTCGCTATGCGGCGATCCTGATGGATCTCCAGCTTCCCGATTGCGACGGCATCAGCCTCATTCAGCAATTGCGGGCGCAGCCGCAGAATCAGGATACGCCGATCGTCGTCATCTCGAGCGATCCGGCGCGCGGTCTCGACGACGAGCGTTCCTCGAGCCTCGACGTGCTCGACTGGTTCCAGAAGCCCGTCGACATCAATCGGCTGACGCATGTGATCGACCGCGCCGGCACGCGAGAGGCCGGCCCCGACCTGCGCGTCCTGCATGTCGACGATGACCCCGACGTGCTTCGCAGCATCGGCCCGAGCCTCGGTGCGTCGACGCATTGGGTCACGGTCGACTCCATAGATGGCGCTCGCCGCGCGCTCGCCGCCGATCATTTCGATCTCGTCGTGATCGACGTGGCGCTCGCCGCAGGATCGGGGCTCGATCTGCTGCCGGAGCTGCACGACCGCGATGGAAACGCCATTCCAGTGATCATCCTGTCGGCGCAGGGCGCAAATCCGCTCTACGCCGCCCAGATCCATTCCGCGCTCACCAAGTCGCGCGTACCGATCGACCAGCTCGTCGCGACACTGCGCCGGCGCCTGAACGGCAAGGCTTCGATATCGGTTGAGGAAAGAGAGACCGCATGACCGGACTTCGCATTCTTCACGTGGACGACGAGCCGGACATCCGGGAGGTCGTCGAACTCTCGCTCGGGCTCGATCCGGCGTTCACGGTGAAGAGCTGTGCCTCCGGCGGCGATGCGCTCGCGACCGTCGCCAAGTGGCGGCCGGACCTCATCCTGTGCGACGTCATGATGCCGGTCATGGATGGGCCAGCTACCCTTGCACGGCTGCGCCAGAGCCCCGACACTGCCCGCATTCCGGTCGTCTTCATGACGGCGCGTGCCCAGGCACGCGAGATGGAACATTTCAAGTCGCTCGGCGCCTCGGGCGTGATCGCCAAGCCGTTCGATCCGATGACGCTCGCGACCTTCGTACGCCGCCAGCTGCATACCGCCGGCATCACCGCGTTGCGCGACGGCTTCCTCAAGCGGCTGCGCGCCGATGCCATCGCGCTTGCGTCGTGCCGGAGCGCGCTTGCGGCTGACCCGAAGGCGCCCGGCGCCCACGAGCAGATCGGCACCTTCGCGCACGCGCTCGCCGGAGCCGCCGGCATATTCGGCTTCGACCAGATCGGAGCCTCGGCCGCCACGCTGGAGAAGGCGATCGACAAGGCCGCAGCGCCCGCTGAGATCGATCACGTGCTCGACGCGCTTCTTGCGCTGATCGACGATGAATGGCGGCGCGCGTTGGTGCCTGCCGGGAATGCCTAAAGCGCCCCGGCACCGATCGCCGTCATTCCGGCGTCGCCTCGTCGCGCTGTCGACGCTGATCCTGCTGGCCACGGGACAGGCGACGCAGGCTCAGCGTCTCGACGGCTTCAACGTGATCGCGGCGGAAGGACACCCGTTCGGCAGCGCATCCGCGCGCCAGGCGCTCAAGACCGCCCGTGCCTTGGGCGCCAAGGCCGTCGCGGTCATCCCGTTCCTGTGGCAGCCGACCCCATCGAGCGAAGAGATCGTTCGCGGCAGCGACATGGGGGATGCCGAGCTTGCGGCGGCGATCCGTGACGCGCGCGCGCTCGGGTTCTTTGTGTTGGTCAAGCCGCATGTCTGGGTTCCGGGAAGCTGGGCGGGTGCGGTCGAGCCGGGCTCTGAGGCTGCGTGGCGGGCCTGGTTCACACGTTATCGCGTCGAGATCTTGCGGATCGCGCGGGTCGCCCAGGCCGAAGGCGCGGATGCGCTTGCGCTTGGCACCGAGCTCACCAAGGCGATCGGGCGGCCGGAATGGCTCGAACTGACTGTAGCGGTGCGCGCGGTCTTCACGCGCGAGCTGATCTACGTGGCGCACGATCTCAAAGAGGCCGAGGCGGTCCCATTCTGGGATCGCCTGGATGCGATCGGCGTCAGCCTCTATCCGCCGCTTGGAAGCGACGAGGATCGCGCCGGCCGCATTGCCACGATGCAAGGCGTCGCCGAGGGCCTCGACCGGCTGGCCAAGCGCGTCGACAAGCCCGTGATCGTGGCCGAGATCGGCGTGCGATCGGCCGTCGGTGCGGCTGCCAAGCCCTGGGAGAGCGCCGAGGAACGCGTCGCGCGCGCCGATCCTCAACTGCAGGCGGACCTGCTGGCCGATTGGCTTGGCGCCTTGAATCGCCCCTCGGTCCGAAGTGTCCTGGTGTGGCGCTGGCTGACGGATCCGCGCGCGGGTGGTGTCGCCGATACCGACTTCACCGTGCAGGGAAAACCGGCAGAGCGCATACTCATGTGCGCCTGGGCCGCAGGCTGCGCTAAACCCTGATCAGAATTTGTACCACGTCCCGAGCAGCACGCCGTTTTCCTGCAAAGCGTTGTGTCCGGCAAAGGTGGTAAAGCCACCAAACTGGATAGCCCAGCGCGGCGTCAGGTCATAGACCACGCTGAGCTGGAGCTTGTGATAGTCGTAGCTTGTCGTGAAAATCGGACCAGTGCCCGCGCCTTCCGACACGACGCTGAACGTCTGCACCAGCAACAGCCAGTTCGGCGCCGGCCGCACCCCGAAGGTTGCGTCGAACCTGAATTCATCGGGCGGGCCGCCGAAGCGAAAGCGCTGCGCAGCCTCTAAATTGATGAAGGCCGGCATGCCGCCGAGCGCGAAGCTGTAGCCGAACAGCGCGCGGATGTCGGTTTCGACGTCCGTATATCCGATCGCGGCCGGATTGCCGGCATCGGAGGTGCCGGGCACGCGCACGGTTGCCTGACCGGAGAACACCCAGGACGGTCCGCTGAGGAACTGATAGCGCGCGCCAAACTCCGTATAGCCGAGGCCGGTCCGGTTCGGACTGCCCGGCATGTCGATGTCGACGTGCTGGAATCCCGGCAGGAACATTAAAGTAAGCTTGTCGGTCGCGCCGTACTCGAGCAGACCTTGCAGCTCGAATTTGGTGTAGCGCGGCGCGCTCACCACGTTCCCCTTCCAATCGAAAACGCTGTCCGCCTGGCTGAGCGTTCCGATCAGTGCGGCTTGTCCGGTGCCGGCATCGAGCGTCCAGGCTCCGGCGAACGCCGCGGTCGGTGCAACCAGAAGACTGAGGCCGAGAAGCGGCCCAATACTGACGCGAACGCTGAACACGATCCCCCCAAACCCTACGCAGTCACGCAACACGAAACAGAAAGTCTAGATGTCGACCGCGACCACGCGATCGCCGCCCGCCGCCGCGACGCCCTTGATGGTCGAGATCGCGTGGGTCAGCAGATGGACGCGGCCAAGGCCACGCCTCGCGTGGCCGGTCACGACGGCGACGGTCGCCGTGACGTGGTCGGCCGCGATCGATTCCGAATTCGCGATGTCGAGCTTGGCCACGGTGGCGCGCAAGGCTTCGGCAAGCTTCCGCGCGGCGCCTGCGCCGTATTCCGGCAGGATGAGGATGATCAGCCCGTTGCGATACGATGCCGCGATCGCCCCGATGGTCGCGACCACGCCGCGGACCGCTTGCGCCACGCGTGCCTGGATGCCGCGGGCGACGTCCTCGCCCTGACCCGAGCGGTAGATGTCGAGCCGGTCGACGGAAAGCGCGAGCAGCGAAATCTCGTCGTCCGATTGCCGCTTGTCGGCATTGGTCAGATAGGCTTCGGCGACTTCCCCGACGAACAAGCCGGTCGTCTCGTCGATCCAGATCGAAGCGCGGCGGTCGCCCCAGGTCGACAGGAAGGTCAAGAGTTCGCGTTCGCGCTGCTGGCGCCGTTCGAGCTCGCCCTTGAGCTTGAGCGCCGAGCGGACGCGGGCCAGCAACTCGACCCGGTTGACCGGCTTGGTGATGTAGTCGTTCGCTCCCGCGACGAATGCGTTCGCGAGGCTGTCCATGTCGGCGAGCGACGTGACCATGATGATGGGCACGTCGGTGTAACGCAGGTCGTTGCGGATACGCGCGCAGGCCTCGATGCCGTCCACCTCCGGCATCACGATATCGAGCAGGATGATGTCGGCCGTGGCGCCCTCGCCGGCGGCCTCTTCGAGGATGCCGAGCAGAGCGAACGCCTCCATGGCAGAGGTTGCCATGCTGATGTCGCGGTAGCCGGCGCTAAGCAGCGCGCCTTCCGTGATATCGCGGGAATCCTCAGAATCGTCGACGATGAGTATGCGCATGTCTACCTCCGCCTTAGTCGCCCGTCCCCGGGGACTTAACGAGTGTTGATTGTTGAAGCTGCGATGCGCTTGCGCGCGGCTGGCGCTCGAACAAGCGCCAGTTGTCGTTCTGATAGACCAGCCGATAGCCCGGCGTGCCGTTGCGATAGAGCAGCGGAAACGCGCGGTTGACACGATCCTGCGCGCCGCCGATGCTTTGCGGGTTCGGAACGGCGACGAACGGCGTGTCGATGCGCGAGAACAAAAGAGACAGCGCAAAGGTCTCGTGCGACGGCGCGACGAGGCCGCGCGCGGCACCGCGTCCGAGCACGACCGCAGGCGCGTTGAACGTGTCCACCAGTACGCCCTGGCGGTCGATCGTGGCGCCGCCGAGCGCGAGCGCATCGAGCCGGTCGCGATCGCTTTGTCCTTCAAACAGCGCGAGCGCGTGGCTTGTCCCGCGCGGATCGATCACCGCGAGGGCGAGCGCGCCGCCGAACCAGCCGATCACGGCAAGCGAGGTCACCAGCACAAGGCGTTCGCGCACGATCGGCACGCACGCGATGATGACGGCCGCGAGAATAGGCGCCGCGACTGCGATTGACGCGGGCTCGCCGAAAAATCCGCTACCGACCGTCATGCCTGCCGCTGCCACGATGCTGGTGGCGAATACGGCGGCGGGGGCGACCAGCGGACGGCGCTTGCGAACTAGTCCAATGACAACTGGCACCAGCGGTGCCGCAAGGACGAGGGCGGCCGCCATTGCGAGCCCGGCCTCGAGTATCGGTACGCCAGCCAGGCCGGTCGACGACATGCCGGCGAGCCAAGCCGACAGGCCCTCGGCCGGCGCGGCAAAGAAGCTCCATCCGTCTCCGGGAAAAACCCACGAGACGTAAACGAACGCGCCGACCGCGAACGCCGTCGGAAACACCAGCGCCAGCACAATGTTGAGGGCGGAGCTTGCCGCCAGCACCGGCTGGATCGCGAAGATGAGGAATGGTGTCGCCGACAGCGCGATCGCGGCGCCCATGGGATGCGAGAAGGTGAGGCCGAGCAGCGCGGCGCCGACGCGCATCACCTCCGGCACGCCGCTGCGAAAGCGCAACCGGTAGAGCGACACGCCGAGCAGATACAGGAAGACGACCAGGAACATGTCCGCCGGCCCGGCGACCGCCGCCCGCAACAGCGCGGGATGGAAGACGAGAACGAGCGTGATCGCGCCGGCCACGACGAGCGAAAGGCCCGCGGCGCGAAACGACAGGAACCAGATGCCGGCCAGCACGCCGAGGAGCATTGCCGCCACGAGTGCGGGAGTCGGCGTGCCAGCCGGCGCGACCACGTCCACGAGCGTGGTCGCAATGAAAGGAAGCGTCGGATAGGCGGCGACGATGCGACCGATCGAGAACTCGCCGTCTCCGGCCATGATGGCACCGGCCCACAGCATCACGCCGTCGTCGGGAATGAAGCCGATCCGCACCGCGAAGGCCGTGAGTGCGAGGATCGCGACGAAGACGACGAGCGCGACCGGGGCGGCGGTGAGAAGCCGGTTCATGACGGCGTCTCCACGGCGCGCATGTGCGCCTGCGCGTGGTTGGAAACGCCGTGTTGGGTCTTCTCCCAGTAGAACGGGCTATAGATGAGCTGCCAGAGCGCCTTGTAGGCGGCGATCGACATCAGGAACCAATAGCCGAACACGGTGAGGCTATAGGGAATGAGTCCGAGCCAGCCGCGCCTGATCGGTGCGAGCATCGACAGGTAGGTGAACACGCCGTTGCCGGCCAACAGATTGAGCAGCGCAAGTAACAGCAGAAGCTGCGGGAAAACCGGATCGAGACCGGTCGAGAATGCGACCAGCCATACGAGATAGATGATCCAGAAGATCGGATTGAGGATGCCGCACAATGCGGTCCCACCGATGAAGAACATGAAGCCGACGAAGCCGAGGAAGCCGGTCGTGCGGATGAGGTGCAGCGGACGCCTGGTGTGGACCAGGAAGGTCTGCATGTAGCCCTTGATCCAGCGCGAACGCTGGCGAATCCAGGCGCCGGCGTGACAGCACGCCTCCTCGTAGGTCGTGGAGTCGACCACGGCGACGCGATAACCCTTCTGGGTCAGGCGGATTCCGAGGTCGGCGTCCTCCGTGACATTGAACGGATCCCAGGCGTGCAGCTCGCGCAAGATGTCGATCTTGAAATGGTTCGAGGTGCCGCCGAGCGGGATCGGCACGTTGAGCCGCTCCAGCCCCGGCAGCAACTGGTCGAACCAGAGCGCGTAGTCGAGCGTGAACATACGGCTGAGCCAGTTTTCGCTGGCGTTGTAGTAGCTCAGCCGGCACTGCAGGCAGGCGACGTCGTCGGGCAGCGAGCGGAACGTCGCGACAACCTTGCGCAATTGATCCGGCTCGGGACGGTCTTCGGCATCGTAGATCACCAGATACTCGCCGCGTGCGAAGCGAAGCGCGAAGTTGCAAGCCTTCGGCTTGGTCTGCGGTTTCGACGGCGGCACGCGGATGACCTCGAACACGCCTTCCAGGCCGAGCGTGCGCGCGACCTCGATGGTCTCGTGGTCTTCCGCTTCGAGCACGATCTTGATGTCGAGCTTGCCGAGCGGGTAGTCGAGCTCGCGCAGCGACTGCGCCAGAACCGGAAGCATCTCCGGCTCGCGGAACATCGGCACCAGCACGGTGAAGACCGGCAGGTCCTCGTCGCGCAGCGCGCGCGCCGCGATCGCGATCGCTTCGTCGTTCTCAGGGTTGCGGCCGCCGCCGGCGGACACGAGTATTCCCTTGAAGATGAAGTTGCCGAGATAGAACAGGCTCATCGCGACGTTGAGCGTGATCAGCGTGGCGATCGGCGCGAGCGCGAGGCCTAACAGGAACGAGGTCAGCAGGCCGTAGCCGACGATGAGCTGCCCCGGGGTGCAGACGCGCTGCGCCGACATTCCGGGATCCTGCTCGGCAAGCTCGAACACCGCGCGATGCGAGAGCTGGTCGGCAAAGGCGGTCTGCACCGCCCACACGATGTCGAATTTGGAGGCGACGACGAACTCGATCGCTGTGCCCCAGCGCTGGCGTGCCGACAGCACGGTTTGTGGGCCGGGTTCGGCGGTTGCGACGACGATTCGATCGTTGCGGCGGCCCCACGGGATCGTCAGCGTACGCGCGTAGGTATCGGCCTCGGCGGCGTGCAGCAGCGAGATATCCGGCGGCTCGCGCATCAGGTCGACCAGCGGAAGCTCGTAGTAATAGGCGATGCCCTGGTAGTAGGCCGTCGGATCGATCCAGTTGCGCGCCAGGATCGCGTCGCCAAGGCGCACGTTCCAGGTCTCGGCGAGCGCGACCGCCTCGTCGAATTGCGGCAGCGTCAGGATATGGCGCTCGACCAGAAGATTGCCGAGCGCCCGGTCCGATGGGGAAAGCGGCATTGCTATTCGCCCGTTGCGGCCGCGCGGCGGCGCAGCAGTCGCTGCAGCACCAGGAGGAACACGACGGTCGCGAGCACCCACAGGCCGCCGATGATCCAGGCGCGGAAGCGTTCCGCGATCGAGAACCACGACACCTGCTCGGGATAGGTGATCTGCACCAGCGTGTCGCGCTCGGTCGACATCGCAAGCGCCACGCCCGCGCGGTCGATGAACGCGACGTCGCCGCGATCGAGCTTCAACTCGGCCGCCGCGGGCAGCGAGCCGTCACGCGCGAGCGGCTTGATCCAAAGCCCGGAGTAATTGCCGGCGGCGACGACCTGCGCGACCGCGCCGGCCGCGAAGCCGCCGAGATCAAGCAGCGTACGCCCGGTGCGGTCGGCGACCGCGACGCGGCCCTGGTCGAAGCGGACACGCGGCGCGATGCCGCTCGGCGCGAACTCGCTGACCGCGATGAACGGCGAATCCGGCACCGGCGCTGCGCCGGGCGCGACGAATTTGACGGTGATCGGCGCGGTCTCGGGCGAGAGCGTGCTCAGGACGTTGGTGACGAGGCTTGCCACCAGCGCCGGACGGTCGAGCAGCGTGCGGGAGATCAGCACGTCGATCCCGTTGGCCCAACGCGCCGCGAGATCCGAGAAGTCGTGCGCCGGACCGGCCGCGCTCGCCAGCACCACGACGCTGGAGGCGAGAATCTGCGCCGGATAGCCCTGCGGCTCGAAGCGGCAGTCGCCCTGCGCGCTGCGGCGCTGGACCACCGCGCGGACATTGGCGGTCGTTCCGACCAGTCCTTCGGGCAGTGCGAGGTCGAGGCGTGTCGGCTCGCCGGTCGCCGCGACCGTGCTGCCGAGCAGGCGTTCGTTCACGTAAGCCGAGACGACGGCCTTCTCGCCGGCGCCGTCGGGAGCCACCATCACGTCGAGGATGAGGCGCGCGGCCTGTGTTTCGGCGGGGAGCGCACGCGTCGCGATGGTCACGGACAGATCGGCGCGGCCGAACACGTCGACCTGCGCGGGCGCAAGGCCGAGGCGGTCGAAGCTGATGCGATCGGTCGGCACGCTCGGCGTTGCGATTTCGCCGACGGAAGCGGCCGGAACGCCGCGCGTCGCCGAGAGCGCCGAACTTGCGAACAAGCGGCCGGCGCGCGCCGAGGTAACGTCGGACAAGAGCAGCGCTGGGAATCCGCCGATGCGGACCGCCGCAACCGTACCGAAGGCCGGCACCGTGCCGGCGACCGTGACCAGGGGAGCGTCGAGAAGGTCGGCGGCCTCCTCAA
Source organism: Hyphomicrobiales bacterium (assembly GCA_003140315.1). Classification (GTDB taxonomy): domain Bacteria; phylum Pseudomonadota; class Alphaproteobacteria; order Rhizobiales; family Xanthobacteraceae; genus PALSA-894. The sequence continues at coordinate 21,245 of PLJS01000309.1, forward strand.
GAGAGCCGACGACGATGATGCCGCGCGTCCAGCGCTTGGCGTCCGCCTGCTTGATCTGGTCGCGCAGTGTTTCGAAGCCGTGATGGAAGAGAACACGCCGTCCCGATGCGGCGAGCGAGCGCGCGAGCGTGAGCGCGGTCGCAATATCGGCGGGTGACAGCGGGCGACGCGGCAGCACGACCGCGACGTCGCGCGGCATCAGCGCGGCCGTGGTGCCGACGTCCGGCTGGCCGGGGAAATCGACGTCCATTTCGAGCGCGGATTCCGGACGGATCGTCAGGCTGTCACCGACGTAACGCACGTCGATGCAGCGGTCCTGCGTAGCGGCGCCGGAATAAAGGAATGCGAACTTGAGGAAGCCGTCACGAGGCTTGGCGCCCGCGAGCGGTACGCGCACGATCTGTCCCATATGACGGCCGTCGAGCGGGATCGCCGCGACGACCCGGTCGTTGATCAGGATTTCCAGGCTGCGCTTGGCGTCGTGCGCGCTGACGTCATCGAGCGAGAGAACGAGCTCGCTCGCCGTGATGTCGGCGCCCTGTGACACTGGCACGAAGACCTCGCGGCGGCCGCCGAGATTGGCGAAACGGAAGCCGGTCGCAAAGCCGATATCGGCCAGCGTGACGGCGGCGACGAACTGGCCGGGGCGAGGGCGCGCCGCGGGCTCTGCAGCGGGCGCCGCGGCTGGCTCAGGTGCCGGAACGGCAGCTTGAGTCTGCGGCCGCGCCTTGGGGCGGGGCTGCGCGTCGGCCGCGGTATGGACGCCGAGCGCGGCAAGAAAAGAGCACAAGACGAAAACGCTACGCTTACGCAACATCACACTATTACCCCCCGATACTGATGGCTTGAAGTTCTGTCTCCGCGGCCTGACGCAGCGCTGCGAGCGCGTCCTTCAGGCTTGTGGCTTCACCCGACGTCAGCGCGCGCTGAGACCGGTAGGCCTCGATCATCACCGCCTCGGCTTCGCGAGCCGCCTGTCCGGTCGCGGCGAAGCCGATCGTCGGACCGGTGCCTGCAATCCCATGCAGACGGCGGTAGGTGTCGGCGACTGCGGCCACGCTCGCTGTTCCATCGCCGGCAAGATCCGGTAGCGCGGCATCGCTCTCGGCGATCTTGGCGGGAAGCGCCGCGACGAACCGAATGCGAATCTTTGCCAAACGCTCCGCGAAGATGTCCGCGGCCATGGCGGCCCCCTTTGGTTTAGCCCCGCGAGCACAGTCGCATGCTGAGGTTAAGAACACGCGGAAAAGTGTTGTTTTTATACAGTATTCAGAACGTGGTTACAGACATGATACAGAATAGAGTTAAGATGATAAAGTATAGTTTCTTCTGCTTACGGCGTTATACTGTAAGTGAAACTGCTTATTTCAGATGACGTCCCGTATTCATCGTGGGTCACGAACGCGGGGCATGGGGCGCGGCGGGGTCGCCGGGGACGCGTCCGACGGTTCGGCAGATGAATGGGAGGTTGCGCCGGCCACGTGGTCCGCGTCCCACGGGGGACGACAGTCGAAAGCGTTCGTTCAATCACGTCATTTCAGAACAATGGTCATATGATTTGAGCAGATAATAAAATATATTTCTATTTGTGACCGCATTTCAGCATCTATATAGAATAATATTTCTCTAATCTACGACGACCCACCCCGGACGCTCGCCCGCCATGACCTCGCCGTTGCAGCAGAAGCTCAAGATCAGCGGCCCGGTCGTTGTCACGGCGAACCGGCTGGGTGATGGTGCCGTTATCTATCGGACGGCAGACAGCCGCTGGAGCACCGATCTCGAAGACGCCGCGGTCGTCACCACGGCGCCCGCGGCTAGCGTGTTGCTGGAGGGCGGCGTTGCCGACGATATCGGCGCTGTCGGCGCCTATGTGGCGCCCGTGCGCGTTGAGCCGGACGGCGCCGTACGGCCCGCCAATTTGCGCGAGAGCATCCGCCTCACGGGGCCGACCGTCGCGCCGCCGACGGACGCGGGACGCTGAGCCATGTATCGCTATGACGAATTCGATCGCACCTTGGTCGTCCAGCGCGTGGCCGAATTCCGCGATCAGGTCGCGCGGCGGCTCTCGGGCGCGTTGACCGAAGAGGAGTTCAAGCCACTGCGCCTGATGAACGGCGTCTATCTGCAGCTTCACGCCTACATGCTGCGGATCGCGATCCCGTATGGAACGCTTTCTTCAGAGCAGATGCGCATGCTCGCGCACGTGGCGCGGCGCTACGATCGCGGCTACGGCCATTTCACCACGCGGCAGAACCTCCAGTTCAACTGGATCAAGCTCGACGAATTGCCGGACGCGATGGCGGATCTCTCACGCGCCGGGATGCACGGCATGCAGACCAGCGGCAATGTCGTGCGCAACATCACCACCGACCAGTGGGGTGGCGTCGCGCCGGACGAGATCGAGGACCCGCGGGTCTTCGCCGAGATCCTGCGCCAGCACTCGACCCTGCATCCGGAGTTCTCGTTCCTGCCGCGCAAGTTCAAAATCGCCGTGACGGCGGCGACGCATGACCGAGCCGCCGTGAAGGTGCACGACATCGGCTTACGCATGCGCCGCAACGGTGCCGGCGAGGTCGGGTTCGAGGTCATCGTCGGCGGCGGGCTTGGCCGCACGCCGTTCATCGGCAAGACCATCAAGCCGTTCCTGCCGAAACGCGATCTCCTGAGCTACGTCGAGGCGATCATCCGCGTCTACAATCAGTACGGCCGGCGCGACAACATCTACAAGGCGCGGATCAAGATCCTGGTGCACGAGCTCGGCGCCGAGGCTTTCGCCGCCCAGGTCGAGACCGAATGGCAGGCGATCCGGGATGGTGTGCTGGCGCTCGATCCGGCGATGATCGCCGATATCAAGGCGCGCTTTCAGTATCCCGACTACGAGGTGTTGGAGGACTCACCGCGTATGCTCGCCGACGCCCGCCGCGCGGACAAGCGCTTCGACGCCTGGGTGGGTAATGCGGTCGCCAATCACAAAACGCCGGGCTATGCGATCGTCACGCTGTCGCTCAAGCCCGAAGGCGGGCCTCCCGGCGACGCGACCGCCGGCCAGATGGACGCGATCGCGGACCTCGCCGACCGCTACTCGTTCGGCGAGATCCGGGTCGGGCACGAGCAGAACCTGGTGCTGCCGCATGTGGTGCAGCGCGACCTGCCTGCGCTGTGGCGCGCGCTCGACGCCGTCGGGGTCGCGACGCCGAATGTCGGGCTCGTCTCCGACATCATCGCGTGCCCGGGGCTCGATTATTGCAGCCTCGCGAACACGCGCTCGATTCCCGTGGCGCAGGAACTGACACGGCGTTTCCGCAACCTGGACTCCGCGCGCGATCTTGGCCGGCTGCACATCAACATTTCCGGCTGCATCAATGCCTGCGGCCATCACCATGTCGGCCACATCGGGCTGCTCGGCGTCGAGAAGAACGGCGAGGAGTTCTTCCAGATCACGATCGGCGGCCAGGCGGACGAGGACGCGCGGCTGGGCGCGCTGCTCGGACCGGCGGTGCCCTACGCGGAGGTTGCCGACGTGGTCGAGGACGTGGTCGCGGCCTATGTCGAGTTGCGCGAGCGGCCCGACGAGATCTTTCTCGACACGGTCAAGCGCGTGGGCGTCGAGCCATTCCGGGAGCGCGTCTATGCGGCTCGTTAAGGCTGGCCGGGTGATCGAAGACCGGTTCATGCGGGTGCTCGACGACGCGCCGGTGCCGGACGGCGTGCCTGTGCTGCTGCCGGCGGCGCGGTTCCTTGCCGACAGCGCGGAGCTTCTGTCGCGCCAGGCGCCGACCGGCGTGCTGTGGCCGAACAATCGCCCGGTGGCGGAGCTTGCCCCGTATCTCGATCGGCTTTCGCTGGTGGCGCTGGTGTTTCCGAATTTCCGCAACGGCCGTGCCTACAGCCAGGCGCGCATCCTACGAGAACGTTATGGCTTTCGCGGCGAATTGCGCGCGACCGGCGAGGTGCTGCGCGACCAGTTCCTGTTTCTGGTGCGCGCGGGCTTCGATGCGCTCGAGGTGAAGAAAGACAGCGACGTGGAGGCGTTCGCCGACGCCGTGCGGCGCTATGACGTGTTCTATCAGCCGGCCGCCGACTGCCGGCCTTCGGCGTTCCGGCGGCGGCTCGACCACGAGCACGTGGCGCAGCGCGATCCGGTGGCCGAAGCGCCGCGGTGACGTCGGGCGTTCGCGCGCTCGTATCGGCTTGCCCGGCGTTCTGGCTTTCATCATGATCGGTCGATGAACACGAGCGCGATGCGCTTTGGCAGCGGCCGCCACACGTCGCGCAGCGAGGATCCGCCGCTGGTCAGCGGGCAGGGACGTTTCACCGATGACGTGAATGTCCCGGGCCAGGCCTACGCGGTGTTCGTGCGCGCGCCGGTCGCGCATGCGACGATCAAAAACATTGACACGAGCGCCGCGCGTGCTCTTCCCGGCGTGCTCGGTGTCTTCACCGGGCGCGATCTCGCCGCTGACGGTGTGGGCGCAATCCCTCCGGTCGCGAGTGCTATCGGGCGTGACGGCAAGCCCATGTTCGCGGCCGGGATGATGGTGCTCGCAACCGAGCGCATCCGCTTCGTCGGCGAGCCGGTCGCGATGGTGGTGGCCGACACACTTGCCGAGGCGCAGGACGCAGCTGAAAGCATCACGATCGACTATGCGGAACTGCCCGCCGTCATCGCGGTGGAGCAGGCGATGGCGCCGGACGCGCCCGCGGTGTGGCCGGAGAGACCGGGCAATGTCGCGCTCGACTGGGCCGACGGCGACGAGACGGCCGTCGACGCCGCGTTCGCGGCGGCCGCGCATGTGGAGCGCGTGCGGCTCCTCGATACCCGGCTTGCGCCGGTCACGATGGAGCCGCGCGCCGGCATCGGCACCTGGGACGAAGCGACACAGCGCTATACGCTGATCGCCGGCACGCAGGGCGTCGCGATCGTGCGCAAGCTGCTCGCCAGTGTGTTCGGCGTGCCGCCGCGGACGATCCGCGTACTGACGCATGACGTCGGCGGCGGCTTCGGCATGAAGGCGCAGTGCTATCCGGAATACGCGGCCGTGCTTTATGCGGCGCGCAAGGTGAAGCGGCCGGTGAAGTGGTGCAACAGCCGCACCGAAAGCTTTCTCTCCGACAATGCGGGCCGCGACGGCGTGCTCGAAGGTGAGCTCGCGCTCGATGCGCAGGGACGGTTCCTCGCCCTGCGCGTGCGCACCTTCGTCGGGCTCGGCGCCGCCACCACGCAATTCGCCGCGATCTTCGGAACGGCAAACACCAAGAACTGCCTCTCCAGCGTCTATCGTTTCCCGACGATCCACATCGGCGTGAAGCTCGTGCTCACCAACACGGCGCCGCTCGGGCCCTATCGCGGAGCAGGACGGCCCGAGGCAATCATCGTGATCGAGCGGCTGATCGACCGCGCTGCGATGCATATGCGTATCGATCGCGTTGAGTTGCGGCGGCGCAACCTCATTCCGTCCGCCGCGATGCCCTACAAGACGCCGAACGGCCCGATCTATGACGGTGGCGAGTTCGAGACGATCATGGACAAGGCGCTCGCGCTCGCCGACTGGAAGAACTTCAAGACGCGGCGCAGGCTATCGGAGAAACGCGGCAGGCTCCGTGGCATCGGGATGTGCTGCTTCCTCGAAGTCGCCGGCGGCATCCTCAACGAGAAGGCCGACTTGCGCTTCGAGTCCGACACGAGCGTCGCGATCCGGCTCGGCGTGCAGGCGATCGGGCAGGGGCATCTCTCGACCTTGCCGCGGGTCATCGCCGCCAAGCTCGGGGTCGCGGTCGACGCGGTGCGGCTCATCGAAGGCGACAGCGACGAGGTGCCCGAGGGCACGCCGTCGGTCGCCTCGCGCTCGCTGATGATGGCGGGCAGCGCGGGCGTGGTCGCATGCGATGCCGCCATCGAGAAGGGACGTGGCGTCGCGGCGCACCTGTTCGAAGTCGCGGCCGGCGATGTCGAGTTCGCGGCCGGACGTTTCACCGTCAAGGGCACGGACCTGCAAATGCCGATCCTGGAGCTTGCCGCCAAGGCGCGCGCGATCCGCGAACTGCCCGAAGAACTCGCAGGCGGCCTCGACAATGTCGCGGAGTTCGTCTCCCCGCAGATGAGCTTTCCCAACGGCTGTCACGTCTGCGAGGTCGAGATCGATCCCGAGACCGGCGTGGTCGCCGTGGTCGGATACGCGGCGGTCGACGATGTCGGCAATATCGTGGATGAGGCCATCGTGGATGGGCAGATGCACGGCGGCATCGCGCAAGGGCTCGGACAGGTGCTCGGCGAGCAAGTGATCTACGGCGAGGACGGGCAGCTCATCAACGCGTCTTTCATGGATTACATCATGCCGCGCGCCGAAGACATGCCGCCTCTCCGCACCGCGCATCATGGCGTGCCGTGCACCACCAATCCGCTCGGCGTGAAGGGCGCGGGCGAGTCCGGCGTCGCGGGCGCGCTGCCCGCGGCGCTGAATGCCGTGATGGATGCGCTCGCCGCGCGTGGCATCGAGCACCTCGTCATGCCGGCGACGCCCGCGCGCGTCTGGGCCGCGCTTCAGCGAAAGTAAATTATCACGCCCCGTACAGCGCTTCCCACACCCGCCTCGGCGTTGCCGGCATGTCGATGTGGCGGATGTCCACCTTGGTACGCAGCGCATCGACGATCGCGTTGATGACCGCAGGCGGCGCGCCGATCGCGCCGGCTTCGCCCGCGCCCTTGATGCCGAGCGGGTTCGCCTTGCAGCGCACGTTATGGGTCGAGAACGAGAAGTTCGGCAGGTTGTCGGCGCGCGGCATGGCGTAGTCCATGAACGTGCCCGACAGGAGCTGGCCGGAGTCGTTGTCGTAGACCGTCTCCTCCAGCAGCGCCTGTCCGAGCCCCTGCACGATGCCGCCATGCACCTGGCCCTCGAGCAGCATCGGATTGATCACGGCGCCGAAGTCATCGACCACCGTATAGCGCTCGACCGTGGTGACGCCGCTGTCGGGATCGATCTCGACTTCGATGATGTGGCAGCCGTTCGGATAGGTCGGCGCGGACGGATTGTGCGCCTGCGTGGTGTCGAGGCCTGCCTCCATGTCGGGCGGCAGCTTCAAGGGATCGTCCGCGGCTTTGGCCACCGCGAACAGGTCGACGCTGCGGTCGGTGCCGACGATGCGGAATTCGCCGTCGCCGTATTCGATGTCGACGGCTGCGGCCTCTAGCAGGTTCGCGGCGATCTGTTTGCCCTTGTCGATGATCTTCAGCGAGGCCACGTGCAGCGCCGATCCGCCGACCGGGAGCGCGCGCGAGCCGCCGGTGAGGCCGCGTGGGCTGCGGTCGCTGTCGCCATACACCACCGTGATCCGGTCGGCGTCGATGCCAAGCCGGTCGGACACGATCTGCTTGTATGAGGTCACGAGCCCGGTGCCGTATTCCTGGTTACCCATCACCAGCTCGACGTGATCGCCCTTGAACTCGATCGAGGCGGTTTCGGGAAATCCGCCGCCGCAGCGTTCCGTATAGGTCGCCATACCGATGCCGCGCAGCATGCCGCGCTTGTGGCTCTCGCGGCGCCGGACCTTAAAGCCCTTCCAGTCGGCGTTCTCCATCGCGAGATCCATCACGGTCTCGAACTCGCCGGAATCAAACGTGAGCTTGGTCGGCGACGTGTAGGGAATCTGCTTCGGCTTGATGAGATTGATGCGACGGATGCGGTCCGGCGCCATGTTCAGGTCGCGCGCCGCGGCATCCACCAGGCGCTCGATCAGGTAGGAGGCTTCGGGGCGCCCGGCGCCGCGATAAGCGCACACCGGCACGGTGTTGGTGCACACCCCCTTCACGTTGATGGCGATCGCGGGCGTGGTGTAGAGGCCAGCCACCAGATCGGTCGACCGGGTCGGCACGAATGCGCCCATCGGCGAGAGATACGCGCCGATATTCGCAACGAGCGAGACGCGCAGGCCTAAGAACTTGCCCTTGGCATCCAGCGCGAGCTCGGCGTGGGTGAAATGGTCGCGGCCCTGGTTGTCGGAGAGGAAGGCTTCGGAGCGGTCCGACTGCCAGTGCACCGGACGCTTGAGCTTGCCGGCGGCCCACACCACGAGCGCCTGCTCGGGATAGACGAAGGCCTTCATGCCGAAAGCGCCGCCGACGTTCGGCGGCGTCACCACGCGCAGCGTCTCCTTCGGCATCTTCAGGACGATCTCGGCGAGCGGATCGCGCACGAAATGCGATCCTTGCGTGCCGGTGTAGAGCACCGGGCGGCTCTTTTCGGCATCCCAGTCGCCGATCGCGTTGCGCGGTTCCATCGAATTCGCGACCACGCGGTTGTTGACCATGTCGAGCGTGGTGACGTGCGCGGCCTTGGCGAAGGCCGCGTCCACGGCGGCGAAATCCGAGGTGTCGTTGTCCCAATCGAAGACGAGATTGCCCGGAATGGAGTCGAACAGTTGCGGCGCACCTTTCGCGAGCGCGGCGCGCGCGTCGGTCACGGCGGGCAGTGACTCATAATCGATCTCGATCGCCTCCGCGGCGTCCTGTGCCTGCAGCAGCGTCTCGGCGACGATCAGCGCGACCGGCTGGCCCGCATGCCGCACTTTGCCGACCGCCAGCACGGGCCGGGGCGTATCATGGCGCGGCGAGCCGTCGCGATTGTTCAGCGCCGCGCTGCAGGGAACATTGCCGAGCTTATCGGCCTCGACGTCCTGCCCGGTCAGCACCAGAGCCACGCCCGGCATCGTGCGCGCCGCCGTTGCGTCGATGCGCTTTATGTTTGCGTGCGCGACCGGGGCGCGCAGCACATAGGCGTGCGCCATGTTGGGCAGATCGATGTCGTCGGTATAGCGGCCCTTGCCGGTGATTAGGGTCTGATCCTCGAAACGCCTGACGGGCTGGCCGACACCGAATTTCATGACAACTCCTGGAGGGAAAACGGCGTGCGCCGTGACTTTGAAGATAGGGGCTGACGGCCGCAGGTCCAGGGTGGATCGCGGTCCTATTGGATTGCACTCACTCGGTGTTGACGATGTTTCCGTCCGGCGTCCTGGTCCATCCGGGCGGCAGCGGCTGGCCCGGCACGAATTGGGCCGGACCCGGGGGACGTGGCGCCCCCAGAGCGGGCGGAGCACCCGGGGCTGCAAGGCCGTTCGGCGCCGGGAGGACGAGCGTTGCGGTAACCCGGTCGTTCTGCAGCGTCGCTTCGCGGCCCTTCACGGAGCGCAGCGTCCAGCCCGCACGGCTCTCTCCGGTCTTCAGCCGCACGACGTCGTTGGTCGTCTGATCGAGGAAGATCGCTATGCCGCCATTGTCTCCAACGACCGCTCCGACGAGGGTGAGCAGCGGACGGTCGGAGGCTGCCGGCGCCGCCGCCGTCACCGGGTCGACACGCGTCGGACCGGCGACGGCGGGGGGCGTCGGCCGGCGCCGCGCGGGCGAGAACAGCGGCCGGTCGCGTGTCGCGGACAATGACGACAGCGGGATCGCCCAGAGCGGGTTCCCGCTCGGCTCGCGCGGCCGATCCGGCGCTTGCGGAGCGGGCGCGGTCTGAAGCATGTCCACCGGCGGGGGCGTCACGCCGCTCGGCTGGATGTCGAGCGAGTTCGGCGGGCTCGCGGCGAACGCGGTCGCGGCGCCGGCGAGGAGGATCGCCGCAAGCCCGACGCGGGTTGTTGCGCGATGCCGGGTCATTTCGCATCCCGCCATTGGCCCGCGACCGACAGCAGGATGCGCATGCGGCCGTTTCCTTGCTCGATCGTGGCCTGAGGCGCCTGTGCGACAAGCTGCTCGATGAACAGGAAGGGCATTCCGGATTCGAGGTCGTAGAGCAGGCGCTGCAAGGACGCCTGCTCCACCTCGCAGCTTGCGATCACGCTGATGAAGCCGCCCTTCGCTTGCGTATCCTGCAGTTCCACCTGCGTGGAGAGCACATTGCCGCCCGCGCGCGTGACTGCTTCGGCGACGCGCTGCAGCAACGCGGCGCCCGCGACCGTCACGGTCTGGCCTTCGAGAAACGGCGATCCGGCTGGCGCGACCGTCGCGGGCGCGCCGGGTCCGCCGAGCACCGGCGCTTGGCGCCCTTCGAGCTGCGCGAGCAGATCCTCGGCGGCGGTGACAGCCTGTTGCCGCGCAGTCACCTCCGCGATGCCGCTCCAGGCCGCAAACAGCAGCGCGGCGATCAGTGCGGCGTAGCTCGCGGCCGCCGCGGCCGGATGCGCGGTGAGATAACGAGGAAGGGAGGGGCCGGTCGTCATGAGCGCGGCGCCGCCGTGGGTTCGATGTGCGCCTCGATGTGGAAACGCTCGCCCGGATCGTCGGGCGACCGCGTCGTCGGCGCGAAGAAGGTCGCGCGGCTGAACAGCGGGCTCTGCTCCATCAGGCGGATCAGGCCGGGGGCGTCGCGCGTCAATCCGGTCACGCGCAACTTGTCGCCCTCGACGCGCAGCTCGATCACATAGGTGTGGTCGGGCAGGATCTGCGAGAGCACGTCGAGCACGATCACGGTCGACGGCGACTGATATTTGCGCCGCTCCAGCGCGCGCAGCGGGGTGGCGGCGAGGTCGCCACGCTCGCGTCCGCTGCGGATCGCGGCGCGGCGCTCCGCGATGCGGCGCGCGAGCTCATCCTGCCGCGCGCCGAGATTGGCGGTCACCACCGTGGATGCGGCGAACGAAAGAGCTGCCGCAAGCGCCGCGACGATGAGCACCGCGACGACGGTCCGGCGCACGCGGCGGGCATCGAGCGCGCCGCCGGCCGATTGCTCCAAGACCCTGATCGGCGCGGACGCGGCATCCAGGCCGGGCCGCACCGCCGAGACCGCGACCGATTGCGCGCCAAGCGCGGTCAGCGCCTGCACGTAGGGCAGCACCAGCGCGCGCGCGGTCGCCGCGACCGTGACGGCGATCCGATCGGTGCCGGCCGCCACCGGAGCGCTCCAGCCGAACGCTGCGTCGGCGGCGCTCCAGGGCGTCAGGCGATCGATCTGGGCGCGGACTACGCCATCGATGAATTCGGCCGCGCGCTGCGGCAGTTCCAGCGGGCGAAACATGAAGCGCGCCGGCCGCAGCACGACATCGGCGCGGCTGCCGTGCAGCATCTTGCGCACGCTGTCGGGATGAGCGCTCGTCACGTGGCCCTCGGCGATCCGTACCGACTGCGCGGCGCCGCCGGCCCTTTGCACCGTGAACGCGCCGTCGGCCTCTTCGACGATCTCGACCGTATTCGAGGCGGTAAATCGCCTGAGGATGCCGACGACGAAAGCCACGACGGCGTCGACCCAGCGCGCGAACAGCTCCGCGATCTGGCCGATCGCCGTCATCGCGCGCGCGACCTTCGCGGCTCATCCGCCGGATCGTCGGAGCTGTCGCGCCACGACAGCACGCGATAGGGCTCGGTGCCGTTGTCGAGTAGGAAGATCACGATGTCCGCGCTCATGCGTTGCCCGTCGTCGAACACGATGCGCGGCGTCACCCGCACGGCCTTGCTGCCCTGGTTCGCGACCAGGGCCTGGGCGGGACCGAGCATCGCCGCCAGCCGCGCGGCATTCTGCGGTTCTGCCTCGCGCTGGGCAAGGATGGTGTGGAGGAGCGTCGGATCCACGCCGGGCAGCGCGGCGAGCACCTCGGGCGCAGCATCCAGGATGTTGATCTGCGGAACGCCGCTATAGACGGTGACGAACGGCATCGCGCGGTCGACCAGCGCCTCGGGGAGGCCGGCGACCAGCGCGAGTTCGCCGGGGTGCGGGAACGGCGCGCCGCGCGGGGCATAGGATATGCCGGCGGTGCGATAACCGGCGGCCGCGTTCGGTCCGTCCGTCGGCGGCGGCGTGCGCCAGGCGATCACGCTGTCGGCGTAGACTTCCGCGAGGCCGGGCGGCGCGCCAAGGCCGGCGAACAATCCGGCGAGGAGTTGCTTCGGCGCCGCGTTGAGATCGATGCGGGCGTTTTCGGCGACGAAGTCGACGGCCACATTGGCGTCGCCGAGGCGAAAGCGGAACCGGCCGCTGCTCGGCGCTCCCGGCGTCGAGGCAAGCTGCGCCGCGGTGAGTTCGATGCTCGCCGAAAACAGCGCGTCGGCCTTGAGCCGCTCGTCGTGCACCGCAAAGGACGCCGCGGTGTCGATGACATAGACCGCATAGATCGTGGCGAGCGTGGCGAGCGCGCCGAGGATCCACAGGACCGCGACCACGATGAAGCCGTCGCGTCCATCTGGCTCGGCGGCCGGCGGTGCCGCGTGATCGCTCATGCGGATGGGGATCGTGTCGATCATTGGGGCCGCGCGGTATCGTCGTTGCGCCGATCGCGATTGAGGCAGTCGTTGATCGCTTCGGCCAGCACGCAATCCGCCGGCATCTCGGCGTGGATCATGGCGGCGGTCGAAACGGATAACGGCCGGTCGGTCGCGGCGTCACGGATTTGAATGCGGATCGCCCGCGGCAGTTCCTTTTCGCCAAGCCAGGTGTTGCGCCACACCCGGTCCCGTCCCGCATACGAGAACGTCGCCCGGTAGGGTGAGCGGAGCAGCACGACCGGATCGGTGAAGGCCGGCTGATCGTTCACGGTTTCGGCGGTCACCGGCACGTAACGCACGTGTGTCCTCACAAGTGCCGGCCCACGTTCGCCGCCGACTTCCGCGATGCGGACAAGCTCGAGACCGGAGTGGGTGTTCGGGCCGAGCGCCGCGCGCACGAAGGTAATCGACAATTCGCTGCCGTCGAACACCGGAAGCTGGAACTCGCGGCCTCCGGGCACGAACTCGGCCGCTGCCACGTCGGCGACCGCGCGCTCGAGACCGAGCCCGACGAGATCGGTCCGCTGTACGGTGTCGATGCCCCGGTTCCAGTTCGGCAGCCACTGCGCCGTCACGGTGGCGAGCGCCGCAAGAATCGCGCCCAGCAGCGCGGTTGCGATCAGCATCTCGATCAAGGTGAAGCCCGCGACACGGGCTCGGCGAGCGCGGGCCGTCATTGGGCGCTTCTTCGCCGGATGCGCACGGTGTTGAGCTGAACGATGCGGCCCGACGGCGACTCGACCCGGACGACCACGGTCTGCGGCATCCAGACGCTCGGCTTTTGCGGGTCGCTGAAATTGGAAAAGAACGGCAGCACGTCGACGCGCCAGCGGTGGCCAGCGAGCTCGCCGGAGAAATTGCCAATCTCCAGCGCGTCGCGATCCGGCAGGCCGGTCATGATCGCGCGCGCGGTCTCGACCAGCGCGAGGCGCGCCGGCATGGACCGTGCGCCGCGCACCGTGACGGCGATCAGCGAGCCGATCGCGGCAAGCGATACGGCGAGGATCGAGAGCGCGACCAGCACTTCGATCAGCGTGAATCCTGCCGTCGCGCGCCGCCTGCGTCGTGCGTGCCGGCGCTGCTCCACTTCCACGTCGCTAGATCTGGTCGCGCGGGACAATCTCGATGCCTCCCGTCAACCAATTGACGCGCACCTCATAGCCGCTACCCGATCGCGTCAGCGCGATGACGCCCCCGCACGACATTCCCGACGCGAAGAACCGGATGGTCGTGCCGTCGACGCGCTGATTGCAGCGCGCCGCGAGCGCCGCATCGAACGTCACGTCGTCCGGCAGCCGGATGACGCGCCCGGTCGCGCCGGATCGGATCGATCGTGCCATCGGATCGACAAGCGTGGCGACCTGCGCGCGCCCGCGAATGGCGGCATTGCGGTCGGCGCGCAGCATCGCAGCGGTCTCCACCGCATAGGACTCGAGCCGCACACGCGAGGTACCGCGCGGGAGCGCCGGAACCACGATCGCGGCGAGAATGGCAATGATCGCGAGCGCGCACACGACTTCGATCAGCGTGAAGCCCGCTTCGCAGCTCGCAGCGTCAGCGCGTCCAGCTCGTGATGTCGGCAGCGGCGCCGGTGCCGCCTTCCGTCCCATCGGAGCCGTAGGAGATGATGTCATAGGTTCCGTGCTCTCCCGGCGAGCGGTAAACGTAAGGGTTGCCCCAGGGATCGGCGGGAACGAGCCCGCCTTTCAGATACGGCCCGTTCCACGCCGTCGTGCTGCCGGGGCGCTTCACCAGCGCGACCAAGCCCTCCGAGCTCGACGGATAACGGCCGACATCGAGATAATAGAGGTCGAGCGCGCTGGAGAGGCTTTCGATCTGGATCTTCGCCGCCTTGGTCTTCGACTCGCTCAGGTAATTGAGCACCCGCGGGCCGACGAGCCCCATGATCAGGCCGATGATCGTGATCACGACCAGCAATTCGACCAGCGTGAAGCCGCGCTGGCCGCGCCGCGCGTTCGCGCTCCGTCTTTCCCGCACGCCAAACATGTCCATGCCGTGCCGCCTCTCACCCGACGATCTGGCTGACCGACAAGAGCGACGTCATCACCGATACGATCAGGCCGCCGACCACGATGCTGATCGTTATGATCGCCAGAGGCCCCGCGATGGCGACCACGCGATCGAGGCTGCGCTGAAGCTTGGCCTCGTAGAACTCGGCGACGCGCGCCGCGAGCATCGGCAACTGCCCGGTCTCTTCGCCCAAGCGTAACATGCGCACCGCCATGGAGGGAAGCGCGGCCGTGTTGGCGAGCGCGTCGGACAGCTTGCCGCCGTGGCGCACCCGCTCCACGGTGCTGGTCCAGATCTGCGGATCGCCGGTCGTCGCCATCATGTCGGCGAGGATGCGCAGCGCGGTCGTGAGCGGAACCGCGCTGCCGAGCAGGACCCCCAGGTTCCGACAGAACAACGCCGTGCGGTGGAAGGTCAGTACCGGACGGATCAGGGGCAAGCGCGCCAGCATCGACATGATGGCGATGCGCACTTTCGGACGGCGCAGCAGCAGCCAACCTCCGACGATCGCGATCACGACCGCCACGCCGATCACCTGCCCATGCGCGCGCAGGAAGTCGGACAACGCGATGAAAGTCGCGACGACGGGATCGAGCTTGGCGTTGAAGTCGCGCAGCACGGAGGCGAACTGCGGCAGCACGAAAAGAAGGAAGAACATGAGCACGCATGTCGCGGCGAACAGGATGAAGGCCGGATAGCGCAGCGCATCGGTCAGCTTGCGCCGCAGCATCTCGGAGCGCGAGCGTTCGTCGGCAAGTACCTGCAGGATCTGGTCGAGCGTGCCCGACGCTTCGCCGACGCGCACGAGCGCCACGTACATCGGCGGAAACAGGGACGGGTGGCGCGCGAGCGCCTCGCCGAAGCTTTCGCCCGCCATCACGTTGCCGCGGATCTTCGCGACCGTTGGGCGCAGCCGCCCGATATCGACGTCGGTCGACAACAGCTCGAGCGCGTCGTCGAGCCGCGCGCTGGCCTTGAGCAGGAGAGCGAGATCGAGGGTGAAGACCGTGACGTCCTCGGCGCGGGCATGCTGGCCGAAATTGAGATTGAAATGGAAGCGTCCGCCGTCGGAGGCGACCTCTTCGGTGACGGTATCGACCGGCACGAGGCCGAGATACTCGATGCGGCGCGCGACTTCGGCGGCGGTCGGCGCCGAGATCGAGCCGCTTACCAACTCGCCGCCCTGGGTCAACGCCTTGTAACGATAGCTCGGCACGGGCTCACCGCACGGTGGTCACGCGGAGCACCTCGGCCGCCGAGGTCACTCCGGCGCGGCATTTGGCGATGGCGTCGTCGATCATGGTGGTGGCGCCGGCCTTGATCGCCGCCTGCTCGATCGTGCCGGAATCGGTATCCGACTTGATCAAGTCGCGCACGGGCCCGATCATCTCGATCATCTCGAATACGCCGGTGCGTCCCCGGTAGCCGGTGCCGCCGCAGCGCTCGCAACCGTGTGGCTCGTGCACGGTATCGCCGATGGTAAAGCCGAGCGCCGCGTAGCGCGGGTCGGCGGTGAGATCGGACGCGCGCAGCGGGTGCTTCACCTTGCAGCGATCGCACAGGATGCGCACCAGCCGCTGGGCGAGCACGGCGCGCAGCGTCGATTTCAACAGAAAGCCCTCCACGCCGAGGTCGAGCAGGCGCGGGACCGCGGCGGCGGCGGTTTCGGTGTGCAGCGTCGTCAGCACGAGATGGCCGGTCAACGCGGCATGGACCGCGATGTGAGCGGTCTCGGCGTCGCGCACCTCGCCGACCATGATGACGTCCGGGTCCTGGCGCACGAAGGCGCGCAGCGCGGTGGAGAAGGTCAGCCCGATCTGCGGCCTGATCTGCGACTGGTTGACGCCGTGGATCTCGTATTCGACCGGATCCTCGATGGTCAGGATCTTGCGCGTGCTCTCGTTCAGGATGGTGAGCATCGTGGCGAGCGTGGTGGTCTTGCCGCTACCGGTCGGGCCGGTGACGACGATCATGCCGTGCGGGAGCGCGAGCAGCCGGTTGATGATCGTCTCGTCGGCGTCGGAGAGGCCGAGCTTCTCGATCTCGAGCAGCCCGCGGTCGCGCGGCAACAACCGGATCACGGCGGACTCGCCGTGCTGCGTCGGCATCGTGGCGACGCGCATGTCGAGGTCGGAGCGCGCGACTTTGAGCCGCGCGGCGCCGTCCTGCGGCAACCGGCGCTCTGCGATGTTGAGGCCGGCGAGGATCTTGATGCGCGAGATCAGCGCCTGCGGCAGCGCGCCCGCCGGCGTCGGCACCGGACGCAACAGGCCGTCGACACGCATCCGTATCACGAGACCGGAGCGGAACGGCTCGATGTGGATGTCGGTTGCGCGCAGCTCGGAGGCTTTCTCCAGGAGGTCGTTCACGGCGCGCACCACCGGCGCGCCGCTGGCAAGATCGCGCAGGCTCTCGACGTCGTCATCGGCGCGCGCAAGCGAGGCCTCGCCCGCCTCCGAGGCATCGGCCTCGTCCTCGCCCAACCGCTCGTTGAGGACGGTGTCGATATCCTCGTAGGAGGCGATCTCGACCGCGACCGGCCCGCCGAGCACGATCTCGGCGGCGCGCACCGCCGCGCCGTCGTTCGGGTCGGCGACCGCAAGCCTCAAGGCGCCGCTGGGGGTCTCATAGGGAAACACCTGCGTCTCGCGCACGAATCGGCGGGAGAAGCGCCCCACCAGGGACGCGGCGGCGAGGAGTTGCGGCAGCGCCACGCGCGGAAGCCGGTAGAAGCGGGACACCTCGTCGGCGAAGTCGTTCGCCGAGACGTCGGTCATTTCCCACAGGTCCCGGAGCGTCTTCTCCCCGACGCGGCTAGGGGAATTCAACCTGGACAATAGATCGGAAGTATTCGGACTCTTGGCCGACAAGTATATGGCAAATTCTTCTGTAATATTTGCGGCCATTGACGCAGTTACCCAGCCGACGTCAGCGTCTTTATCGCGCGAAGAACAGAATTCGTGCCCGAGAGAACGCTCGTTAATTATCACAAAAAAAGCAGTCGTGTCAATTTGGTAGACCGTGACTCTGCGAGTGCTCTGAGCGACACTGCCGATGTCTGGGTGAGGCACGGGATGTCCGGTTGGGGCGGTAACTCGCGAGTGGTGCGCGGCGGTTTCCTTGCCGCCTGCATCGGTATTGCGGCAGGCGTCGCGGCCTGCAACGTGCTGTCGAACGACGACGCCCAGCGCGGTCCCGACGTCTTCGACAAGGTCCGCTCCATCGACCTTTTGCCGCGCTTTCCGCAGCAGACCGGGGTTACGACGACGGGGCCGACCGAAGGCACCCGCCCCGTGACCTACAACGGCGCGCAGGCCCTCCCGCCCGGCACTGTGCAGCCTTCCGCGGATGGCGAGGGTTTTGAGCTCAACTTCGAGAACACGCCGGTCACGGCGGTCGCCAAGGTGATCCTCGGCGACATCCTCAGTACCGGCTACACCATCGATCCGCGCGTGCAGGGCACGGTCAGCCTTGCGTCGGGACGTCCGGTGCCGAAGGGCGACCTCCTGTTCGTGCTCGAAAGCGCGTTGCGCATGAGCAATGTCGCGCTCGTGCACGAGGGGCGCGGCTATCGCATCGTCCCCACGGCGGACGCGCTCGGCAGCGGCACCATCGATGCGGCGGGCCGCGTCGAGGCCGGGTTCGGCATCACGGTCGTCCCATTGCGTTTCGTGTCGGCGACGACGCTGTCCAAGCTCCTCGATGGTTTTGCCGTAAAGCAGGGCTCGGTCCGGGTCGATCCGACCCGCAACCTCGTCCTGATCCAGGGCGCCGGCGCCGAGCGCCGCAGCATCGTGGATACCGTATTGACCTTCGATGCGGATTGGATGCGCGGCCAGTCGGTCGGTATCTACCCGGTGCGCAACAGCACGCCGGAGCCGCTGATCAGCGAGCTCGAGCGCATCATGGATACCGGCGAAGGCGGGATGAGCCAGAGCCTGATCAAGTTGCAGCCGGTCGCGCGCATGAACGCCATCATGGTGGTGACGAGCCAGCCGAACCTCTTGCGCACCGCCGCGATGTGGATCAGCCGGCTCGACAAATCCGATACGACCTCGACCGGGGTGCGAGTCTACCGGGTGCGTTACGGCGACGCCAAGCAGATCGCGGGGCTGCTCAACGACGTCTTCACCGGTCACGCGCAGGCAAGCGGCCTCGATACGCCGACCAACCAGATCGCGCCTGGCGCCGGCGTGGTCCAGCTCTCGACCGGCGACCGCAATGCGCCGACGACCTCTGCGCTGCAAATTCCGAGCGCGCGGGTCCAGCCCGGCGCGCCCAGTACGGCAACGCCGCCGGCGGCATTCGGTGACCGTTTCGCCGCGCCGGGGCGAACCACCACGGGTAGTCCTAACGCGGCGGCAGCGGTCCTGCCCAACGTGCGCATCACGGCGGACGTCGTGAACAACACGCTGCTGATCTACGCCAACCAGGAAAGCTACCGCATCATCGAGCAGACGCTGCGCCAGATCGACCGGCCGCAGCTTCAGGTCGCGATTGACGCGACCATCGCCGAGATCACGCTCAACGACAGCCTGAGCTACGGCGTCCAGTTCTTCCTCAAGAGCCAGGATCTGGGGCTTGGCTCCGACAAGGGTTCGGGCGTGCTGAGCCGGACCGCGAGCCAGGTCCTGACCCGGCCGCTGCCCGGCTTCAATTTCCTGCTCGGCACGGAACTTGAGCCGAGGCTCATTCTCGACGCGCTGCATACCGTTTCCGACGTCAAGGTCCTGTCCACGCCCTCGGTCGTCGTGATGGACAACCAGGTCGCGACGCTGCAGGTCGGCGACCAGGTGCCGATCACGACCGCGAGCGCGACCGTGCTCAGCGGCACCGGCGCGCCGGTCGTCAACACGATCGACTACCGCAACACGGGCGTGATCCTGCGCGTCGTGCCGCGCGTCAATTCCAACGGCAATGTCCTGCTCGACATCGAGCAGGAAATCAGCGCCGTCACGCCGGCGACGTCCGGCTCGCTCACGCCGACCGTCTCGCAGCGCAAGGTCAAGAGCTCGATCGCGGTCGCGAGCGGCCAGACGGTGCTGCTTGCGGGCCTCATCAGCGAGACCACGCAGAATAACCGCTCCGGTATTCCGCTGGTCGATCAGTTCGACCTCGGCAAGCTGATCGGCAGCAATACCAAGAGCACGATCCGCACTGAGCTCATCATGTTCATCCGACCGCAAATCATCCGCGACGGCGTCGATGCGATGCGGGTGGCCGAGGAGCTGCGCACGAAGCTGAAGGGCAGGCTGGGCGTGGTCGAGCCGGGCACGCGCCAGCGCTAGAGCGCCTTGCGGCACAGCCAATGCGGCACGCGAACTGGGCCAATGCCGCCGCCGGGATCGCCGCACTCGCCGCCGTCATCGTCAGCATCCTCGCTGTTCCGGGCCTGCGCGGCGTTCTCGGCGCCGGCCTTGCGCTGATCGCGGCGGCGATCGCGATCATCGATGCGCGGCGCTTCATCATCCCGGACGAGCTCAACGCGGCCGCGCTGGTCCTGGCGCTCGCGCACGCCTGGGCGCTCGCGCCGCACGCCGCCATGGAGGTGGTCGGTCTCGCGCTCCTGCGCGGCGCGGTATTGGCGCTGCTGTTCCTCGGACTGCATTTGATCTATCGGCGGCTGCGTGGACGCGATGGCATCGGGCTCGGAGACGTCAAGCTCGCGGGCGTCGCGGGCGTCTGGCTCGACTGGCTGACCACCACGCTTGCGATCGAGATCGCGGCGCTCGCGGCGCTGGCATTCTTCGCCGTGTGGCATTTCGCCGGGGGCCGCGCCGTGAGCGTCACGACCCGCGTGCCGTTCGGTGTCTTCCTGGCGCCGGCGATCTGGCTCGCCTGGCTGATCGAAGCGGTGTTTCTGACGTCGCTCTGACGGGCAGGGCGCGACGCCTACTCCATCACCTCGACGGCCACCTTCTTGCCGCGCAATGACGCGGTCGAGCCGATCGCGATCACGAACGGGATCGACAAAACGCAAATCGCCGTCAGCAGCATGAAGTCATTAGCATAGGCCATGATCGAGGCCTGTATGGTGAGCATCTGATCGGCGAGCGCGCGGCCCTGGTCGGTCGCGAGATCGAGCCAGCGGGTCACGTCCGGCGCCTGCAGGGCATCGTTGAACGGCGAGATGTGCTCGGCGAGCTGGCTGTAGAACACGGTCGTCTTGCTGGTCAGGTTCGCGATCACGACCGAGATGCCGGCGGAGCTTGCGACGTTACGCACCAGCGTCAGCATGCCGGTGCCGTCGGTGCGCAGGTGGGAGGGAAGGGACAGAAACGCGACCGTGCTCAGCGGGATGAACACGAACCCCATGCCGAGACCCTGCACCAGGCCGCAGATCACGATCTCCCGGCCCGAGGTGTCGTCGGTGAATCCGGTCATCTGATACATCGTTATGGCGGTGAGCGTCAGCCCGACGAGGATCAGGTAGCGCGCTTCCACCATCCGCAAGAGCCGGCCGATCATCGCCATGCCGACCAGCGTGCCGACGCCGCGCGAAGCAAGCAGCCAGCCGGTCGTCATGATCGGGTAGCCGAGGACGTTCTGCATGAAGGGGGCGGCCAACGCCATGCTGGAAAACAGCATCAGCCCCATGATCATCATGAAGAAACAGCCGATGAGGAAATTGCGATCGCGGAAGATCACGAAGCGCAGGAATGGCTCCGGAGTCGTGAACGAGTGCGCGAAGAAGTAGTAGAAGCCGACGATCGCGATGATCAGCTCGGCGACGATCTCGGGGGAATCGAACCAGCCGAGCTGCTCGCCGCGGTCGAGCATGAGCTGCATGGCGCCGATGCCGACGCCGAGCGCCAGAAAACCGAACCAGTCGAAGCGCAGATGCGACTGCTGCCGGGTCTCGTCCATGAACGCCAGAAGGCCGACGACCGTCAGGATGCCGACCGGCAGGTTGACGAGAAATACCCAGTGCCACGAATAGTTCTCGGTGAGGAAGCCGCCGAGCGTCGGCCCCATGATGGGCCCGAGCATCACGCCGACGCCCCAGATGCCCATCGCCTGCCCGCGCTGCTCGATCGGATAGGCGTCGAGCATCACGGCCTGCGAGAGCGGGACCAGTGCCGCGCCGCACATGCCCTGCATCAGGCGAAAGAGGACGATCTGCTCGATATTCTGCGACAGCGCGCATAACAGCGACGCGACCGTGAAACCGGCGACGCAGACGATGAACAGCTTCTTGCGGCCGAAACGGTCTGAGAGCCAGCCGACCGGCGCCGTCATCACGGCGGCCGCCACGATGTAGGACGTCAGCACCCAGCTGATCTGGTCCTGCGCGGCCGAGAGGCTGCCCTGCATGTAGGGAAGCGCCACGTTGGCGATCGTGGTGTCGAGCGCCTGCATGATGGTCGCCGTCATGGCGAACACGGTCAGCATCGCGCGCCGTGCCCCTGGGGACATGCTGGCGCCGAAGGAGCTCATTTGGACGGTTCCGCCGCCTTGCTGGAGAGGCCGAGCAGCGCAAGGAGCGAATTCTGCCGGCCGGTGTCGATCGACACCGTGACGCTCATGCCGGCGCGCAGGTCGCGCACATCTTCACCATTGGTGAATTCGATGCGCACGGGCACGCGCTGCACGACCTTGACCCAGTTTCCGCTTGCGTTCTGTGGCGGCAGGATCGCGAATTGCGCGCCGGTCCCGGGGCTGACGGCCGCGACCACGCCCTTGAAGGTGCGGCCCGGGAAGGTGTCGACGGTCACATCGACCGCCTGCCCGACGCTCAGATAGGCGATGTCGGTTTCCTTCGGATTGGCGTCGACCCAGGGCTTGGCGTCATCGATCAGGCTGAAGACCGGCGTGCCGGCCATGACGTAGCGTCCGAGCTGGATACTGCTGACCTGCGTGGCGATGCCGGCGATCGGGGCGCGCAGCACAGCATGATCGAGATCGCGCTTGGCCTGGTCGAGCATGGCGGAGGCTTGCATGTAGGGCGGATATTGCTCGATCGGCAGGTCGGCGTTGCCGAGAAGCTGGTTGCGGAACGACTCCTCCTGCTGCTGAAGCTGTTCGAGCTGCGTCTTCGCCGCGACGACGGCGGCAAGCGCATTGTCCAGGTCCACCTGCGAACCGGTGCGATTGGCGACAAGGGTGGTCTTGCGGTCGACGTCGCGCTGCTTGAGATCGGCAGCCTCGCGCGCGAGCGCGATGCGGCGCGTCGTCGAGGCGAGGTTGGTCTTCAGATTGGCGAAGTCGGTGCGAACGCCGGCAAGCCGCGCCTCGGCCTGCGTGACGCTCCACTGGAACGGTAGCGCGTCGATTTCGAACAGTGCGTCGCCGGCATTCACGCGCTGGCCTTCGCTGACCGCGATCCGGCTGATCTTGCCGGAAATATCCGGCGTGATGAGCACCTTCTGCGCGCCCACATAGGCATTGTCGGTCGAGATGTAGCGGCCGGACGCGAGATACATGTAAAGCCCGCCCACAAGCGCGATCAACGGGATCACCACGAGCAGCACCCAGCGCAGCCGCTTGCGCGACGGGCGCGGCTTCGCGGCCGCCGCGACAGGTGGCGCCAGCTCCTCCTGCGGTTTCCGCAGTTCGACGACTTTCTCGGCCATGGCGTTCCTCAGGCAGCGGCTGCGGCTTTTTCCGCAGTCTTTTCGCTCGATTTCCTGGACGTGACGCTTCGCAAATTCTCTCGTACGTGGGACAGCTCGGCAATCGTCCGCTCGACGGCCGGAAGATCGAAACCGTCCAGCACCGTCGCCATCAGGTTCCCGCCGAGCTCGGCGAGGCGGTCCATCAGCGGCCGTGCGGCGGCGGTCAAATAGAGCCGCTTCGCGCGCCGGTCGCTCGGATCCGCACGCCGTTCGATCAGGCCGTTGGTGCAGAGCCGGTCCACCAGCCGCGTCAGCGTAATGGGTTGCAGGTCGAGGAGCTCCGCGAGCTCGGATTGTTTCAGCCCTTCGCCTTGCTCAAGACGCGCGAGTACCGCCCATTGCGCCCGAGTCATGCCGAACTGGCGCGCCTGCTGATCCGCATAGGTTCGTAGCAGTCGCGCTACGTCATTGATCAGAAAAGCAAATTCGCGGCGAGGGTTGCGCGGGCGCATTGGCGACATCCTTAAATTTGAAGCTTATAATAAGTGAGCTTATGATATCGTCAATCGACGCCAGCGCATAGCTGACATGGTGTCGTTACGCCAAAGCCGGTTAATCAAACCTTGCCGAGCGCCCGGAGAACGACCGTCGGCGTGATGGGCATTTCGGTGATGATCTTGGCGCCGAGCGGGCTGAGCGCGTCGTTCACGGCATTCATCACGCAGGCCGGCGCACCGGCGGTGCCGGCTTCGCCCGCGCCCTTGGCGCCGAGTTCTGAGTCCGCGGTCGGCGTCACCACATGGCCGACCTCGATGTCGGGCATCTCGGCCGCCATCGGCACCAGATAATCCGCCATGTTGCCGTTGAGCATCTGCCCGCGCTCGTCATAGAGGCAGTGCTCGAACAGCACGGCGCCGAGCCCCTGCACCACGCCGCCGCGCACCTGTTCGTCGACGAGTTGCGGGTTGATCACCGTGCCGCAATCCTCCACGCACCAGTGCTTCAACAGCTTGATGAAGCCGGTGTCGGTATCGACTTCGAGCCAGCTTGTCTGCGCGCCGTTGGTGAATGCGAACGCGTAAGCGCGCGGGACATAGTGCCGCGTCGCCATCAATTCGGCCTGGAAGCCGGGTGGCAGCGTGTCGGGCCGGAAATAGGCGATGCGCGCGACCTCATCGAGGCCGATGCGCTCACGGCCGGTGTCGGAATCGACAACGACACCATTCCGTATGTCGAGCACGCTTGGTGTCGTCTGCAAAATGCTGGCCGCGACCGCCACCACGTTCGCGCGCAGCGCCTTGCCGGCCTGCCATGCCGCCTCGCCGCCGATGCCGGCCGCGCGCGACGCCCAGGTGCCACCGCCATAGGGAGTATTGTCGGTGTCGCCGGTGATGACGCGCACGCGCTCGATCGGCACGCCGAAGGATGACGCCGCGACCTGCGCGATGACGGATTCGGCACCCTGTCCCTGCTCGGTCACGCCGGAGTGCACTGAGAGGTTGCCCTGCGCGTCGAGCTTCATGGTGGCGCCGTCCTGCGCGGAGATTTTCGCGCCGCCGACACCGTAGAAAGCGGCCGACGGATTGGTCACCTCGACGAACGACGCAAAGCCGATACCGCGATAGATGCCTTTTTCGCGCAGCCGCGCTTGCTCGGCGCGCAGGCCGGCATAGTTCATCAGCGCGTCGATGTGCGCGAGCGTTTCGTGGTGCGACAGCTTCTCGAACTTGATGCCGGAGGCGGCGGTCGCCGGATAGGCATCGTCGGGAATGAGGTTGCGCCGCCTGATCTCGAGCGGGTCCATGCCGATCTTCATCGCGGCGAGATCGACCAGGCCCTCGGTCACCGCCGTCGCGATCGGATGACCGACCGCGCGGTACTGGCACATCACATTTTTGTTCTGGAACATGACGCGCGCACGGGCGCGATAATTCGGACAGGTGTAGGGGCCGCCGGTCAGGTTGACGACCTGGTTCGCCTCGATGCCGGAGGTGCGCGGATAGACCGAATACGGCCCGATACCGGTGAGATCGTCGATCTCGAAAGCCATGATCGTGCCGTCTCGTTTGACGCCGACCTTGCCTTTGACGCGATGGTCGCGCGCGTGGATGTCGGTGACGAAGCTTTCCAGGCGATCCGCGACGAACTTCACCGGACGCCGCAACAGCTTCGACAGCGCGACCGTCGCCATCTCGTCCGCGTAGGTGTGCACCTTGATGCCGAACGAGCCGCCGACGTCCTTGGTGATGACGCGCACCTGCTGCTCTTCCAAGCCGAGGTGCTTGGCGAACAGGTTCTGCATCATGTGCGGCGCCTGCGTGCCCTGATAAACGGTCATGCGCTGCTCGCCAGGATTCCAATCGGCGACCACGGCGCGCGGCTCGTTGGTGACGCCGGTGTGACGGCCGAACAGGAACGTCGCCTCGACCACTGCGTCGGCCTCGGCGAAGCCTTTGTCCGGGTTGCCCGCCTCGTGCTTGCGCTCGAAGCAGATGTTGTCGCCGAGCTCGGGATGGATCAGCGGCGTTCCGGCATCCGAGGCAGTCTCGGCGTCAGTGACGGCGGGCAATACCTCGTAGCTGATCTCCACCAGTTCGCACGCGTCCTCTGCCTGCGCGCGCGTCTTTGCCACCACCGCGCACACGGCTTCGCCCTGCCAGCAGGCGCGATCGACCGCGATCGCGTGCTGCGGCGCAGACTTGATCCCCTTCAGATGCGTCAGCACGCCGACCCACGGCGTGATGACTTTGGCCAGTTCCGCGCCGGTGACGGCCGCGATCACGCCCGGCGCCTGTTTCGCGGCCGCGGTGTCGATGCCGACGATGCGCGCATGCGCGTGCGGCGAGCGCACGAAGGCGACGTGGATCATGCGCGGCAGCGTGACGTCGCTCACGTACTGGCCGCGTCCTTCGGTGAGGCGCGTGAGATTGGGTCGCGGCACCGAGCGGCCGATGTAGGAGTTCGGCCGGTCGAGCGCGGTCAGGATCGGCGGATTGTCCTCGGCGATCTTCATCGTCTTACAGGAAGCGGTTCGGCCACATCATGGTGCGCCACATGTGCGCCGACGGGCTGTCGTCGAGGCCGAGGCCTTCCTCGGGCTGGCGGAAATTGCGCCCGATGATGTCGACGAAATCGTCGAGGTTCACCTTGGCGTTCGGATCGAACGAATAGATATCGTTCACGCAGATCAGGCGCGACGTCATGTACCATTTATGGTTCCGCGCGCGCTCGTACTCGGCGACGATATAGGGCTCCGGCTTGTAGTCGTCGCCGAACAGCTTGAGGTACATGTCCGGATACGCGTAGCCCGCCGCCTCGTCGGGAAAGAAGCGCAGTGCCTGATGGGTGCGCACCGCCCAGCTCACCTCTTCGTCGACATAGGGCGCGATCATCTGCGCACCCCAGTAGCCATGGTCGCAGCGGATGAAGCTCACCACGCCGATGTCGTGCAGCAGGCAGGCCAGGATGACCTTCTCGTTGTGCCCGGCCTTGAGCGCATGCGTGGCGCTCTGGAGCAGATGCGCGTGCGAGGCGAAGCGGCAGCGGAAGTAGTCGACGAGCGTCGGCTTCTCGGGCATCGGCGGCAGGCGCGGGTCCGCGCCCATGAGGAAGTGCTTGCCGGGGTTTGCCGCAAGAATCGGCGCGCCCGCGTCCATCGTCACCTTGCCCTCGGCGAGATAGTGCAGCGTCGATTTGGTCACAATGCGCTCGAGCTCGTGCATCATATGTTCTTCGAGCTCGTCGGCCCGCTGCGACACGCTCGCCGGCGTCGTGTGCTCATTCATGGCTTCGCTCCTTGGGCGTGCGCGTTAGCGCGTGCCTTGGCGACGGATTCGATCGCGTCGACGATCGCGTGGTAGCCGGTGCAGCGGCAGTAGTTGCCCGAAATGTGCTCGCGGATCGTCTCGCGGCTCGGCACGCCGCCGCGCGCGAGCAGGTCTTGTGCGGTCAGCAGCATCGCGGGCGTGCAGAAGCCGCATTGCAGCGCGTTGCGGGTCCGGAATGCCTGCTGCAAGTCCGCGATCGTGCCGGAGTCCGATACGCCCTCGATGGTGTCGACGTGAGCCCCGTCACACTGCACGGCGAGCGCGAGGCATCCGCGCACGATCACGTCATCGACGCGCACCGTGCAGGCGCCACATACGCCGTGCTCGCAGCCGACGTGGCTGCCGGTCAGGCCGAGCGCGTCGCGCAGGAAATCGACCAGCGTGGTGCGCGGCTCCACGGATTCGGAAATGGCTTCGCCATTGACGGTGAGCGTTATGGCGACGGCGGCGCTCATAGGCGCGGCTCCGCGAGCTGGGCGGCCACGCGCCGCAGCAGCACGCCCGCGAGATGCCGCTTCACGGCGCCGGTCGCCTGGATGTCGTCGGGCGGATCGAGATCGAGCGCCTTCACGGCGTCATCGATCGAGCCACCTGCCAGCGCATCTTCCGCCTTGCGAACGCGCACCGGCATCGCGCCGACGCCGAAATAGACGAGCCGCACGTCGGTCCGTCGTGTGCCGCTGGCCTGCACGACCGCCGCCAGCCCGACCATCGCGTAATCGCCGTGCCGCCGCGCCAATTCGGCGAAGCCGACGCGCGTCTGCGCGCTGGCAGCCGGGAAACGAACCGCGGTCAGGATGTCGTGGGGGCCTAGCGCGGTCTCGAACAGGCCCTTGAAGAAATCCTGCGCCGAGACGGTCCTGGCTCCGTCCGGTCCCGCGATATCGCCCTCGCCGTCGAGCGCGAGGAGACAGGCGGGGAGCTCAGCGGCCGGGTCGGCGAAGGCGATCGAGCCGCCGATGGTGCCGCGATTGCGGATCGCCGGATGCGCGATATGCGGCATCGCGAGCGCGATCAGCGGCGCGTGTTTGGCGATCTCGGCCGAGCGTTCCAGCGTGACGTGGCGCGTCAGCGCGCCGATTTCGACCATGCCGTCCTTGACGGTGACGCCGTCGAGGCCGGGGATGTGGTTGATGTCGACCAGCAGCGAGGGGCTGGAGAGCCGCATGTTGAGCGTGGCGATCAGGCTTTGCCCGCCGGCCAGGAGCTTCGCTTCGCCGTGGTGCTCGCCGAGGAGCGCGGCCGCATGATCGACCGAGCGCGCTCTCGCGTAAGCGAACGGTGCGGGCTTCAACGCGCTCTCCCCTCGGCGGATCGGGCGTCCGCTTGTTTGAGCCGGCAAATTGGCGGGGATAGAGGGACTGGAGTCAAGCCTGCCGAAAAAGCCGTTGCGGACAGCCACGCTGTCATGCTCCGTTTCCGGCGCCAAGAACAAAACGGGAGTGCTGAGGTGAGGCAAGTCGAGGTGGGATGTATCGGTGTCGGCTGGATTGGCGGCCTGCGCGCCGAAACGCTCGCGCGCACCGCGCTGGTCGACAAACTGCATCTTTGCGACATCAGACCCGACCGTCTTGCCGAAGTGAAGGCCGCCTACAAGCCCGCGACCGCGACGCTCGACTACCAGGACATCATCGGCAATCCGAACATCTCGGTCGTGTTCGTCTCGACCACGCCCGAAGCCAATCATTACCAGATCGCGCGCGACTGCCTGAAGGGCGGCAAGAACGTGATGCTCGAGAAGCCGATCGCGCTGGAGCTGTGGGAAGCCGACGAGCTGATCATGCTCGCCAAGCGCAACAATCTGAAATTCACCATCGGCTATTCGCAGCGCTTCAACACCAAGATCGCGTACGCCAAGAAGAAGATCGTCGACGGCACGCTCGGCAAGGTCGTGTCCGTGCTGGTCAGCCGCCATCTGTCGCGTGCGCTCGGCAAGAAGATCGCCAAGCGAGTCCGGCTCTCGCCCGTCGTGATGGAATCAACGCACGACCTCGACTTCGTATTCTGGCTGCTTGAGCCCGCGAAGCCTGTGCGCGTCTATTCGCAAGGTGCCTATGGCTACATGGAGCCGGTGAACGGCTCGCACGACGTGATGTTCACCACCGTCACGATGGACAATGGCGTCGTCGTCATGATCGGCGGCGGCTGGAATTTCCCCGAAAGCTACCCGAACTACTGCTCGACCTGGATCGAGATCACCGGAACCGAAGGCGCGCTCGTGCTCGACGACACGCAGCGCGACAACTGGCTCAACACCGAAAAGACCGGCCAGGTGTTTCCGATGTCCACGATGCCGGGCGAGATGGTGGATCATGTGTTCGCCGGCGGCATCGGGCCCGAGACGCTCCACTTCCTCGAAGCCTGTATCCGCAATACGCCGGTCATGGTGACGCCGGAGAGCGCGCGTCGCGTGATGGAAACCTATACGGCGGCCGACCTCTCCGCCGATCGCAACGAGCCGGTCGACCTGCCGCTCACCAATGAGACGATTTCGGCGGTGGCGGAGTTCAAGCTGAAGATCCGCGCGGGATTGAACAATTGAGCGGTCGAGCCACAGGCGCGGCGATTGCCGCTTGTGCCCTCTCCCCACCGGGGGAGAGGGCATCGCCGGACATTCAACGACAAACGTGGGGTGAGGGGGATGTACTTGATCACCCCCTCACCCAACTTCGTCTGTTGAGCGTTTTGAGTTGCCCTCTCCCCCGTTGGGGAGAGGGCGCAGCCATGCGCATCGGGGGAGATCGATGAAAAAATCCGCGAAGGGAATTGGCTTAGCGATCATCGGCGGCGGGCGCGTCGGGCTGTTCCGCGGCGAGGTCGCGGCGCGCCATCCGGCGGTCGAGTGGATCGGCGTCGCGGAACTCAATCCGAACCGCGGCGGTTCGGTGGCCGCCACGATCGGCGCGGATTTTCTCACCACTAGCTACACCGAGCTGCTGGCGCGGCCCGAGGTCACCTGCGCGATCATCGCGACCGACGAGCACCTGCACGTCGATCCCATCCTGGCGGCCGTCGAGCGCGGTGTGCCGATGCTGATCGAGAAGCCGCTTGCGACCGACTTGAAAGAATCGGCGCGGGTGCTAGCGGCGATCGAAGGCGCGAAGCTCGATGCGGTGGTTGGCTATACGCAGCGATTCCGCCGCCGCTGGCTCGCCGCCAAGGAGAAATGCCGCACCAACGCGCTCGGGGATGTCACGCTGGTGACGTCGCGCGCCTTCATGAATCGCCTCGTCGCGATCGACAACTACAAGCGCACCGACAATCCGGCGACCATCTCGCCGATGGTGATCTCGGGCACGCACGCGCTCGACATCTGCATGTGGTGCCTGGAAGGCAAAACCGCGGTTGAGTGCTATGCGCGCTCGGTCGACAAGGTGTTGGGCCCGCTCTATCACGGCATCGACGCGACCGCCGGCATGATCATGTTTTCCGACGGCACCGTGCATCATCTGAGCATCTCATGGGCGCTGCCGGTGACGTGGCCGGCCGCGGTCTATTCACTCGAAGTCGGCATTGTCGGCACCACCGGCGTGCTGACGATCGACGATACGCATCGCGACATCGTACTCGCGGTGTCGAAGGCGCAGAGCGAAGGCTATGCGCCGGACGAGAGCCGGCTGGTCGATTTCATGGGCAGCTATCCACCTGGCGACATGGCGCTCGGTGAGTTGCGCGGGCCGATGGCGGAGGAGACGCGCTCCTGGCTCAACCGCATCGCGCTTGGGGTACCGACGCAGCATGCGACCGCGCGCGAGGCGCACAATCGGCTGATGCTGACCAAGGCGCTGGACGAGTCTGCGAAGCGGAAGGCGCCGGTGGCACTGCCGCTGGAGGCTTAACGCGCGGCGAGCGGCGCCACACCTAACTCCGCCGCGAGCTTATCGAGCTGCGCGATCAGCGGCGGCGCGAGCGGCACGCCGTTGCGCGTGCGCTCCGCGTGGCATTCGCGCCGCCGGTCGCCCGGTATGCGGATTTCATCGACGCCCGGCAGCCGCTTGCTCTCCTTCAGCTCGCCGATATGCCGGTCGACTTCGGCCGTGTAGGCGTCGAGCGGCATGAAGCGCGCGATGTCGAGCGCGATGATGAAATGCCCGGTGTTGGTCTCGCTTTTGTCGTCGGCGTTGAAATCGACGACGTCGCGTCCGAACGCTGCGCGGTTGAGCGGGCCGGCCAGCAGGCCGAGCATGACGGCGAGGCCTGAGCCCTTGTAGCCGCCGATCGGCAACAGCAGACCTTCGGCGCTGCGCTTCGCATCGGTGACGTCCTCGCCGGTCGCCGTGTTGACCATCCAGCCCGGCGGCATCGATTTGCCCTGCAGCGCATAGTTCTTCACGGTACCGTAAGAGACGACGGTCGTCGCCATGTCGAGCACGATCGCGCCTTCGCCGGACGGCACGCCGATTGCGAGTGGATTGGTGCCGAGCAGCGGGTCGGCGCCGCCCCAGACCGCCATGTGGTTGGCGTTCGCGACCGCCGTGTACATCCCGATCATGCCCGCCGCGGCCGGCATCTCGGCGTAAAGCCCGGCTGGCCCTGCATGGTTGGAACGCCGCACGCCGACCCAGGCGACGCCGGTCTCGCGCGCCAGCGCGATCGCGGTTTCGGCCGCACGCGACATCACCAGATGGCCCATGCCGTTGTCGCCATCGACCAGCGCGGTCGCGGGCGCCAACGTTGCGACCGTTATGTTGGGCCGCGCGTTGAAGCCGCCGGCCTTGAGCCGCCGCACATATTGCGGCAGGCGGAACACGCCATGCGCATCGGCGCCGGTGAGGTCGGCCTCGCTCATCAGCATGGCGCATTTTGCCGCATCGTCCTGCGGCAGCCCGGCGGCGGCGAGCGCATCCGTTATGAACGCCCGGATCGCCGAAGCCGGAACACGCCGAAACCCTGAATTGTCCGCCATCTGCCTGCCTTGCTGCGTTCCTATAGGGCGTGGCAATCAAGTCGATTGCGCAAAGATATTTCAAGTGCCGGATCGTCCGGTCCACGATGTAAGGCGCGCAAAGGCATCTTATATTTTGATAGGACATCCAGGATGGGAGCGTCGATCATGAATCCCGCTCGCCCCCGCGTCGTCATCGTTGGCGCCGGCTTCGGGGGCCTCTCGGTCGCGAAAGCGCTCGCCGGCAAGCCGTTCGATGTGACCGTGATCGATCAGCACAATTATCATCTGTTTCAGCCGCTGCTCTATCAAGTCGCGACCGCGGGGCTTTCGCCGGCCGATATCGCCTCGCCGATCCGCGGCATCCTGCATCGCCAGCAAAACGCAAACGTCATGCTCGCCGAGGTCTCGGGCGTCGATGTCGCGCGGCGCGAGGTCTTGGCGGAAGGCCGCCGCATTGCGTTCGACACGCTGATCCTCGCGACCGGCGCGCAGCACGCCTATTTCGGCCACGACGACTGGGCGGCGTTCGCCCCCGGGCTGAAGACCATCGACGACGCCACTTACATCCGCCTGCGCATCCTGCTCGCCTTCGAGAAGGCCGAGACAGAACCGGACCCGCAAGAACGCGCGCGGCTCCTCAATTTCGTGGTGGTCGGTGGCGGGCCGACCGGCGTCGAGATGGCAGGCGCGATCGCGGAACTCGCGAGCCGGGCGCTTGCCGCCGACTTTCGTTCGATCGATCCGCGCTGCGCCCGCATCATCCTGGTGGAGGCGGCGTCGCGGCTGCTTACGCCGTTCGACCCTTCGCTGTCGGAGGCCGCCAAGCGCTCGCTCGAGCAGCTTGGCGTCGATGTGCGCCTCGGCGTGGCGGTCACGGCTTGCGACGCCGCCGGCGTATCTCTCGGGAGTGAGCGCATCGAAGCGCGGACCGTATTGTGGGCGGCCGGCGTGGTGGCGTCGCCCGCAGGGAACTGGGTCGGTGCCGAGACCGACCGCGCCGGCCGCGCGAAAGTCGCGCCCGATCTCCCGCTGCCCGGCCATCCGGATATCTTCGTGATCGGCGACACTGCGCTCGCGACCGCCGCGGACGGCAAGCCGCTGCCGGGCGTTGCCCCGTTCGCCAAGCAGCAAGGCCAGTATGTGGCGGCCCTCTTGATCGCGCGTGCCGAGGGCAGGGCGACGGCGCCCTTCCGCTATCGCGATTTTGGCTCGCTCGCGACGATCGGACGCAAACGCGCGGTCGCGCAGATCGGCTCTCTGAAACTCAAGGGCTTCATCGCCTGGCTGTTATGGAGCGTCGCGCACATCTATTTCCTGATCGGTTTCCGCAACCGCTTGGTCGTCGCGATGAACTGGGCCTGGAACTACGTGACGTTCCAGCGTGGAACGCGGCTGATCACCGGCATTTCGGGCTCGCGCATGGAGGACATGCCGATGCTCGACGAGAAACAGCCGCCCATGCGCGGCGCTGCCTAAGCTACACTGCGGCCCGCCACAGCTCCGCACGCCAGCGCAGAGCAATGAGCAGCGTAAAGACCAGGCCGACGATCGCGTAGGACGACGCCATTGCGCGATAACCGATCGCGTCGATCAGCGGGCCGGCCGCAAGCAGGCCGAGCGGCAGGCTGTAGATCGCCATCATCCGCACGCCCATGACGCGGCCGCGGAATTTCTCACCCGCCATTTGCAACAGATTGATCTGCAGCGACACCATGCTGAGACTTTGCATGATCCCGGCAAAGACGAGGTACGGGATCCCGTAGAACGGCGCCGGCACCTGCGCGAAGCCGAGCAGAAATACGTACCAGATCACCGACGACACCATCATCGTGCGGGTCAGACGCGTTACGCCACCGAGATTGCTGAGAATGATCGAGCCGGCGAGCGAGCCGACCGCGAAGCTGGCGACCATGAGGCCGAGGCCGGTCTGATCGAGCCCGTAAACATTCTTCGCCGCGTAGGGCATCAGTCCGTTGGTCAGCGGAAACGCCGAAAGGTTGGTCAGGAAGGCGAGCGAGACGAGCGCGAGCAGGACGGGCGTATTCCAGGTGTGCGCCAGGCCCTCCTTCAGGTCCTGCCACGGCGATTTTCCGGCCGCTTCCTCCGGCGTCATGGCGAGTTCGACATGCCGCACCGGCGCAGTGTCGCCGAGCATCAGCAATGCGCCGACGATATAGAAACTCGTGATGATGACATAAGCCGGTGCCATGCCGAACAGCGTGAAGATGCTGGCACCCGCGAGCGCGCCGGCGACCCGCGCCGAGTCCTGCGTCGTGCGCGACATGCTGAGTGCGCTGATGAGCGTATTCGCCGGCATGGTCTCGGCGATCAGCGCGCCGCGCACGCCGAGATCGGACGGGCGGACGAGGCCCATGAAGGCCGTGACGATAATGACGATCAAGGGCCTGATCGACCCCGACAGCGCGAATATCAGCAGCGTCGAGGCGAACACCGCATAGGCGGCGCGCATGCCGAGCAGCAGCGACTTGTGCCCGAGGCGATCGCCGACGACGCCGTAGAGCGGCGCGATCAGCGTGCCGAGATATTGCATGGCGCCGAATACGGTGAGCCAGAGCACCGATCCGGTTTCGACCAGTACGTACCAGCCGAGAATGATCGTTTCCATCTCGAAGGCCCACGACGTCAGCAGGTCGGCGGGCCACTGGAAACGGAAGCTGCGCTCGCGAAACGGCGCAAGCATCGCGTAGCGCAGAGCACCGCGCGCGGATTCGTCGCGCGGCGTCTCGTCGATGTCGCTGGAAATCCCGGTCCGGCGGTCGAGCATTCGGGCGGACCTTAGCTGATCGGCGGTTCGGCGCCGCCGGCAAATGCGCATGGGCGCGGTGCGCCGTCGTGCCCGATGCTGCGCTGCGGCATCCCGGCGCGGTTAATACGACCGCGGCAAGCCCAGCACATGCTCTGCGACATAGGAGAGGATCAGGTTGGTCGAGATCGGCGCCACCGAATAAAGCCGCGTCTCGCGGAACTTGCGCTCGATGTCGAATTCCTCCGCGAAGCCGAAGCCGCCATGGGTCTGCACGCACATGTCGGCGGCCGCCCACGAGGCATCGGCGGCGAGCAGCTTCGCCATATTGGCCTCCGCGCCGCAGTCGCGGCCCTGCTCGTAGAGCGCGGCCGCCTCGTGCACCATGAGTTCGGCGGCACGCATCTGCGCATAGGCGCGCGCGATCGGAAACTGGATGCCCTGGTTCTGTCCGATCGGCCGGCCGAACACGGTGCGTTCCTTGGCGTAGGCGCCAGCCTTCGCGATGAACCACTTGCAGTCGCCGATGCATTCCGCGCCGATCAGGATACGCTCGGCATTCATG
The DNA here is from genome assembly GCA_003140315.1 of Hyphomicrobiales bacterium. Taxonomy (GTDB): domain Bacteria; phylum Pseudomonadota; class Alphaproteobacteria; order Rhizobiales; family Xanthobacteraceae; genus PALSA-894. The sequence continues at coordinate 56,131 of PLJS01000309.1, forward strand.
CCGGCGAGGACATAGCGGAAACCTTGGCCTTCCTCGCCGATGAGGTTCTCGGCCGGCACGCGCAGGTCGTCGAAGAACACCTCGGTGGTCGCGTGGTTCATCATGGTGCGGATCGGATTGATCTTGATGCTCGTGCTAGCCGCGAGATGCATATCGACGAGAAACACCGAGAGGCCGTCGGTTCGCTTCTTGATCTGCTCGCGCGGCGTGGTGCGGGCGAGCAGCAGCATCAGGTCGGAATGTTCCGCGCGCGAGGTCCAGATTTTCTGTCCGTTGATGACATAAGCGTCATTGCCGTCGCGCACGGCGGTCGTACGCAGCGCGAGCGTGTCGGTGCCCGACGTCGGCTCGGTGACGCCGAAGGCCTGCAGGCGCAGTTCGCCGCTCGCGATCTTCGGCAAATAGCGCTGCTTCTGGTCGGCGTTGCCGTGACGCAGCACCGTGCCCATGGTGTACATCTGCGCATGGCAGGCAGCGCCGTTGCAGCCCGACGCGTGGATTTCCTCCATGATGGCCGCAGCCGCCGTCATGGTGAGCCCGCTGCCGCCGTATTCCTCGGGAATCAGCGCGGCGAGAAAGCCGGCTTCCGTCAGCGCGCGGACGAATTCGGTCGGATAGGCGCGCTCGCGATCGAGCGCGCGCCAGTACTCGCCCGGAAAGCCGGCGCAGAGCGTGCGAACCGACGCCCGGATGCTGGCAAGCTCTTCGTCGTTGCGCGCGGCGGACATTAGTTGGCGATCTCGGCACGTCCATTATTCAGCGCGATCACGTTGCGCTCGACCACGCGCGAGCGGAAGCTGACGATACCGCCGTCGCGCCACATCTCGGTGCGGATGGTTTCGCCGGGAAACACCGGCGCGGAGAAGCGCACGTCGAAGCCGGTGATCTTCGTCGGATCGTATTTGCACACCGTGGAGATGACCGCGCGGCAGGCGGTGCCGTAGGTACACAGCCCGTGCAGGATCGGCCGCGGGAATCCCGCCATCTTCGCCACCTTGGGATCGCGGTGCAGCGGATTGCGGTCGCCGGAGAGCGCGTAGATGAACGCCTGATCCGCGCGCGTGTCGCATTCATGCGTGAGGTCCGGCGCGCGCGTCGGCAGTTGATGCGGCTCGGGCGCGCCGTCCTTTGGACCGCCGAAGCCGCCGTCGCCGCGCGCGAACGTGGTGGAAACCAGCGTACAGAGCTTGTCAGTGGAGGTCTTCTCGCGCATCACCCGCTCGGTCACGATCACCGCGCCCTTGTCCTTGCC
>PLJS01000228.1 GCA_003140315.1 Hyphomicrobiales bacterium
TTCTTTTTCAGTCAGACACTAAGTGATTCAGATGGAGAGGCACTTGGCATTGGTCACGACCTGTCTTCGAAAAATTGATTGGGCGGCCGTGTGGGACGAATCGAGCAAGTCCCATCGATACGCACGTGACATTGATATCGCATTCGCCGGGGGTACGATCACGTATGTTGGGCCTCGATATCCGGGCTCGCCCGATCGTGTGATCGAAGGCGCGGGCCGTTTTGTGATGCCGGGCCTCGTCAACGTCCATGCTCATCCGCAGGTCCAGCCGATCTTCAAGGGCATCATCGAAGAACTCGGTAATCCCCGCTTTTACATGAGCGGCATGTATGACGTGAAGCGAGTGTTTCGCGGCACCGGCGAGGCTTCGCTCGCGGCGGCCGCGGTCGGATACGGCGAATTGCTGTTGAGCGGCGTCACCACCGTTGCCGACCAATCGGGTAACTATCCGGGCTGGCTCGACCAGTTCGCGGCGAGCGGATTACGCGGATATGCAGGGCGCACTTACAGCTCGGCCAGCTGGTACACCGACAATGGGCACGAATTGAAATATCGCTGGGACGAAACAGCAGGCCGGCGCGACTTCGAAGATGCGGTGCGGCTTGGCGAAGCAGCCGAGAGACATCCCTGTGGCCGGCTGTCGGCAATGCTGGCGCCTGACAGCCTCGATACCGGCAGTGAGGAACTGCTGCGCGACAGCCTCGCCGAGGCGGAGCGGCGCGGGTGGCCATTCACGGTGCATTGCGCCGAGAGCGTCATCGAATTCAACGAATTTACCCGCAAGACCGGTCTCACTCCCGTGCAATGGGCCTCGTCGCTGGGACTGCTCCGGCCGCGTACGATTCTCGGTCATTGCATTTTCGTGGACAGTCATTCCTGGCTGCATTGGCACACGCGCAACGACATCAGGCTTATCGCCGAGTCGAACGCGTGCGTCGCGCACTGCCCGAACACCTTCGCTCGCTACGGGCAAGCGCTCGAGGATTTCGGCAGCTATCGACGCGCGGGTATCAACATGGCGCTCGGAACCGATACGTTCCCGCACAATATGCTCGAGGAGATGCGGCTCGCCGCGATCGTTGCGCGTCTCGCAGCCGAGGACATCGCCGCCGTGTCGACAGGCGATATCTTTCATGCCGCGACCGTCGGCGGCGCCGACGCGCTGGGACGACGCGATATTGGGCGCATCGCGGTCGGCGCTAAGGCCGATCTCGTGGTGGTGGACGCGACGTCGATCGGCATGCGGCCGATGCGCGATCCGCTGCGCAGCCTCATCTACACCGCAGCGGATCGTGCGGTGAGCACGGTCATCATCGACGGGGAGATCGTTGTGGAGAACGGCCGAGTTCTCACGCTCGATCTGGACGCTGCCATCAACACGCTGGAAGAGGCCCAGCGCCGGGCCGAGGCAACAGTTCCGGAACGCGACTATGCAGGTCGAGGGGGCACCGACATCTCGCCATTGAGTCTGAAGTCAATCGAGTTCGACGCCTGAGGCCGACTCGTCGCGAATAATCAGATTGGCGGCGCGGTCCCAGCTGACATTAAAGATCTGGCCGGGCTGAAGCTCAGAGATCCAGGTGGAGTCCACGCCTGCCGCGAGCGACGCAATAAGTGGCCGGCCATCCTCCAGTCGAAGATGGCAAAAGCTCAATGCGCCGCGATACACGACGCGTTCGAGGCGTGCGCGGACCTGGTTGGGGCCACTGCTGGCGGGTTCGACGATCTTGAGTTGTAGCCGTTCCGGCCGCAACGCAACAGTGACGTTGCTGCCGGCCTGGAATTCGGCAGGCACCTTGGCGGGCTTGAGCTGGAGAGCTCCGGCATCGACCACGGCCTCGCCAGAAACTCCGGACATGAGCCGACCCATGAAGAAGTTCGATATGCCAACAAAGTCCGCGACGAAGCGCGAGGTCGGTCGTGCGTAGATATCGGATGGCGATCCAATCTGCTCGATCCACCCGTCGCGCATGACCGCGACCTCGTCGGCAAGGGTGAGCGCTTCGTCCTGATCGTGCGTCACCAGCACTGTGGTGAGCTGCAGGCTGACCTGCAAGGCACGCAACTCGATCTGCATCGCCTCGCGCAGCTTGCGATCGAGCGCGGCGAACGGCTCGTCGAGCAGAAGAATAAGCGGCTTGATCGCTAGCGCCCGGGCCAGCGCCACGCGCTGTTGCTGTCCGCCCGACAACTGGTGCGGCATCCGTTCTTCAAGACCTTCAAGACGCACGAGTGCGAGAGCTTCCCGCACGCGCGATGCGGTCTCCGTCCCCGACATTCGCCGCATGCGCAGCCCGAAGGCGACATTCTGCGCCACCGAGTAGTGGGGAAACAGCGCGTAGTTCTGAAACAGGATGCCGACACCCCGTTTGTGCACGGGCGTGCCGAGCACCGAGCGATCCTTGAACCGAACATCACCTTCATCGGGGCTTAGAAGCCCGGCGATAATGCGCAGGACCGTTGTCTTCCCGCACCCGCTCGGACCGAGCAGCGCCAGAAGCTGGCCGGCGCGAACACCGAAGCTGACGCCGCGGACCGCAAACTGTCCATCGAAGGATTTATTGATATCCTTGACAAACAGATCGAAGGGTTGCGCGGCTCCGCCGAGGGACATCCGTCAGGCGGAGAAAATCTGGTTCATCTTTTCGATCCAGCCCGAGCGCTGCTGGTTGACATGCGTCCAGTCGGGACTGAACAGCTTGAGTGCATCCATCTTGCTATCGGGATACGGAACGTATTCGAGAAACTCCTTGGAGAACTCGATCCCCGAGACGGCCGGCGCCATCAGGGCGAATTCAGACAGCGGCTTCTGCACCTCGGGCGCGAGCATCCGGTCCATGAAAGCAAGGCCGAGATCCATGTTCGGTCCGTTCTTCGCCAGGATCTGACAGTTGGGAGCCGCGAATGTTCCTTCCTGCATGTACGCCATGGTGACGGGGGCGCCCTGGCGCGTGTACGGATAAACGTATTTCGACGATTCGATTCCGCCGATCATCGCTTGTCCTTGCGCGACCTGATTCGCGGCTTCAACGGCCGAGTCATAGAGATTTTGGATGTTGGGCTTGAGTTCGGCGAGCTTCGTCCATGCCTGATCGACCAGATATTGCGCTTCCTTGAAAGGCTTCCCGGTTACGACCGACGCGGTCGCGATCAGGAAATGGACACTCGGCGTGTTCTTCGGCCCGTTGAGCTTGATCTGGCCTTTGAAACGCAGGTCCCAGAGCTCGGCGAAGCTTTTCGGCGGCGTGATCGAAGTGTTGTAGAACAGACCGCCCGTCGAGCTGCCGATGCCGGTGCCATACCCATCCTCGTAGATGAAACGCGGATAAAGCTTTGCGAGGTTCGGCAGCTTGTCGGTCGGGATCTTGGCGATCAAATCCTCGCGCTTGCAGATGTCGATTGCGAGTTCGTCGACGAACATCACAGTGTATTTCGGGTTCGCTTTGGTGGCCCGCAGCTTGGAAATCTGCTGCAGTGTAAATCCTTCCTCAGCGAGAACCTTGCAGCCGAAATCGGCCTCGAACTTTGGAATAACCTGCTTCTTGACGAACTCGCCCTGGGCGCCGCTCCAGATCCCGATCTCGATCTGCTTGCCTTGCGCCCAGGCAAGTCGCCTCAGCACCATCGGTGCAGCGACCGCACCGGTGACCGCCGCCGCCGCTTTGATGACGCGGCGTCGCGAAATGTTCGTGCCCATGCGATGTCCCTTCATTACATCCGCCCATTTCCCGACAGGTGTCAGCATGGACCCTGCCAATCCGCTGGGCAAGCGTTGCCGCAACGCGTGCGCTTCGAACGCCTCGGTCATGTCTCAACCGCGGCTTGCATGAATCGCGACACCAACCGCGAAGCAGCCGCATGCAGTTCGGAGCGAGCGGATCAGGTCGTCACCAGCCGCTTCACGCTTAGTCCCATCCCCCGCTCGATGAGGAGCATCAGCATCATCGAGAACAGAATCATCAACGTCGAGATGGCGGCAACGCTAGGGTCGAAGAACCGCTGGATAAAGACGTGGATTTGCAGCGGCAAGGGGAAGTTTGCCGCATCCGCAAGCCACATCGACAACGAATAGTCGTCAAAGCTCGTCACGAACGAGAACACTGCGCCGGCGATAATGCCTTGGCGTATTTGCGGCAGGGTGATGAACAGGAAGGTGCACAGCCGCGTCGCGCCCAGTGTTCGGGCAGCGTCCTCGATGGCCTCGTCGACCAGCACGATGCTCGCGGCCGCTGTTCGCACGACGTACGGAATCGCGATGACAGTGTGTCCAATCACGAGATGAAGAAATGTGTTGCGCGAGCCTAATGCGGTGAAGAATTGCAGCAGCGCCAGTCCGGTGACCAGCACCGGAAAGATGAGCGGAGCCATGATGAGCGCCATCATGGCGTCGCGACCGGGAAACCGCCGGCGCGCAAGTCCAAAGGCGCAAGGCAGCCCCAAGGCGAGTGCGAGAACTGTCACGGCGGCCGCAAGCCGCGCGCTAAATGCTAAAGCGGCGAGAAACTCTTCGTCGGCGAGCACCTTGGTGAACCACCGCAGCGAAAACCGCTGCGGCGGAAATGCCACGATGATGCCGTCGGAGAATGCAATGATGACCGGCGCGATGAGCGGAGCCAAAATAAACGCAAGAATCAGCAATGCCACGAAGTAGATCAGCGCTGCCGACAAACCGCGAAGCTGAGATTGCATTCACCTTCCCCGGTGTACCCAGCGCGCGGTTTTGCGCTCGAACAGCTTGAGAAAGATGAGGTTGACCAGAAGCAGAATCGCAACGAGCAGCGTCGCGAGCGCGGCGCCGAACGGCCAGTTGCTGGCCGCAACCACTTGCTGTTCGATCAGATTGCCTAGCAGCGACGCAAAATTTCCTCCAAGCAGCGCGGGCGTTACGTAGGCCCCGGCTGTCAGCGGAAAGACCAGCGCACTTCCGGCCGCAAGTCCGGGAAGGCTGAGCGGCAGGACGATGTGGCAAAACACTCGAAACTCGGACGCACCGAAGACGCGCCCGCAGTCCATGATGCTCGGTTCGATGCGAATGATTGCGGCTGCCAAGGGCAGAACCATCAAGGGCAGGAAAAGATGGGCGCATCCGATGACCACAGCCGCTTCAGAATAAAGAATCTGCCCGGGGACCGGCAATCCAACCGAGGCGATAAGCCAGTTGAGCAGGCCACGCGTGTTGAGGACGATCGTCCAGCCGTAACTGCGAATCACGAGATTGACGAGCAGCGGAGCGACAAGAATCAGCATCGTAATGCGCGCGAACGTGCGATTACCGTGGGCCAGTATGAGGGCGAGCGGATAGCTCAGGATCATGCAGAGCAAGGTCGTGGTCAGGGCCACGCGCAATGTGCGGATCACGAACCGCAGATAGAGGTCATTCGTGAAGATTCGCGCATAATTTTCCAACGTAAACGCAGGAACCAGGACACCCCCTGCGACCCTGGCCGAGACGCTGTAGAGCAGCATTGCGGCAAGCGGCACAATGAGAAAGACCAGAAGGAAGCCGACGGCCGGCGCGGCCAGCGCGGGTCCTGACATCCCCGCAGCAGACCCGAAGGATTGAAACAGTCGCCGGTGCACGCGATGCCTCCGTGTGAAGACTAGCATCTCGCGCGATCCCGGCCACCCCTTACCCAGGCTCCAGATTTGCCGATGGCCCGAGCCATTTCGGATCGGTTTGCACCGTGAAGTTCCTGCGCGATGTGGAGGGCTTCAGCGGCATCATGCAGAGAATGCTCGCCGGCCTCGATTGCGGCCTTGGCCTGTTGGAGCAGATCGTCCTTCGTAGTCGTGTTGGTGCCGACCGGCGGCTCGATGATTTGGATATCTTCCATGGCAGTCACCCTCTGGTCGCGCAGCGACGCCTTGCGCGTGCTCAGCGGGAGACTTTTGTCAGGTGAGGTCCACTACTGTCTTGAGCGGGAACGGTGTTCGTGACCCAAATTGGGTGGGCGGAAAGCGTCAGCGTTTTACGCCGTGTCCACGCCGGAGTTTCTTCAAATCCGCTGTCAGGGTGTCGTCACTTGATTTCTTGAGCGCCTCGCGATCGGCAGGGGACAGAGCCGAGATCATGCCGGCAACAACCGGATCAGGATCGTCTGCCGTCTTAGTCAAGAGGCCATCATATTGCTCGCGCAGCGCCTCAATCGCAGCGTTCGAATATGGGGCACGTCGGTATTCGGGGTCTAACTTTGAGCGTGCAAGCGCAACAATAGATCGGCGGATTGAAGCGCGCCCACCGCGACTGACACCGCTGCTCTTGCCTGCCTTTCTTCGGTTGGCCGTTTGGTGTTCGTCTTCCGACAGAGGCGCCCAGCCCTCCAGTCGCGCGGCCTCTCGTACAGCTTGGTGCAGCGGCGATATCGGGATGACACCGCGGAACAGCTCGCGGAACGCATTCGTCAGCTCCGTCAAGTCTGCCGCCTGGCCGGACTGTCGGTCGGGTCTCAGGCTACTCGTCTTCACTACCGGGCGCTTCTTCAGCCGCCCTTCGACGCGACCTTTCTTGCCTCGACGCGAGTTTTCGAAGGTGGCATGTATGTTTCCGCGCGATGGCGGCCCGCCGAGAATCGATTGGTGCGGGCGGATCAAGACGGCTCGCAGGGCACTTGCGCTCTGGTGCCGATCATGGTCCGACCGGTGGGAACTATGAGAAAATTCGCAATATATTTCTATGGGCCAGATTGCTGTCCCACTTTCCCATAAGTCGTTGACAACGCTCGCCACGTGAAGTCCCCTAGGGAGCGCCAGAGAAAGTCGTGTTCTATCAATGAATTAATTCTATCAATGCATCAGCAAATCGCGCGCCGGCGACGTGTGCACTTGTCTAATATACATCGAATAAGACTCCCACGGCTCCAGATGTACAAAGGCGGACTTTGTAAGCCCACCCACCGCGCGGACAGGGGAGATGAACGTCATCCTTTCTGCGGACCGAGGACGCGCGGGTCGAAAGGATAGGGCACAGCAGGGCCGTTCCGCTTCGGCAGGACGACGCTCGCGCTACCCGGCGTGCCGTCGTCGCCCTTCTGATTTTTGAGGCCGATCTGAAGATCGACGACACCGAAAGGATGACGGTCGTGTTTGGCGACGACCCGGCCCCAGGCCTCCAAGGTGTCGCCGGGAACATTCATCCCTCGAAACTGGAAACGGATCTTCCAGAGCCAACCGGTTTCGCCGGCCCAGTCCGCGACGAGCTGCAGCATGACATGCTGCTTCCATGAACCGTTCACAATGACGTCCGGCAGTTTATGCTGCTCGGTAGCGAATCTCCAGTCGAAGTGGATGGGATGCCAGTTTTCCATCGCGGCGGACCAGCGCATGATATGCGCCGTCGTCATCGGTCCCTTGAAGAGGCTAGGTATGTCCTGGCTAACCTCAACATCCTCGAAACAGATCGTCGTCATTCTGGCTCGCCTCGAAAATATTCAACGGCGGAACAAGGTCGTTTTCAGCACCGCGCATAGCTGGCCATGCTGGTTGGTGAAGCGCCGCTCCGCTTCGACCTGTCCGAGCGGCCCGGTCCGACCCTGCTTCAGACGCGCAGCCATGATGGTCGTCGTCACGGTGATGACGTCGCCCACGATGAGCGGCTCACGGAACTCGTATTCGTCCTGACCGTGGACCGTAGCTTTTCCGAATTCGATATCGAGGTGGTACTCGGTGCAATTGAAGAACCAGGACCACAACAGCGGCCAGGGCGCGACGATGCCGCGGAAGCCGCGCTTGTGGGCGGCGGCCTCGTCGTAGTGGATGGGGTCGAAATCATCGACCGCGACCGCCATGCGCCGGACGGCGCCAAGCTCGACCGCCATGCTGACCGGCTCGCCCACTGGTCCGATGAGCGCTGCAAGCTGGCGTTCCATCTCGGCTTGCGAAAACTCCGTCACGCATTCCTCCGCATGTCTTGTCATTCTGCCCTTCAACCGCCGCGTCGCGGCATTTCCGCCAAAGCCGAGCCGGGCGTCGTGACCTCGCTGCGCTGATTGGTGATTGAGAGGTCGAGCTCGACGAACGCCTTGCCGCTCTCCAGATATTTGCGCTTAACCCGCCCATTCATCAGAGCGGTGTCGCGCGGCATCGTGGCGCCGCGGTTCTGGTCAAAGAACCGGACGAGCCGCGCGTCCCGCCCGAGCCATTGCGTCACGGTCGTCAGCAAAAGCGACGCCATCAGCGGGCCGGACAGCAGGATGCCGGGCAGACCGGCGGCCTTGGCGACGTGTTCGTCGTGATGGAATTCCGACTCGTAATTGTCGCAGGCACCGGCCCAGCGAACCTGATGACCGACCATCATCGGTCCCTTGGTCACGGTCGGAAACTCATGCCCTTCGGCCAAGTCCTCGAAATAGACCACCGGTGGTTCGACCATATTGACCTTGAACATCCGTCCCTCCGGCCGCTCTCACGCGATGACGCTGGCTTGCTTGAGCGCCACCTGTGCCGTCTGCGGCAGCTTCAGTAGTGTTCCGAACACATAATCGTTGTCAGCACCAAGCGCCGGCGCCGGCGTCAAGGCGCCACGCCAGCCGGCTTCATCCATCCAAGGCAGCGCGATGCTCCACAATCCATTGTCGAGTTGCCGGAATATGCCGCGCTCCTGCAGATGCCGATCGTCGAGAAGATCGCGAATGCCGCGTGAGGGAGCGGAGGGCACCCGTTCTGCCTGTAATGCATCTTCGGCTTCGCGGGGCGTTCTTGTCGCGCACCAGTCCGCCAGCAGCCGGTTGAGTTCGCTCTTTCGCCGCAGACGCCCGGACCGCTCGTGCAGATCGGCGGCTTCCGCGAGATCGGACCGATCGAGCGCGCGACACAGGCCTTTCCATTCGGCATCGTCGCGCACCGATACGGCGATCCAGTCATCCTCGCCGCGGCATTTGAAACAACCGGACGGCGCGGCGCCGATCTCGCCTTCGCTGCCCTTCTCCTGCGTCGGCTGGCCGAGTGCGGAATGCAGCACCGCATCCGGCAGCAGCGCGACCGTCGCTTCAAGCATCGACAGATCGATGTAGCTGCCTTCACCCGTCGTGGCGCGATGGCGCAGCGCCGCCATGATGGCGAAGCTCTCCCAGAGAGATGTCACCGGATCAGTCCAGGCCGGCATGATGCCCATGGCTTCGAGCCCGGCATTGAGCGAGCCGATCAGGCTGACCCGGCCGCTATAGGCCTGCAGCAGCGAGCCGTAAGCGAGCATGTCCTGCTCCGGGCCCGTGCGGCCGAGACCGGACGCCGATACGAAGATCAGGTCCGGCTTGACCTTCCTCAGGTCCTCGTAAGCGAGATTGTTCTTGGCGAGTACGCGCGAGGAGAAATTCTCGACCACGATATCGCTTTCGGAGACGAGCTGACGGATAAGGTCCTGACCTTCCGGTGCGGTGATGTTGAACGTGGAGCTGCGCTTGTTGTTATTGATGACCGCGAACCAGCCGTCGCGATAAGCGAATTCCGGGCGAGTCGCCGATTCGATCTTGATGATCTCGGCGCCCATCGCGCCCAATCGCTTGGTCGCCATTGGGCCGGCCACGACCCAACTGAAGTCGACGACACGAATTCCGGACAGGCAGGATCGTGCCTCAACTGTCACCGCAGGCGCGACACTCGACACGGCGCGCTGTTCTTCGCGCGGTTCGGAATCCGCCTCGCCGAGCGCCGGAAGGTATCGCCGCCTGCCACGCGGCAGGCTCGTTCCGTTGCTTGATAGCATCCGGAACGGAAGCCCTGGCATTGCGACATCGCCTACGCCGTTCGCCGTCAACGTGTCGAAGAATCCTCGCGCGAGAAGCTGCTCGTTTTGAACGAGGTCGGCTGGTGTGCTGACCGGAAAGCAGGCGACGCGAAGCGCCTGCGCCTTACGGAAAACCTCGTGTGCCTTCTGCGTTACCGACCAGCCTGCCATCAAAACCTGAAGCTGCGCCGAATGGGTGGTCCGCGCCGCACGCGACCCACAAAGCGCGGCATCTCGCGCCCATGCGGGGTTCCCGATCAGTTCGATCCAGCGCGCCCATTGATGGTCCTCGCGCGGCGAGACCATGATCGCGCCGTCCGCACAGGGAAGAAACCAGATCAGGCCTCCGGCGACGGTGATGCCCTGGTCCGGCAGGCGCTTTCGGCTTGGCGCAAGCCTGCCTTCCTTGAGGTCCGCGAGCGCATCGACCAGAAAATAGGCGAAGGTATCCTCGGCGGAGAGATCGACGAGAGGCTTCGGCGCGCCATCCTGGCTGGAGAGAAGCGCCCACATCGCCGCATTGGCGGCGACGAGCCCGACGACCATATCGGCTTCCCGGTCTGCGCAGCCGGTCGGCGGCGTCACTGCAGGATCTGTGACCGGATAGGCCTGATGATATGCGAAGCCGCCCGAATGCTGCGCCACATAGGCCGAACCCGCGCGGCCCGCGCGGTCGCCTTTCAATCCGAACGGGCTGAGGACGACGGCCGCCGGCCTTCGCGGTCGCGCGTGATCGACGAGGTCCTGCAGATGCGCGATCGCGTGGTCATCCTCGACCCACAGCGTCAGGTCGTTTTGCTCCATCAACGTCGTCACGCTCGCGCGTGCCGCATCCGTCCCGAGATCGAGGCCGACGCAGCGCTTGCCGGCGTTGAGATATCCGAAAAGCGCGCTGGTCGGTTCGCCCGTCGCACCGGCCATGAACGGCCCTTGCCGGCGCAGCGGATCGCCCGAGCGCGGTTCGACCTTGGTGACCTCCGCGCCGAGATCGCCGAGCAGCCTCGCGGCGAACGACGCCGCAACCGACGAGCCGACTTCCAGAACCCGCACGCCGGCCAAAGGACGCAAGCCGCTCATGTTCTTTTCTTTCTTCGGCGACACGCAGCCATCGATCGTTCGCTCACCGCATGATCATGGTGTTGAGAGACTTGAGCAGCGGCCGCCCGTCAGCCGTCGCGTACTCGTCCTCGATCACGATGAAGACCATGGGGCCCGTCTTGCCGTCTCTCTGATAGATATCGCGATAGGTGCTTCGGCACTTGATGCGGTCGCCGACGCGCGGATAACTGAACAGCTCGTATTCATAGCCGCCGTTCAGCACGCGCGGCAATGCAATGGGAACGCTCGGTAGGCCAGGGCGCAGCGCGCGCGAAACGCCGTCGAATTCCGGATCGAGACCGGCATCCAGCGGGTCGATGGTTTCGTCCGTGCCGCGGCGGAACGCGTGAACCGCGAACGCGGGTGGCGCGATCGTCCCGCCATAGCGCGTCTCCTTCGCCTGGTCCTCGTCCCAATAGACCGGCTTGGGGTCGATGATCGCCTGGAAGAAACGACGCACTTCGCTCGCTTCAACCGCGTTGGTCGCCTCATTCCATGACGATTGAGCGCCGATGATCGCCCGCACGTCGTCTGTTACGTGGTTTTTCATCAAGCTCAGTTTCCCTTCGGCTCCGACTTGGCGTTGTAGCGCTTGAACCATTCGGCGATCAGGCGGTCTCGGTTGTCGATTGACCATTCGACGCTGTAATCGGCGGCCAACGTATCGCCGTCGGGAATGGAGTTCGGCGGACCGTTGTTCAGTCCCGGAATGCCGACGATGCCGTAGTATTTGTTGAAGGTCTGACTCGCTTCCGGCGTCACGGCCCAATCGAGCATGAGCTTCGCGGCTTCAGGATGCTTGCTGCCTTTGGGCAGCGCGATCGATTCGACGTCCCAGGCGGTCTTGTCCGTCGGAACGATGAGATCGATCGGCGCACCTTTGGTCTTCATCATCGGTCCGGTCAGGTCGGTCGACAGTCCGATGGCATATTCACCGGTCGAAGCGTACTTGCACGGAGTCGCGCTGGAGCTCGTGTAGACCGCGACGTTCTGGTGCAGTCTGTCGAGAAAGTCCCACGCGGCGCTTTCGCCCATGCCCTGCATCCAGCTATGGATGTAGCCGTAGCCGGTGTTGCTCATCGCCGGGCTCGGCATCGTGATCTGGCCGCGATAGACCGGATTGGCGAGGTCCGCCCAGCGCGTCGGCCGCGGCAGGTTGCGCTTCTGCGCCTCGACGGTATTGAAGCAGATGACGTTGAGATACATCTCGAGCCCGGTCCAGACCGGCGGATCGCGCGCATCGCGAAAGCGCGGCTTGAGTTTCTCGTATCCCTTCGGCGCGTAGGGCTCGATCAGCCCTTCCTTGTAGAGGCCGACGATGTCGGTCACCGGCAGGCCGAAGATGATGTCGACGCGCGGATTGGCCCGTTCCGCCAGCAGCCGCGAATGGATGACGCCACCGGCGTCACGCACCCACGCGATCTGGATCTCCGGGTGTACTTTTCGGAACGCCGCCTCGTAAGGCGCCAATATCTCCTTCTGCAGCGACGTGTAGGCGACCAGCGTCACCGGCGGCGATTGAGCCAAGACGGGTCCGGCCAGCAGAACGAACGCCAGCGCGAGCATCGCTCCACCAAAGCGCTGAGCTATTTTGTCAATCATGTCATCCTCCCTAGGACGCATCCGGGTGGCGCCACAGTTGAAGCTTCGGAAACAGCAGTTTCGACAGCCCGATCTGGACGACCTTCACGGCGACCGACGTATAGAGGATCATCATCGCCATCGCACAGGCTGCCCCGGTGTCGCCGGTATCCTCCATCGCGATCACCGCGATGGACGCGAGCTTGTTCTGCGGAGAGTAGATGAAGATCACCGCCGCGACGGTCGTCATCGCGTTGACGAAGATATAGGTCGCGACGTCGAGGATCACGGGTACTGAAATCGGAATCGTGACGCGCCGCAAGGTCACCCAGAAGGGAACGCCGAGCGACTGCGACACCGCTTCGAATTCCTTGTCCACCTGTTTCAGCGCGGTCAGCGCCGTTAGATGCGGGATCGTGTAGTAATGGGCGATCGAACACATGACGAGGATCGTCATCGTGTAATAGAGAAACCCGAGCGGATTCGCCGGATCGTTGAAGAAGAAGACGTAGCCGAGGCCGAGAACGATCCCCGGCACTGCGATCGGGATCATCGCAAGAATGTGCAGCAGGCCGCGGAGCGAAGCCGGAATCGGACTTTTCTCGACCAGATAGGCGCCGCCGAACGTCAGGACGGTGCCGAACAGCGCGGCACCGCTCGCCATAATGATGCTGTTCCAATAGGACGACCACCCACCCGGATCGAAGGCGGCGAAGTCGTAGCTATCGAGCGAAAACGACAGATCGTAGGGCCAGAGCTTGAAGAAGGACGCGAAGACCGCGACCGCGTTGACGCCGAGGATGCAGAGCGCGACCACGACCACGAAAGCGAGCATCGTTGCGTCGAAGAGGCGATGGGGCTTGGGCTGGTAGAGCACCGCGCGCGCGGTCAGTTGCGACATCTGGCGCTTGTTGACATATCGCTCGATGAAGAAGGTCAGCAGCGCCGGCAGCAGCAAAAGCACCCCGATCACGGCGCCCATCTGGAAGTTCTGCTGACCGATGATCTGCTTGTAGATCTCGATAGCTAGCACGTTGTAGGAGCCGCCGATCACCTTGGCGATGCCGAAATCGACGATCGCGGTGGTGAAGATGACGAAGCAGGCGCTGATCAGGCCGTAGCGGACCGCCGGCAGCGTGATGGTCCAGAACACCCGCCATTTCGGCGTCGAGAACGTCTGCGCGACCTCGTAGAGCCGGCCGTCGGAAATCCCAAGCGCGGTGCCAATGATGAGAACGCCGAACGGGAAGCAGTGGAACACCTGCGCCATGATGATCCCGATGGGACCGTGAATGGAATGCCCGCCGAGCAGGCCGCGCATGAAGCCTTGATTGCCGAACATGTAAGTCAGCGAAATCGCGGGTAGCAGCGACGGCGCGAGGATTGGCAGCAGCGCGATGCCCTTGAAGATCGCCTTCGCCGGTATGCAGCTTCGCGTCAGTGCATAGGCGTAGCCGAAGGCCAACGGAACCGTAATCGCTGTCACGGCGATGCTGACGAACAGGCTATTGTAGACCGATTGCACCAGGCCCGGGTTGTCGGCGTAGCGAACGAAGTTGCCCAAACCGATGAAGTGCTTGTCGGCATCTTCCAGGCTCTGCGACAGCAGCGCATAAAGCGGCATCACGATCAGGACCGCGAGGATCGCGAGCAGGACGACGCAGGCGCCGTTCCGCAGGACATTCTCGATCCGCACGATAGGTCGGGCGGGCTCCCGCGCAATCACATCTTGAGCCATTGCCATCCCTCAGCCTCCCTGGCTCGCGCCGCCTGCAACAGGCGCGCCGGCTGATGCCGGAAAGACGATGATCCGCTCCGGCGCGATCGCGATCAAAATGCGCTCTCCGGCTTGCACCGGTGGGGTGAATCCGGCGCCACCGGCGAAATCGGCGAACAGCTCACCGGCCGCCAGCGCCGGCACATCGAGCGCGATGCGCCAGCTGGAGCCGAGGAACTCGACATGTGAGACCGTCGCCTGCAAGCCGTCTGACTGGACCTTCCTGATGTGTTCAGGCCGCACGCATGCGAGAACGTCGCCATCCAACGTATGGCGATCCGCCGGCGCATCGCGTGGCGGGGGCAGGCTGAATCCGGTGCCGCCGACACGCAGCTTCGTTTCGTCGCGCAACGTCGCCGGCATGAAATTCATCTTGCCGACGAAATTCGCCACGAATGGTGTGCGCGGCGAATAATAGATCTCGGTCGGCGTGCCGACCTGTTCGACGGTTCCGCGATTCATCACGACCACGCGGTCCGCCATGGTCAACGCTTCTTCCTGGTCGTGCGTGACCATGATGGTCGTCACGGCAAGCCGGCGCTGCAAGTCACGGATCTGGCGGCGCAGGTGGACGCGGACTTTCGCGTCGAGAGCGCTCAACGGCTCGTCCAGCAGGAGAAGTCGCGGGGACGGCGCAATGGCACGCGCCAATGCGACACGCTGCTGTTCACCGCCGGACAGCTGAGCTGGAAACTTCTTTTCCGTTCCGCTCAAATCGACCAGTTGGAGGAGCTCGACCGCCCGGCTCTCCAGCTCGGCCCGCCGTTTGCGCCCGCGCAGGCCGTAGACGACATTTTCATAGACGTTGAGGTTCGGGAACAGCGCATAGGACTGAAACAGAATGCCGAAGCGGCGTTCGGCGGCCGACATGCTTGATATGTCGCGACCGGATTCGAGCAGGCGCCCCGACGTGTGGGTCTCGAGCCCGGCGATGATGCGAAGCAGCGTGGACTTTCCGCAGCCCGAAGGACCGAGGAAGCAGATGAACTCTCCTTCGTCCACTTGCAGGTCAATGCCGCGAAGGGCCGTGAAGCCGCCGAAGCGCTTGACGATGTCCTCCAGGCGCAGGAACGATGGTTTCCCGGCGCCGCCGGACTGAGCGCACAGATCCAATGGTTTCATTGGACTGTTCCCGACCTCGGGCGCTGCGCCAGCGGAGCCAGCCGTCACCGCGTCTTCGCCTCCGATTTTGAATCGTAGCGCTTCGCCCATTCGGAAATCAGGCGTTCGCGATTGGCCGCGGACCAGGCGATGTCTGTCTTCGCCATCATCTGCTCGCTGTTCGGCGGGAAATTCGGCGGTATGTTGTCCATGCCGGGCATGGCGACGATCGCCATGGCGCGGTTATAGAGTTCGTTCGCGTCCCGGCTCACGGTCCAGTCGAGGAACGCCTTGGCGGCCTCCGGCTGCTTGGTTCCTTTCATGAGAGCGGAGGCTTCCATCTCCCACGGACTTTTGTCTTGCGGGATGATGATGTCGATCGGCGCGCCTTTCGTCTTCAGGCCCGGCGCCGTGATGTCTGTCGACACCCCCATGACGACTTCACCGGTCGCCGCCAGCTTGCACGGCGTCGAGCTGGAGTTCGTGTACATCGCAACGTTTTCATGCAGTCTGTCCATGAACCGCCAGGCCGCGTCCTCGCCCATCGTTTGAACCCAGGTGCTGATGTTGAGGTAGCCGGTCTGGCTTGCGGCGGGGCTCGGCAAGGCGATCTGCCCCTTATATTCGGGCTTGGTGAGATCGCTCCATTGCGTCGGCGCCGGCAGGTTCCGCTTCTTGGCCTCGACCGTGTTGAAGCAGATCACGTTCACCCACATGTCCATGCCGCTCCAGTGCGGCGGCTCCTGCGTGTCGCGAAAATACGGCTTGAGCTTTGCGTAGTCCTTCGGCGCGTAGGGCTCGATCATGCCGAGCTTGTCGAATGCCGTGATGTTCATCACCGGCACGCCGAACAGCACATCGGCGTGCGGATTTTCTTTTTCCGCCAGCAGCCGTGCATGCAAAATTCCCGTCGCCTCGCGCACCCAGGCAAGCTGTATATTCGGGTAGGCCTTGCGGAAACCGGCCTCGTAACCGGCCAGTAGTTCCTTTTGGAGCGAAGTGTAGATCGTGATGGTCGCTGGTTTCGCCGTCTGGGCAACGGCGGCACCAATCAAGGCCGACGCGACGACCACGCCCGCAGCCACCCGGGAAAGAACTGCGCCAACAAGGTGTCGCACGGGGCAAATGCTGTACCGCTGGCCCACCGAGCGTCTCCAATGTTCAATGTCGCGCTTGGAACGCGCGATCTGCGTCGAACCAAGGGTCGCAATCGAGACCGCATCGGTGACACGGTCAACGGGCGCGCCCAAGGTACAAAGATGCTTGTTGGATAGTCCGCCCCGCCGACAGCCGACGTCAAGCCGCCTGTCGACACTTGTTAGGGAAAGGTTCTCCGGGCTTAGCGTCACGCCGGATACTTTCACGGTTCGGCCCGATAAATCGCTGGCGGACCCGAGGACTGCCCGACGGTCAACAGGGGACGAAGCACGACCGGTTCGACCGTGACGTTTTTCTCGACCTGGTCCAATAAGATCTGAACGGCGTTGTTGGCGATATCTGTCACGGGCTGTTCGACCATCGTGATCGCAGCAGCCGGAACCCAATAGGGACTTGTGACGCCATAGCCCACCAGCGAGACGTCGTCCGGACAACGGAGCAGACTCCGGTGCATGCCCCTGATTGCGGCGAGCAGCGACCAGTTGCTGAGCGCCAGGATCGCGGTCGGTCGTGGAATTCGAGCCAGCAACGCCACGAGGCCGGTTTCGCCGGCATCGCCCGAGCGCCCGGCATTGATCGACAGCGTCTCGTCGAACACATGCGCACGCCGCTGATATGATTCTCGAATGCCGGCAACGCGCGAGATGGTCGTACTTTGATGTTCATCGCCGTGGATGATCGCGATGGTTCGATGGCCGAGATTCCAAAGATGGTCGAAGGCGAGGCTGGCACCGGCGAAATCGTCGACGACGACATAAGGCGAGACGACATTAGGGAAGCGGCGATTGACCAGCGTCAAAGGCATACGCCGCATTGATAGAAACTCTACATTTTGCTCGGCGACGGGCGCCAGGACGATCCCATCGACGCGTTGCGCACTCATTGCCTCCACGATCTCGCGTTCGCGATCGGCACGCTCCTCGCTGTTGGCGAAGATGAGCTGATAGCCGCGCGCGGCCGCCGCTCGCTGCACATGGCTGGCCAGCATGGCGAAGAACGGGTTCTCGATATCGGAGACGACCAGACCCAACATCGCGGTGCGACCGCGCCGCAGGCTGCGGGCGATGCTGTGGCCGGAATATCCGAGCTCCTTGATGGCCGCGAACACGTCGTCGCGCGTCTCGTCCTTGACCTTGCGGGTTCCGTTGATGGCATGCGACGCCGTCGCGACCGAGATGCCGGCGCGATTGGCCACGTCCTTTAGGGTGACGCTCGTTCCCGAAGCGGCCGGTCTGCGGCGACTTCTGCTCATCGGTGGTATGGCTCCAGACTACTCGGCGACGACGCGGCAATCCTTGACCGGAAGATACACATCGATCTCCTCGCCGGGCCGGTATGGCGTTGCAGGAGACGCGAACGCCCTGATCCGTATGCCGTCGGCCATCTCGATCAGATAATCCGACGCCTCGCCTAGATACGCGACGCGCTCGACGCGCCCCCGCAGCCGATTGGCGGGGCCTTCGGGCGCAGCCCCCAGAGCAACGCGATGCGGGCGAATGCATAGCGATATTGCGGAACCGCCGGCCGCGCCGGACTCGTCGGTCGCCCGCAAGGTCGCGCCGACGACCTCCACGACACCAGGCGCCGTCAGCTTTCCCGGTAGGGCGTTGCATCGGCCGATGAATCCCGCAACGAACTTTGTGCGCGGCTTCTCGTAGATATCGAAGGCCGTTCCGACCTGCTCGATCCTGCCCTTGTTCATCACCGCGATCCGGTCAGCGCAAACCATGGCTTCGGTCTGGTCGTGGGTGACGTAGATCATCGTAACGCCGGTGGTGTCGTGCAGCCGCCTGATCTCGAAACGCATCTCCTCGCGCAAGTTGGCGTCGAGATTGGAGAGCGGCTCGTCGAGCAGCAAGATTTCGGGATCGACCGCGAGCGCGCGTGCCAAGGCGATGCGCTGCTGCTGGCCGCCGGAGAGCTCGGACGGATAGCGATCTGCGAGATGCTCGAGCTGGACCGTGTTCAGGTGGCGACGCACGCGTTCCACGATCTCGGCCTTGGGCATGTGGCGGACCTGCAATCCAAAAGCAACGTTCTCGGCGACGGTCTTATGCGGCCAGATGGCATAGCTCTGGAAGATCAGCGACATGCCGCGCCGTTCCGGCGGCACAACCATGCCGGGACGCGACATCATGCGGTCGCCGATCTTGATCTCGCCGGCGGTCGGCTCGACGAAGCCCGCGACCAGTTGCAGCGTCGTGCTCTTGCCGCAACCCGAGGGGCCGAGCAGCGCCACGACTTCGCCAGACGCGATATCGAGATCGAGCGAGTCGAGCGCCAGCACGTCGCCGTAGCTCTTGCGCAGTCCGCGTATGGTGATCATGTCGCCGCCTATTTCCCCTGATAACGTGGCGGGCGTTTTTCGAAGAAAGCCGCCATGCCCTCGCGCTGGTCCTGCGTGGTGAATGCATGGCGGATCGCCTGACGTTCGACCGCGAGCCCCGCCGACAGCATCGTCTCGTTGGCGGCGAGGATCGCCTCCTTGGCGAGCCGCGCGGCGATCGGGCTCTTGCCCGCGATGACGCGTGCGATCTCGAGCGCTCGCGTCAGCGCCTGCCTGTCGGCCACCACTTCGGCCACCAGCCCGGCGCGCAACGCGGTTGCGGCGTCGATCGGTTCGCCGGTCAGTGCCATCAGCATGGTGAGCGACTTGCCGGCGACGCGGGCGACGCGCTGCGTCGCGCCGTCTCCGGGCAGGATGCCGATGCTGATCTCCGGCTGCGCGAATTTTGCACCAGCGCCCGCGATGATGATGTCGGCGAGGAGCGCCAGTTCGTGGCCGCCGCCATAGGCGATGCCGTCGACCGCCGCGATGAGGGGCTTGGGAAACGTCGCGATGGTGTTCCATGCCTGCACGCGGGCCGGATTGGCGATGGCCTCGAAGCCGCGTTCGCGCATCTCCTTGATGTCGGCGCCCGAGGAGAAGAAGGTCTCGCTCCCGCTGAGCACGACGACGCGGACGTCATCGTCGGCTGCGGCCGCCGCGAGCGCAGCCGCTAGCTCGGCGATCAGCGCGTTGCTCAGCGCATTGCGCTTGTCGATGCGGTTGAGCGTGAGCTGCAGCACGTGCGGCGCGTGGGCGGTCTTCAGGATCAGGCTTGCCTGCGTCATCGTCCGGTCTCCTGTGCGGCGCTCACGCGGAAACCGTGGGCAGCGGCTTGAACCGTCCCGGCATCAGGATCGAGCACAGCGCCTCGACGAAATAGAAATCGCCGAACATGACCGCGGCGTCCGGGCCGATGTTGTGCGGCTTGGAATAGCAGCCGTGCTTGAGCAGGCCGCGATGCGCCGGCTCCGTCGCTAGATAGTCGCGGCAGAGCGCGTCCAGGATCGCCTCGGCCTTCGCCCGCCAGACTTTTCCGGCGGCCGCATCGGGATGCAGGTGTGCAAGATCGACTAGCGCCGAGGCGACGATCGCGGCGGCGGCGCTGTCGCGCGGCGCATGCGGGATCGCCGGGTCGTCGAAGTCCCAGAACGGCACGAGATCGGCGCCCGCGCGGCGCAGCCAGTAGGTGGCGAGGCGCTCGGCGAGCGTCAGATATTCGCTCTTTCCGGTCGCCGCATAGGTCGCGACGAAGCCGTAGATCGCCCAGGCCTGCCCGCGCGACCAGCAGCTCTCGTCGGCGTAGCCCTGGAACGTGAAGCCGCGCGACCGCTCGCCGGAGGGAAGCGCGTATTCGACCGCATGGTAGGTGGAATCGTCCGGTCGCAGGAACGCATCCCGGGTCATGATGGCATGCGCCTCGCCGGCGAGCCGGAAGCTGCCGTCGTCGGCCGCACCCGCCGCCCAATAGAGCAGGGGGATATTCGCCATCGTGTCGATCGCCGAGCTGCGGCGGCCGCGCGCATCATCGAGCGGACCCCAGGCGGAAATATAGGTGCCACGTCCGGTCGTCACGGTGCGGCGGCGCAGCTTGTCGGCGGCTTTCAGCGCAAGATCGCGATGGATGGCATCACCGGTCACATGATGCGCGACCTTGGCGCTGCTGTAGAAGATGAAGCCGATGTCGTGTGTGTTGCCGTCATCGGCGCGGATCGCGACGAGCCTCAAACGCTCCTTGGCGATGCGGCGGTAGCGCTCCTCGCCGGTGTGGAGATGTGCGGCGAACATCAGCCCGACCCAGAAGCCGCAGAACCAGTTGCCGTGGCTCCAGGCCGCGCCCTGATATCCGGCCGACAGCGATGCCGGCAATGTTTTCCATGCGCCGGAGGGGCCGGTCACATAGGGAAATTCCACGCCGAGCCGCGCTTCGTCCTCGATCAGCTTGCGCGCGAGGAGATCGAAGGCTGCGCGATATTGTTCTGTGGGCACGAGATTAGTTCCGGCTTTTCGATGTCGTTGACGAGACGCGGGGCCGCTACGAATTGGCGGCCAGGAATTCCTTTTTGTCGACCATCGCGCGCTCGTGCAGCCCGCGGCCGATCACGGTCTTGCCGCAACGGCCCTCGACGCGGAAGACGAAACGCCGGCCGCGCACGGAGACCAGCTCGGCCGTGACCTTGACGCTCTGACCGACTTTTGCCGACGCCAGATGGTCGACATGGACCGAGGTCCCGACCGTGATCTCGTTCTCGGTCAGCAGCGGGTTGAGGGCGAGCACACAGGCATCCTCCAGCATGAAGATGAGCTGCGGCGTCGCGAGCACCGGGGCGTCGACGGTGCCGTGCGCCTGCACGGTGAGCTTCTGCGTGACCGGCCATTCGTGGGTTGCGGCGGTCCCGATCGGGAATCGATCGATCATATCTTGGTTGCCTCCATGACGCCGCCGAGCACCTGCAGCGATTCAAACAAGAAATACGATCCGAAGATGAGCTCGGCATTGGTGACGTAATCCTGCGGGCGAGACTCGCGCCGCTTGTTGAAGCATCCGCCGATCAGCATGCCGGGCAGCCGCTTGTCGTCGGGGCCGGTCGGCGTCAGGTAACCCGACACGAGCGCGCGCGCGGTCCGCTCGGCCGCATCGCGATAGCGCTTGCGCGCGTCCGGCTGCGGCGCGACCGCGGCGAGCTTGAGCAGCGCCGCGCACACCATCGCGGTCGCGGCCGTGTCGGTGTCGGTGTCGGTGTTGGGGATCGCGGGATCGTTGAAATCCCAGAACGCCACCATGCCGTCCGGCATGTGCGCGAGCCACCAATCGGCCGCCGCCATGCTCTGGTTCAACCAGCGTGTTTCTGCTGGCTGCTGGATGAAGGCCATTATGGAATAGAGCATGCCCCAGCCCTGTGCGCGGCCCCAGACGCTAGTGTCGCTGTAGCCCTTGTGCGTGAAGGTGCGCACGGTGGCGCCGCTATTCCCGTCGAGTTCGCTCGACTGGATAATCGAGCCGTCGGCGCGGCAGTGGATATCGAGCACGCGCGTCGTGTGCGCGCGCGCGGCGTTCTCATAGGCGCGGTTGCCGGTCTTGCGTCCCGCCCAGAACAGCAGAGGTGAGGCTTGCAGCGAGTCGATGCTGCTGAAGGCGCGGCCGACTTCGCCGTGCTCTTCGGCGTCCTTGCCGAGTGGGATCAGACCGAGCGCCGAATCGAACTGGCCGAGCAGTGATTCGGCGGCTTCGAGCGCGACCTTGGCGCCGGTCTCGTCCTTCGCGAGAATGTTGCCGAGCGCCGCACCGTAATAGAAGCCGAAGCCCTTGAACGCGGTCTCGAGCTTCGCGCGCGGGCGGAGCTTTTGCGCCCATTCGCGCGCGAGCGTGTGCAGCGTCTCGTCGCCAGTCGCGTGATAGGCGAGCCACAGGATTCCCGGGAATGCGCCGCCGGTCCAATCACCATCGGGTGTCGTCGTCCATTCGCCGGTCGCGGCATTCGCCCAGTGCGGAAATCCGCTCCTGAGCGTGGTCGCGCTGTCCTGCGCGCGACTGCGCATGCGGTTGGCCGCTGCCGTCCAGTCGGTCTGGCTATCCGTCGGCGCCATGTCACTTCCCTTTGAATTGCGGTTTGCGCCGCTCGAAGAAGGCCGCGACCCCCTCCTGGAAATCGCTGGTCGTCCACAGCGACGTGACGAGATCGTCCTCGGGCTTCGCCGCATGTGCGACCGAGCCATCGAGCACCTCGGTCAGCGCCTGCTTGAACGCGCGCAGGCCGAGCGGCGACTTCTGGCTGATGGTCGTCGCCATCGCGTGGCTGAAGGCTTCGAGCGTGTGATCCGGCACGACCCAGTTGAAGAAGCCCATGCGATGCGCGTCGCTCGCATCGAACAGCGTGTCGGTCATGATCATCGCGCGAACGTGCGCGGGCGAGATCAGCCGCACCAGGCGCTGCAGGTTCTCGCGGTCCGTGCAGTGGCCGAAGCGGCCGATCGGAACGCCGATGCGTGCGCTCGATCCGGCGATGCGCAGGTCGCAGGCGGCCGCAAGCTCGCAGCCGCCGCCGATCGCAAAGCCGTAGACCATCGCGATGACCGGGAAGGGCGCTGTCTCGATCGCCTTCAGGACGCGGTTGAGCTGGTCGAAATGCTCCTGCGTCTCCGCCGGGCCCATCAGGCGCAACTGCTTCAGGTCCATGCCGGAGGCAAATGCACGCTCGCCGCTGCCGCGCAGGATGGCGACGCGCACTGCCGGATCGGTGCCGAGCTTGGCGAATGCGTCCTCGACGGCGTCGAGCACGTCGTGCGTCAGCGCGTTGTGCACCTCGCGGCGATCGAGCGTTACGGTCGCGATCGCGCCGTCGACGCGAACATGGACCGCGGGCGCGTCGGGCCGGTCGGCGGCGGCTTCAGAACGTCTTGGCATTGCGGACCTCTTCCGTGTGTTGGCCGACATCGGGCGGTGCGCGACGAATGTCGCAGGGGGTGCGGTCGAACGTGACCGGATAGCCGAGCGCCGGAATCGTACCGAGGCGTGGATGATTCATCTCGACCACGAGATCATTGGCGCGGACCTGCGCGCTATCGAGCGCCTCGCCGACCGTGTTGACGGGGCCTGCCGGAACGCGCGCGGCGCGCAGCCGCACAATCCACTCCGCGCGCGTGCGCTTGGCGAGTTGCGCTTCCATCAGCTTGTTCATCGCGATGCGATTGGCGGCGCGCACGTCGTTGGTCTTGAAGCGCTCGTCGTCGGCCAGTTCGGGCAGCTCGATCGCCTCGCAGAGCCGCTTCCATTCGCGGTCGTTCGAGACCTGGATGATGATCTGCCCGTCGCCCGCATTGTAGAGACCGGCGGGCGCCATGATCGGATGGTGGTTGCCGGCAACACCCGGGACCGTGCCCTTCAGCAGGTAAGTAAGGCCGTGGAAACTCATCAGGCTCACAAGGCTTTGCAGCAGCGACGCCTGCACGTGTTGTCCGAGGCCGGACTTCTCGCGCTCATGCAGGGCGGCCAGAATGCCGACCGTCGCGAAGACGCCGGTCAGCAGGTCGGCGAGCGGCAGGCCGGAGCGCACCGGCCCCGACTCCGTCGTGCCGGTGACGCTCATTAGTCCCGAATAGGCCTGGATGACATTGTCGTAGGACGGCTCCATCGCGAGCGGTCCTTCCGGGCCGTAGCCGTTGGCCGAGCAATAGATCACCGAAGGATGCCGCGCGCGTACCGCTTCGGCACCGAGACCAAACGCATCCATGACGCCGGGGCGGAGATTCTGAATGACGACGTCGGCGTCGCCGATCAGCGCCCAGGCGAGCGCCTTGTCGTTGTCGCGATCGAGATCGAGCTCGATGCTGCGCTTGTTGCGGTTGACCGACATGAAGTCGATCCGCTCGCCCTCGATCGTCGGTCCCCAGAGGCGCCCGATCTCGCCGCCGGGACGCTCGATCTTGATGACGTCCGCGCCCATGTCGCCAAGCATCATCGCGCAGTGCGGGCCTGCGCGCGCGTGCGTGAAATCGACGACTTTGACGCCCTTGAGCGGACCCGACATGGAAGCTCCCTAACTCGGTACTTCGGCTGACTGCAGCCGGTTGGATCGGGCGCCGAACACGCCGTAGACGACCAGCGTCGCGGCAAAGACGACCAGCATCATCGTGATGCCGAGCACGCAGACCGACTCGTAGTAACCCGATGACGAGAAATCGAAGATCATCGTCGTGATAACGGCGGTTCCACCGACGAACAGGAAGATCGCGGTCGACAGCTCCCGAAACGACGAGATGAAGACCAGCATCCAGCTCGACAGCAGGGGATCGCGCAGCAGCGGCGCCGTGATGAGGCGCAACACGCCGATACGGCTCGCGCCGAGGATGCGCCCGGCATTTTCCAGGTCGACGCTCAGCGTGGCAAACATCGCCATGCCGTTCGCATAGGCGATCGGCAGGAACTGCGTCGCAAATGCCATGATCATGATCCACGCCGTGCCGACGATCTTCACGGGCGGATGCGAATAGGCGGCATAGAACCCGATCGCCAGCACGATGCCGGGCACGACGAAGGGCGCCATCGCGAGGAAACCGAGCACCGCGCTGCCCGGAATGATCCGGCGCGCCCGCGTATAAGCGACGAGCGTTGCGATGGTGACGGCGATCGTCGCGGCCGTGAAGCAGAAGACCAGGCTATGGCCGAGCGAGTTGCGCGCCGCGACGGTGTCGAAGAACGTCTTGTAGTACCACAGGAACGAGAGATTGCCGGGCGCGAAGGGACCCTTACCCCAGGCGACCGAGAGCGACACCAGCAGCATCGCCGCGTAGGGCAGCAGGACCGTGAGCAACGGCGCCACCATGGCGAGCGCGAAGGCGGGCCAGCGCCACGCACCCAGGCCGACGCGCCGGAACGTACCGCCCTTGCCGGTGATCAGAGTGAAACTGCGCCGGGCGAGCAGGCGGCGCTGGATGATGAGGAGAACGGCGGTCACGACCAGCAGCGGCATGCCGTAGGCCGCCGCCTGCCCGAGGAGCGGGGGAAACTCCGAGAACATCGAGAAGAGCTGGATCGTCACGACCGGCTGCCGTGCGGGGATGAGAATGAACGCCGGCACGCCGAACGAGGCGATCGCTTCGAGAAACGACAGGATGAATCCCGAGATGATCGCGGGTGCTGCGAGCGGCAGCGTGATCGAGCGCGTGATGCGGAGCAGCCCGGCGCCGAGCGTACGCGCCGCATTCTCGTATTCGCTCGGCGCCTGGTCGAGCGTCGCAGCGACGAGCGTGAAAGGATACGAGATGGCGTAGATCGCCATCACGAACATGGCGCCGCCGAGCGAGAAGATGTTGAACAGCGGCGCCTTCGCTCCCGTCACAGCGACCCACATCTGGTTCAGCCAGCCCGCATTGGGGCTTGCCAGCAAGATCCAGGCGATCGCGCCGAGGAACGACGGCGTCACGAAGGACGCGAGGATCAGCGCCCTGACGAGGCCGCGAAACGGCATGTCGGTGCGCGTGATGAGCCAGGCGAGCAGGGTGCCGACGATGGTCGCGCCAGTCGCGACGCCGAGCGCCAGCACGAGCGAGTTGACGATCGCGATCAGGCTGCTGCGCGACCGGAATGCGTCGACGTAATTGGCGAAGGTGAATTGGTCGGTCGTATCCGACTGGAGGCTGGTCCACACCAGCCATCCGAGCGGCAGCATGACCATGAACACGAGAACGACGGCGATGAGCGGCCAAACCACGCCGCTCAGAGGGATGTTCCGAACCCCTCTGACACGGCCGATCGCGTCGGGCGTGACGGACGCGGACACGCTCATCGCCACACGCCTACATGCCCATCGCGGAGCGCCACTTCGCGACCGCTTCCGCCGTTCCGTCCGCGAGCCGCTCGAGCGAGCTCTTGTAGGACTTGAGCTCCGCCAACTTGAGGCCGAGCGCGTGCGGCACGTCGGTGCGGATCGGAAAGCGATAGGCCGACGCCATCGCGGCGGAATACTCCGTGGAGTCGTTGAACTCCATGAATAGCCTGGCGGCATTGGGGTGCGGTGCGTTGCGCAGGATGCCGGTATAGCCGAGCGCGAAGATCGCATCGTCCTCGGGAAACTGGACGTCGATTGGATTGCCGCCGGACTTGAGCAGGAAGGTATTGGCGTCGACGCCGTGTCCGACCATCCGCTCGCCCGCCAGAATATCGGTGCCGGTTCCGAGGATCGACCGGCCGACTTTCGGATTGCGCTTGGCAAGCTCGGTGAGGAAACTGTCGCCATACTTGTCGAGCATGGCGATGGTCCAGTTGACGACATCGCCCGAAAAAGCAGGACTGCCGAGGGTGAGCTTGTTGTCCCACTCCGGATTGAGGAAGTCCGTCCATTTCGTCGGCGGCTTGACCCCCTTGTCGGTGCGATAATCGATGATGACGACTTCGACGCCGGCCGCGCGGAAGGCGTTATCGGGATCGACGTTCTGGAACAGCGGGCTGAGCATTCCGGCGCCCGAGGTCTGGAACGGCGCGAGCTGATTGAGTTTCTTGATCAGCCGCCAATGACCCGGGTTGGAGGTGCCGAAGACGTCGACTTCGTTGACGCCCGATTTCTGGTCCTGCTGGATGCGCGTGTAGGTGACTTCGCCGGTCTGCCAGATCGAGTCCATCTCGATTCCGGGGTAGGTCTTCACGAAGGCGTCGTTGACGGCCTGCATGGCGGGCCGGTCGAGATGACCGCAACGCCAGACCAGCTTTCCTTCTTTCTTCGCGGCGGCATAAAGCTCGTCGGTGCTCGCCGCCCGCGCGCTGCGCAATGCGCCAGAACTGATAATCGAGGCTGCCGAGATCGCAAGGAGCTTGCGCCGCGAGATCGCGCCACGCGCGAACCCTGATCGCTGAGACATGCGAACCTCCCTAAAGACGCACGGCGAATTTGTTCCGCCTTTTTGAAATCGATGGCGTGTTGACGCACGTAATCGATTACGTGGGTTCTAGGAGAGGGGTTTGCTGTCGTCAAGCCTGGGCAGAGGCTAGTTTAGGCCGGGGGCCTTTTAGGCGTCAGTCGATGTCGCGCAGTTGGATCGCCGCCCCGGTCAGTGGGGCGGCTTGCAACGTTGTCCGGGACAATCAGGCCGCCTTGCTGAAGCGCTTGAGCGCATCGCGATCGACTTCGATCCCGAGGCCAGGACCCGTCGGAATCCGCACGCGGCCGTTTTGATGTTCGATCGGTTGCGTCACGACGGCTTGCCGGAAGGGATGCTCCGACCGGTCGAATTCCAAGAGCGGCTCTCGCGGCGTCAGCCGCAGCGGCATCGGCGGCAGGACCGCGAGCAACTGCAGCGAGGCCGCAAGCCCGATCGCCGTTCCCCAGACGTGCGGGATGTATCGCACGCCGAACGCCATCGCCATGTCGGCGATCTTCTTGCACTCCGAAAGGCCGCCTGCCGCGCACGTATCGGGCTGGAGAATGTCGATCGCGCCCATCGTGAGAATGGGACGAAAGCCGTAGCGCGTGAACTCGCATTCGCCGCCGGCGACGGGGATCGGCTGCTTCGCCCGAACCTCGCAATAGGCATTCAAGTCTTCGGGAATGACCGGCTCCTCGAACCACGTGATGTCCTGGTCGGCGACCATGTGGCCGAGTTGGATCGCCTCAAGCGTATCGAAGCCGTGATTGGCATCGAGCATCAGCTTGCAATCTGGCCCGATGGCCTTGCGCACCGCGCGGATCAGCGATGCGTCGGCGTGAACGTCGAAGCCGATCTTCAGCTTGATTCCCTTGAATCCCTCCCGGCGATAGCCTTCGGCCTCCTTCACGACGTAGTCGTGCGGATCGCCGTGGTTCAGCCGATAGGTGCCGGTCGCGTAGGCTTCGACATCGGCGCGCAGCGGCCCGCCCATGAGCTGACAGACAGGCGCGTTGAAATGCTTCCCCTTGATGTCCCACAGCGCGATGTCGACGCCACTGAGCGCCGTGACGACCAGTCCTTTTTGTCCCTGGTCGCGAAACTTCTCATAGAGCAGTTGCCAGAGGCCTTCGGTTTTCAACGGATCCTGTCCGACGAGATAGCCCGCAAAAGCGCGAACGACGGCGGCGTTCAATTCCGGCGGGCCAAAACATTCGCCCCATCCTTCGAGACCGCTGTCGGTGACGATTTCAACGATGCAGCTCCCGCGCTTGCTCGCGGAGTTGAAAGACCAGCTGAACGGCTCCTTGATCGCCGCTTCGAGCACGTGAGCTTTGACCTCAGTGATCTTCATCTGTCGCGATCTCCTTGCGTGCCGTCCGCTGCCGGCCAATCGTTGACACCGGTAGTGTCCAAAACCTAGCGTCCCCGCGCCGACAGCGCTGGAGCATTTCCGTGAAGCCGACCGTTCTCGTCACGAGCCGCATTCCCGCCGACATCATTGCGGTGCTCGACGAACATGCCACCGTGATCCAGGGGACTGAAGAAACGAAGTGCATGACGCGGGACGAGGTCTTGTCGCATGCCGCCGGCCTCGATGCGATCATCAACCAGAACGAATTGAAGATCGACGCCGACCTGCTGGGCAAGGCGCCGCGGCTCAGGATCGTCGCCAATGCGACGGCTGGTTTCGACAACATGGACACCGCCGCCATGCGCCGGCAGCGTGTGTGGGGCACGAATGCGCCGGACAGCTACTCCGCCGACACCGCCAATCACACGATCGCGCTGCTTCTGGCCGTGACCCGCAGACTGCTTGAATGCGACCAGTATGTCCGCTCGGGCCGCTGGAAGCACGACGGATGGATGCCGGGCGGGCGCTGGGACGGAATGTCCTTCACGGGCAAGCGGCTCGGCCTCATCGGCCATGGCCACATCGGACGGCATGTTGCAACGCGCGCCGCCGCGTTCGGGATGATCGTTCATCATCACACCCGGTCGGGCGCGAGCGAGCCGGGGTGGCTGCCGCTCGAGGACATCTTGAAGAATTCCGACATCGTGAGTCTGCATTGCCCGCTGAACGACTCCACGCGGCACCTGATCGACGCGCAAACGCTCGGGCTGATGAAGCGCGGGGCCTTCCTGATCAACGTATCGCGCGGCGCGGTCGTGAACATTGCCGATCTGATCGACGCGTTGCGGAGCGGGCACCTCGCGGGCGCGGGGCTCGACGTGTTCGAGTTCGAGCCGGATGTCCCGGCGGAATTGATGGCGATGCCCAATGTCGTGCTGTCGCCGCACATGGGCGGATGCACCGCCGAGGCGCGGCAATCGGCGTGGCGTGTGTGCGTCGACAATGTCATCCGCATCTTGTCCGGCGAGCCGCCGCAAACACAGGTCTTCGCGCTTTAGCCATGCGCTAGGCCCGCTTCAGATCGAGCGGCTCGAAGCCCTCGATCGCGAGCGAGGCGGCGCGCGGCTCCGCGCCGAGCTTCATCGGCGTCACCAGCGAGCCGGTCAATATGACCTCGCCCGCGCGCAGCCGCGTGCCCACTTCGGCGAGCTTGCCCGCGAGCCATCGAACCGACGTGACCGCATCGAGGATGTCGGCGGAGTTGCCGCGCGCAACCAAGTCGTCGATCCGGATCGAGCCGTCGAGATGCGCGAGGTCCAATGTCCGCCATCGCGGGTTTTCGGGACCGATGATGAATCCCGCGTTGAAGAAATCGTCAACGAGCAGCGACGGAACGCCGGCCGCGAGAGGATCGCCGTAGCGATCGTCGATGATCTCGCACGCGATGTGACAGGCGGCAATCCCCGCCGCGACGCGCTCGGGCTCGATCTGGCCGTTCGCGCCATCGATGTCGCTGCCGAGAACGACCGCGACTTCGCATTCCAGCGCAGGCTCGATCAGTCGTGCGGCCAGGATGTCGTTCAGGCTTTCCATCCGCGTGTTTTCGAAGATTCCCGCATAGGCCGGCTCATGGAGACCGAAGAACCGCTGGCCGGCTTGCGCCGCGGCCGCGACCTTGTACCCGGCGCGTTTCACTCCGAGCGCCTCCAGTCTCGCGTAGACCGCCTTCTGCAGCCGGTACCCTTCCTCGAGCGTACGCGGACGAAGTTCCGGGGGGACGCCGCGCCATCGCGGCCGATTGTCCCGTGCTCGAATGAAAGCCTCAACGGCATCGTTATTTGCGGTCATGGTTCTATGCGTGAGTCGCGGGAGTCGCGTCCGTGCCGTGCACCGGCAGGCGGTAGAAGCGGGCAGCCGTGGCGCTGAAGAGATCGGTCCGTTCGTCGGGAGAGTGGCCGGCGGTCACGCGCTTGAATGTATTCCACAACACCGTGTAGCTGCAGCTTCCCTTGTCGACCGGAAAGTTGCTCTCGAACATGCAGCGGCGCGAGCCGAATAGCGCGACGCACGTCTCGATATAGGGCCGCCAGGCGACAGCCAACTGTTCGGATGAAGGCGGCAGGGCTTCCTCGTGCACGCGCAGACCGAACGCGCGCATGCCAAGGCCTCCGATCTTGGCGTGGACATTCGGACATGCGGCAAGCTCGGACATGCGAGCACGCCATTCGGAAAAAACCTCCGGGCGCTTGTCCCGGTAAGGTCCGATGCCGATCGGCCCGCCGGTGTGTTCGACGACGATCGGAGCGTCCGGGAATGCACGGGCGAGATCGACAAGCTCCGAGAGCTGCGTGTGATACATGTAGGCATCGAAGGTCAACCCGAGCGGGCCGAGGCAGGCAAAGCCGCGCCTGAATTGCGCATCCATGAGAAGACCGGGCGGCGGGTTCGCCAGCGATCCTCTCGCTGCCGGATCGCGATGCCAGGCGGAAATATTCCGGATGCCGCGAAAGCGTCCGCCACCGGCCGCGATGTGAGCTTCAAGCACCGGCGTGACGCGATCGCCGAGCCGCAGATCGGCGTTGCCGACGATGCCGGCGCAAAGATCGATCGGTGGATAACGTCCGCTCGGGCTCGGACAGGAGCCCGCGATGCTGCTGACGAATTCCGTTTCGCCGACCGGGCGCAGGGCCGCATCGCCGGTCTCGCGATATCGCTCGTGACATTCGAGGAAGACCGACGCGCGGACATTGTTGCCGCCGATATCGGCGAGGAAATCCGGCGGCAGGTAGTCGCCGCCGGGCCGCGTCCAGAGATGATGATGCGGATCGATGATCGGCAGGTCCGGCTCGATTGGCGCCTCTTCACGCAAGGCGAGCCAGTCGGGGCGGACCGGCAGGTGCGAATAGGCGGTGTTGGCGGCCGTCTCAGCCATCGATGATCACCTAGGTGCGGCGGGGCATCGCAGACTTACATCGGATGCAAGCGAACAGTCGACATACAATTATCTGCCGGCGATGCCGGAGGTGATCGCGCGGGTCCGTCAACTCGAGGACATTTACCGGGCGCATGACGCTTGTCGGCGACATGGGCTCGACGATGTCGGGCGGCCAGCGCCAGCGCGTTCTTCTCGCGCGCGCTTTATCGCAATCCGAAGATCCTGTTCCTCGACGAGGGGACCGCGAACCTCGACGAGAAGAATGAGGAGATGATTGCCGACCTCATCGCGCAGATGCCGATCACCCGCATCGTCGTGGCGCATCGGCCAGCGCTGATCCGGCGTGCCGGCAAGGTCTATGAGGTCGGAAGTCGCAAGATCGCAGCGCTTGCGGGCTTCTCGCCGCTGCACGCCTTGCAGCCAGTTGCTTCCGCGGAATGAAGTCGCGGCGACGGCGAGGAGCTCGGGTAACCTCCTGATCATCGAGGGCGATCGAACGGCATTACCGCTACCGCAAGAGACCGACTTCCGAGTCCATCATTGATGTTTTATATCTCTTGTCTGATTCTTGACGCATAATAATAGATATTATAAACGCAATAATCCCTACTCCGTGCGGAACGGTCTCGATTCGCATGATCACTTCGGCGCAGTTGCGGGCGGCGCGGGCGCTGCTCGGTATCGACCAGCGCGAACTGGCGCGGCATTGCGGCCTGTCCCTGCCGACCATTCAGCGCATGGAAGCCTCCGGCGGCGTAGTCCGCGGCAACGTCGACTCGCTGATGAAGCTGGTCGACGCTCTCACCGTGCTCAGCATCGAGCTGATCGGCGAAGGCGCGGCCTCGGGCAGCGGCGGCCGCGGGGTGCGGCTCAAATGACGGTCGCCCTCGCACTTTATGGGGTTGCGGCGCTGGTGGCCTTGGCCGCTGTGGCGATCGCGCTCGGCGCGACGCCGCGCGGCAAAGAGCTTGCCACAGGCGTGATCTATGGCGCGTGCCTGATCGTCACGTTGATCCTGTGCAGCCTTGCCCTGCGCGGCCTGTTTGCGACCTCGCAACCCGCCTCCGTCGTAACATTGCCGCTCGGCCTGCCGTGGCTCGGTGCGCATTTCCGCATCGACGCGCTCGCGGCGTTTTTCCTCGTGGTGATCAATCTCGGCGGTGCGGCGGCGAGCTTGTACGCGCTCGGCTATGGCCGCCACGAACAGTCACCACAACGCGTGCTGCCGTTCTATCCCGTCTATCTCGCTGCGATGAACCTCGTCGTCATGGCGAACGATACGTTCTCTTTCCTGGTTTCGTGGGAATTCATGTCGCTTACGTCCTGGGCGTTGGTGATCGCCAATCACAGGATCGCCGAGAACCTGCGGGCCGGTTACGTCTACCTGCTGATGGCGAGCTTCGGCACGCTGGCGCTGCTGCTGGCGTTCGGCCTGCTCGCGGGTGCCGACGGAAACTACGCATTCGACGCCATTCGCGCGTCGCACCCGTCGGCAGGCTTGGCGTCGCTGGTGCTGATCCTCGTGCTGGTCGGCGCTGGCTCGAAAGCCGGCCTCGTCCCCTTGCATGTCTGGCTGCCGCTCGCCCACCCGGCCGCGCCCAGCCACGTCTCCGCATTGATGAGCGGCGTGATGACCAAGGTCGCGGTCTACGGCTTCCTGCGCATCGTGTTCGACCTGCTGGGGACGCCCGTCTGGTGGTGGAGCATCGTTGTGCTGGCCGTAGGCGGCATCACTGCGGCGATGGGCGTGCTCTATGCGCTGATGCAGCGCGACCTCAAACGCGTGCTGGCCTATTCGACGATCGAGAATATCGGGATCATCTTCGCAGCCCTTGGCCTTGCACTTGCCTTCAAGGCGGAAGGGCTCGCCTGGGCCGCGGCGCTCGCGCTCACCGCCGGCTTGTTTCACGTCTTCAATCATTCGCTGTTCAAGAGCCTGCTGTTCTTTGGCGCGGGCAGTGTGGTCAACGCCACCGGCACCCGCGACATGGAGCAGCTCGGCGGGCTGATCCACCGCATGCCGCAAACTGCCTTCGTATTTCTGGTCGGTTGCGTGGCGATCTCGGCGCTGCCACCCCTCAATGGCTTCGTCTCCGAATGGCTCACCTTCCAGGCCATCTTGCAGAGCCCGCAACTGCCGTCATGGGGAATGAAGCTGGTGGTGCCGGCGGTCGGCGCGCTGTTGGCGCTGTCGGCAGCGCTGGCGGCCGCCTGCTTCGTGCGCGCTTTCGGTTTCAGCTTCCTCGGACGCCCGCGCACGCCGGCCGCAAGCAGCGCGCAGGAGACGGACACCTATTCGCTGGCCGCCATGTATTTTCTTGGCGCCGCCTGCCTGATGGCCGGCATCCTGCCGGGCTTCTTCGTCGATGCGCTGGCGCCCGTGGTGCAATCGCTCGCCGGCGGCCGCATGCCGCTGCAGGCGGGCGTGGAATGGTTGTCGATCGTACCGATCGCCGAGTCCCGCAGCTCCTATAACGGGCTGCTTCTATTTGTGTTCATGATCGCGTCCGGCGCGATTGCCGCCTTCGCGATCCATCGTCTTGCGTCCGACAAATTGCGCCGCGGCCCGGCCTGGGGCTGCGGCTATCCCGACGCTGGCCTCGCCACGCAGTACACCGCGGACAGCTTCGCGCAACCAATCCGCCGCGTGTTTGGCACGATCGTATTCCGCGCGCGCGAAATCGGCGAGATGCCGCCGCCCGGCTCGACCGCGCCGGCGCGGCTGACGGTCGAACTGCATGATCTGATCTGGGAGCGGCTTTATGCGCCGATCGGCATCGGTGTCGCCTACGCGGCCGAGCGCCTCAATTATCTGCAGTTCCTCACCATCCGCAGTTACCTGACGCTGGTGTTCGCGGCACTGGTGTTCCTGCTTTTGGTGCTGTCGATATGGCCTTGACCCGCGAACTTGCCATTCAAGGCGCGCAGATGCTGCTGGTGCTCTTGCTCAGCCCGCTGCTCACCGGTTTTGTGCGCAAGCTGAAGGCGCGCTTGCTGCGCCGGCAAGGTCCGCCGCTGTTGCAGTCCTATCGCGATCTCGTCCGCCTGATGCGCAAGGACGTGGTGCTGGCCGACAATGCGTCGTGGTTGTTCCGCGTCATCCCCTATTTCATTTTCGCCGCTACATGGATCGCCGCCAGCCTGGTGCCGACCTTCCGCAACGGCCTGATGTTTTCCTGGTCGGCGGACCTGATCGCCATCATCGCGGTGTTGGGAAGCGCGCGCTTCGCTTTGGCGCTCGCCGGCCTGGATGCCGGCACCAGCTTCGGCGGCATCGGATCGAGCCGTGAGGTCATGATCGCGTCGCTCGCCGAACCGGCAATGCTGATGATCATGTTCACGCTCGCCTTGATCGCAGGTTCCACGCAGCTCTCCACCATGTCGGCCTTCATGAATTCGCCCGAGGTGGGATTGCGGGTATCGCTCGGCCTCGCGCTGATCGCGCTGATCATCGTCGCGATCGCCGAGAACGCGCGCATCCCGGTCGACAATCCGGCAACGCACCTGGAACTCACCATGGTGCATGAGGCCATGGTGCTGGAATATTCCGGCCGCCATCTGGCGCTGATCGAATTGTCGTCCGCGCTCAAGCTTCTGGTCTATCTCTCGCTGATCGCCTGTCTGTTCGCGCCTTGGGGCATTAGCCCGCCGACTGCTGAGCCGCTGCCGCTGATCTTCGGCGTCGCCGCCTATGTGGCCAAGCTCGCCGTCGGCGGCGCTCTGCTGGCGCTGTTCGAAACCGCAATCGCCAAAATGCGCGTGTTCCGCGTACCGGGCTTCCTCGGCGCTGCGTTGATGCTAGCGCTGCTGGCGACACTGCTGCGCTTCGTATCGAGGAGCTTCTGATGCGCGGGCTGACCTTCGACATCGCGCACATGCTGGCCGGCTCGCTGGTGCTGGCAAGCTTCATCCAGCTCTATCAGGACCGGCTCTCGGCGCTGATCAACGTCTTCGCGGCGCACGCGTTCGTGCTCGCGCTGTCGGTCGCCTGGCAAGCCTATATCCAGGAAGCGCCGCATCTCTACATTACGGCGGCGATCGCGTTGGTGTTCAAGGCCATCGTCATTCCGGTGGCGCTGCGCCGGATCATCGTGCGGCTCGGCATTCACCGCGAGATCGAAACCGTGGTCGGCGTCGGCCCGGCGATGCTGCTCGGCATCGGATTGGTCGCCTTGTCGATGGTGGTGATGCTGCGAGTGACGGCAGACGCCGACCCGCTGGCGCGCGAGGACTTGGCGTTCGCGTTGTCCGTGGTGCTGCTCGGCCTGTTGATGATGGTGACGCGGCGCAACGCCGTGAGCCAGGTGATCGGCTTCATGTCGCTGGAAAACGGTCTCGTGCTGGCGGCGACCGGCGCCAAGGGCATGCCGCTGGTGGTCGAGATCAGCGTCGCCTTCTCGGTGCTGATCGCTTTCATCGTGATCGGCATTTTCTTGTTCCGGATTCGCGAGCGGTTCGACACCGTCGACGTGCAGGCGCTCGACCGGTTCCGCGGAGAGCGGCGATGATCGACGCGCTCGGCGGCGTTCTGCTGATTCCAGCGCTGGCGGCTTGCGTGCTCGCGGCCTTGCCCGGCTATCGCTTGACCGCGCGGCTCAACGTGCTGGCGGCATTCCTGACCTTCGCCACCGCCGTGTCGCTGTTCGTCGTGGAGCCCACGTCCGGGCCCTATCTGCTGGTCGATGATCTCAACAAAGTTTTCATCGTGCTCACGACCTTCGTGGGGTTCACCACCAGCGCGTTCAGCGCCAGCTATATCGGCCACGAGATCGAGATCGGCCGGCTGACGCCGACCTATGTGCGCTTCTATCACGCCATGTATCAGGTGCTGATGTTCGCCATGAACCTCGCGCTGGTGGCCAACAATATCGGCCTGATGTGGGTCGCGATCGAGATCGCCACGCTCACCACCGTGCTAATGGTCGGCATCTATCGCACCCACGAGGCGCTGGAAGCGGCCTGGAAATATTTCATCCTCGGCAGCGTCGGCATCGCGCTGGCGCTGTTCGGCACCATCCTGATCTACATGGCGGCGCGGCCGGTGCTCGGGGAGGGCGCCTCGGCCATGGTGTGGACCGTGCTCGTGACGCATGCGGCGAAGTTCGATCCGGCCTTGCTCAACGTCGCCTTCGTGTTCCTGCTGCTCGGCTACGGCACCAAGGTCGGCCTCGCCCCGCTGCATGCCTGGCTGCCCGACGCACATGCGGAAGGCCCGACGCCGATTTCGGCCGTGCTTTCTGGCCTGCTTCTGAATGTCGCGCTCTATGCGCTGCTGCGCTTCAAGATGTTGCTGGCGCTCAATCCCGTCGCGCTCGCGCCCGGCCCGCTGATGGTCACCATGGGGTTGATCTCGGTGGTGTTCGCCGCCTTCATGCTGTATCGGCGCCGCGACATCAAACGCATGTTCGCCTATTCGTCGATCGAGCACATGGGCATCATCGTGTTCGCCTTCGGCATGGGCGGTCCGCTCGCCAATTTCGCCGGGCTCCTGCACATGACCATGCATTCGCTGACCAAGTCGGCGATCTTCTTCGCGGTCGGTCATATCGCCCAGGTCAAGGGCACGCAGAAGATCGCCGATATGGGTGGACTGACGGTGACCAACCCGGTGCTCGGCTGGGGACTGGTGCTCGGCGTGGTGGCGATTGCCGGCCTGCCGCCGCTCGGCATCTTCATGAGCGAGTTTCTGGTGGTGAGTTCGACCTTCGCGCGCGAGCCTTGGCTGGTGCTGATCCTGGTGTTCGGAATCCTGGTGGCGCTCGGCGGCTTGTTCCTGCGGCTCAACAGTATCGTCTTTGGGGAGCCTCGCGGCCCGACCGCGCCGGCGCAGGCGTCCTATGTGCCGATGTTCGTGCATCTCGCCATCGTGTTCATGGCGGGCATCTACTTGCCGCCGGCGCTGGTGACCGGCTTCCAGAACGTCGCAAGATTGTTGGGATAGTCATGATCATCCCGCGCGAAAGCGTGACCGAGGAGGGTTGGGGCCAGGCGATCGATCGATTGGCCGCGGGCGACTTGACCTTGCTCGGGCTCTGGGGTGACCAGCCGGACGTTTATATGGCGACGTTCGAGGAGAAAACCGGCGACATCGCTGTGCTCACCTACACCTGCACGAACGGCACTTACCCAAGCGTCGGCGCGCGTCATCCGCCGGCGATCCGGCTCGAACGCACGATCCGCGATCTGTCCGGGCTCGATGCCGTCGGTTCGCCCGACTCGCGCAAGTGGCTGGATCACGGCGTTTGGCACGCACCGCAGCCGCTATCCTACGCATTCCTGCCCGCGGAGGGCGAAGGCCTGCATCAGATCGCGGTCGGCCCGGTGCATGCCGGTATCATCGAGCCGGGGCATTTCCGTTTCACTGCCAATGGCGAGCACGTCGTGCGGCTGGAGCAGCGGCTCGGCTATACGCACAAGGGCATCGAATCCTTGATGAGCGGCGCCACGCTCGACCGCGCGGCAAAACTCGCCGGGCGAACCTCAGGCGACAGCACCGTTGCTTACGCCTTTGCCTTCGCGCAAGCCGCGGAAGCGGCGTTGCAAGTGACCGTGCCGGCGCGCGCGGTTTACTTCCGGGCGCTGATGGCGGAGCTCGAGCGCCTCGCCAATCATTTCGGCGACATCGGCGCGATCTGCAACGACGCCTCGTTCGCCGTCATGCATGCGCAATGCGGCATCCTGCGTGAACGCTGTCTGCGCGCGGCGGTCGCCTGCTTCGGCCATCGGCTCATGATGGATGTCATCGTGCCCGGCGGGGTCGCGCGCGATATCGCGGCCGATGGGCCGGCCCAGCTCCACGCGCTGCTTGCAGAAATCCGCCGCGTGTTTCCGCGCCTGATCGAGCTCTACGACAACACCGCCTCGCTGCAGGACCGCACCGTAACGACCGGCATCGTGCGGGCCGACTATGTGCGCCAGTTCGGCGCCGGCGGCTATGTCGGCCGCGCCTCGAGCCGCAATTTCGATGCGCGGCGGGTACTTGGCTATGCGCCTTACGGCGACCTCGCATTTGAGGTACCGGTGCTCAGCGCCGGCGATGTCAATGCGCGCGTCTGGATCCGCATTCGCGAAGTCGTGCAGAGCCTGGCGTTGATCGACCAGATTCTCGAACGCATGCCGGCAGGAGAAGTTCTCACTTCGCTCGAATCCAAAGGCGAAGTCTGCGAAGGCCTCGCGCTGGTCGAAGCCTTCCGCGGCGACGTCCTGGTCTGGCTGCGGATCGGCGGCGACGGCCGCGTGGCGCGTTGCCATCTGCGCGACGCATCCTGGTTCCAGTGGCCGCTGCTGGAGACCGCCGTCGAGGGCAACATTGTGGCGGATTTCCCGCTCTGCAATAAATCGTTCAACTGCTCGTATTCGGGGCATGACCTCTAATGCGCAAAGTCCTGTTCGAAAGTCTCATGCACGGCCCGCTCACCGAGTCGGCGCCCGCGCCGGACGAGGCAGCGCTTGCCGAGCTCGCGCAACGCGTCGACCGCGCGGCGCGGGCGTGCCTCGGCCGCTCGCTTTCGATCCGCCAAGTCGATGCCGGCTCCTGCAACGGCTGCGAATTGGAAATCCATGCACTCAGCAACGCGTTCTACGATCTCGAACGGCTCGGCCTGCGCTTCGTCGCCTCGCCCCGCCATGCCGACGTGCTGATGGTGACGGGCCCGGTCACCAAAAACATGCGCGAGGCACTCCGGCGCACCTACGACGCCACGCCCGATCCGAAATGGGTGATCGCTCTCGGCACCTGCGCGGTAGACGGCGGCATCTTTGCCGGCGGCTATGCCTGCGTGGGCGGCGTTTCGGATGTTGTGCCGGTCGACCTGCACATTCGCGGCTGCCCGCCGTCGCCCAATGACATCCTGAAGGGGTTGATCGCGCTGCTGAAGCACGTGAGCGAATAAGCCGGCACAACCGCGCGGTCAGGCCGTCTGGACGGTGCGCGATTGCATCGGCGCAGCCGCACCGTTTCTCACCTGAGAGAGGAAGCGCTCCGCGTTGCGGAAAAACACCTTCTCGAGGACCTCTTCGCTGTAACCGAGCGCGCGCCAATCGGTGACAAGCCGTTCGTAGGACAGCATCGGATAATCGGCTCCGAACATGATCCGCTCGCCGAAGCGCCGGGGAATTTCGTGTCGCAGATCGGCCGAGAAATATTTTGGCGACCAGCCGTGAAGCTCGTACCAGATATTCGCCTTGTGAATGATGACGGCGTTCGTTTCCGTTTGCCACGGCCAGCCCGGACGCGCCGCGACGATCGTCATCTTCGGATAGCGCGCCGCCACCGCATCGAGATGACGGGGATGACAGTGGTCGAGGATGATTCCGTTGCCGCCGGGCACGCCCGAGCCGAGCCCGGTTGTGCCGACGAAAATGAGAGCCGGGACGTTCGCCTCGATGCACAGCTTGTAGAACGGGTCCCACGCGCTGTCGCTTGGCGGCAGCCCTCCCGATCCCGACACGGCGAGCCCGACAAAACCGGTCGAGCGCTCGATGCAGCGGCGAAATTCGTCCAGTGCCGGCTTGCCGTGCTCGGCCTGGAAGTGCAGCCAATGGCCGAGAACGACATCAGGATTCTGATTCTGGAATTCGAATCCATAATCGTGGGTCGCGCGCGCCTCGTCGATCGGAACGAATTTCGTGAAGCCGAAATCGAGGATCACCTTCACGTTGGCGGCCCGAAAGTCGCCCGCCATCTCGGCTTCGTTGCGATAGTTCGGCTTCGATCGCCAGGTGTGGTTCTGCAGAGCCAGTTCCGCATCGGAGCGCAGCGCGTAGCCGCGTTGCGTGCTCCAATGCGAATGGACGTCGATCAGCCGGGTCATCATGTCGCTCCGAGCCGAGGCGGGCTATTTCTGACTGAGCGCTCAGTTGCCCTGAGTTCATTCCGGCTGTCAATACGCCGCGGCGTTCTCCTGACGGCAACGTGCAGCGGTCCGCCGTTTCGGCGGCGCATTTGACACGTCTGGCGCGAGCACTCAATAGTGAGCGCTCAGTCAACAAAGACGCTGAAGTGAGCGCTCAGGCAACAAAGACGCTGACGCAATAGCGCCTTGCCGTGCTGGAGGTGGATTGTGGACCTGGAGCTCAAGGGACAGCGCGCACTGGTCAACGGCGCAAGCCAGGGGATCGGATACGCGATCGCCCGGCAGCTTGCGCTGGAAGGCGTCCGCGTTGCGATCGCGGCGCGACGCGAGCCCGCATTGTCGGCCGCCAAGGCGCGCATCGAGAAAGAGGCCGAATGCGAGATCGTCGCGATCCAGGGGGACATCCGCAAGGCCGAGGATTGCGAGCGCATCGTGGCGCAGGCGACGGCGGCGCTCGGCGGGCTCGACAGTCTCGTCAACAATGACGGAGCCCCGCCGCTCGGACCGAGCCTCGCCTTTTCCGACGCCGACTGGGGGAAGGCGGTCGATCAGAACTTCATGAGCGTTCTGCGCATGACGCGCGCCGCGGTGCCGCATCTCAAGCGCGCCGGCGGGGGCAGTATCGTCAACATCACGGCGCTGTCGGCGATCCAGCCGATCGTCGGGTTCGGCCTCTCGGTCGCGACGTGGGCCGGCGTGATCGGGCTCGCAAAGACGCTGAGCCGGGAGCTCGCGCCGGACAATATCCGGATCAACACGCTCTGCCCCGGCGCGACCGACACGCCCCGGCTCGCCAAGGTCAACGAGCAGACCAGCGGCATGATGGACAAACTCGTTGCCGAGATTCCGCTCGGCCGCATCGCCAAGCCGGAGCAGATCGCCGCGCTGGTCGCGCTGCTGGTCTCCCCGCTCGGATCGCACATGACCGGCACCACGATTCCGATCGATGGCGGGCAGGTTCAAAGCTTGTTGTAGGATGCATCGCGGCGCGCGCGATGGGTGACAGGGCGCGGAAGACGACGTTATGGTGCGTGCCACCTTCCGTTCTCCGTCCTGGACAAATCAGACCTAAGATTGGCTCGCGATGTCGTCCCGAAACGTCAAGACCAACATCAAGAATCCGAAGCGCGTCCAGGAGCAGCGCCAGAAGATCGTCAAGGCGGCGATCCGGATCGTCATCGAAAAGGGCTTTCACGAAACCTCGGTCCGGGAAATCGGGCAGGCTGCCGGGATCACGCAAGGCACGCTCTACAATTACATTCGCTCCAAAGGCGACATCCTCTATCTGGTCTGCGACGAGGTCATCACGGCGTATCTCGGCGCCGTCGCCAAGGGGGTCGACCGCGCACCGGAAGGTGTGAGCCGCACCGAGGCCGCAATTCGTGCGCTGATCGAGGAAATGTACCAGCAGCAGGATCTGATCCTGTTGATCTACCGCGAGAGCCACAGGCTGGACCGACGGGCGTTGAAGGCGATCCTGTCGCGCATGGAGGAATCCTTCGCCGTGCTGGAGAAACTTCTGACCGACGCCGCGAAGGGATCGCCGCTCGCCGTCAAGAACATGCGCGTGGCCGTCAACATCCTGTCCTATCTGCCGACGCTCGTCGTCATGCGGCGTTGGGACCTGGAGCGCCACGTGCCGCACCGGGCGGTGGTGGACGATCTGGTCGCCTTCATGCTGCGCGGGTTCGGCTTTGACGGCGCGGGCGCGGCGCCGAAAGCCGCGCGCAAGGCGCGGAGCAGCCGCGCCGCGACGAAAGCTTGACAGCGCTGCCACCGGGCTCATACGGAGCGCTCAGTCAGAATTCGGAGCGTGGCTGGACGACAGCGACTCGGTCGCTTCGGTAAGAGCTGACGCCAGAGAAGGGGGGACGTCGTGGACAGGCTCGCAGGCAAGGTCGCGCTGATCACCGGCGCGGGCAGCGGCATCGGCCGGCAGGCCGCGATCCTCTTTGCCGCCGAAGGCGCGAAGGCGGCGGTCGCCGAAATCAACGCCGAGGCTGGCGCCGAGACGGTCCGCCTGATCCAGGCGCGCGGCGGCGACGCGCTCTTTTGCCAGACCGATGTCACGAACGAGCAGAGCGTCGAGGCCGCCGTGCAGGCCGCGGTCAAGAAATTCGGCGGGCTCGATGTCCTCTATAACAATGCCGGCGGATCGAGCCCGCATGACGGCTCCGTGGTCAGCGCGTCGATCGAGGAGTTCTGGCGCGCCATCAAGGTCGACCTGTTCGGAACCTGGCTCGGCTGCCGGTTCGGCATTCCGGAAATCATCAAGCGCGGCGGCGGCTCGGTCATCAACATGGCGTCGAACGTCGCGCTGATGGGCATGCGCAACATGAGCGCCTACACCGCCGCCAAGGGCGGCGTCGCGGCGCTGACACGCGCGACGGCGGTTGAATTCGGACCGCAGAATGTGCGGGTGAACGCGATCGCGCCTTCGGTGACGAAGACGGAACGCGTCATGAGCCGCATGAA
Organism: Hyphomicrobiales bacterium; assembly: GCA_003140315.1. Classification (GTDB taxonomy): domain Bacteria; phylum Pseudomonadota; class Alphaproteobacteria; order Rhizobiales; family Xanthobacteraceae; genus PALSA-894. Next base: position 42,740 of record PLJS01000228.1, read on the forward strand.
GACCCATCCGGCAATCGAGGCGCTGGCCAAGCAGCATCTTGTCGGGTTGGGCGAGCCGCTGCATGTGGCCTATGCGGCGCTCTATCTGGCGTCGCCGGAATCGGGCGTGGTGACGGGCCAGATCCTGCCGGTCGACAGCGGCGTAACGATAAGCTGAGCGCACGCTCGCGGCGGCCCTGCGGCCGCGGCTTTCTACCGCACCGCAGCGACGTCGCGCGCGCATGCCGCGCATTGGCGCCACGCAGGCGCCCGCGCTTGACACGACAAGGCAGGTTGGCTCAACTGAGCGCTCAGTCAGTTTTGACCTCGCCGGACATTCGAATGCGCATTGCCGACCCGTTGATCGCAGCGAGCCGTGTCGCTGAGTTCACGGCGGCCGGCTATTGGCGCGACACGACGAGCAACGACGCGCTCGAACATTGCGCGCGCATGTCGCCGGACAAGATCGCAATCGTCGATCCGCGCGGCCGTCTCACGTATCGGGACTACGAGGGCCGCGCACGCCGCCTCGCGAGCCACTTCGTCAAGCTCGGCCTCACGTCGGACGACGTGATCGCGATCCAGCTTCCGAACTGGAGCGAGTTCGCCGTCGCCATCAACGCCGCGATGCTGGTCGGAATACCGTTCTGTCAGTTCCACAGCGACTTCCGCCATCGCGAGGTCGAGTTCGTGCTGCGCTTCACGGAAGCCTCCGCCGTGATCATTCCGAAGGAATTCCGCCGCTTCAATCATGTCGAGATGATCGAGGAGCTGCGCGGCAAGCTGCCGAAGCTCAAGCATGTGCTCGTCGTCGGAGACGGCGTTGCGCCCGAATATTTCGACTTGCGCGCATTTCTCGAAAGTCCTGCTTCCGATGCGATCGACGAGCAGGCGTTGCGCGCGCGCCGTCCGAGCGCGAACGCGCTGATGCGCACCGCCTTCACGTCCGGCACGACCGGCGACCCGAAGGCGGTTCTGCACATTCACAACACCTCGAATTACATGTGCTGGAGCCTCAACGAGGGACAGCGCATCGGGCCGGACAGCGTGTACCTGACGTTCCTGCCAGCCGGGCTGAACTGGGGGCTCGGTTGCGTGTTGCAGGCGCTGTTCGCGGGCTGCACGCTGATCCTGCAGGACGTGTTTCGGGCCGAGGAGACGCTCGCGCTGATCCAGCGCGAGAAGGTGACGCACTTCTGCTGCGCGCCGGCGCATCTGGTCGCGCTGCTCAACGTCAAGGATTTCGACAAATACGATCTGTCCTCGCTGCGCATGTCGATGACCGGCGGTGCATCGTGTCCGATCGAGGTCATCCGCGAGGTTCAGGCGCGCCTCCCCGGCAAGCTCCTTGAAATGTACGGGATGCTCGAGGTCGGCTCGCAATCGCAAACCACCTATGACGAAGACCCCGAGACCGTTTGCGGTCTCGTCGGCAAGGAGCAGCCGGGCATTCAGCTCAAGGCCGTCGACGCGAAGGGGAATGATTGCCCGCCGGGAACGCCCGGCGAAGTCCTTACCCGCGGGCCGTCGGTGATGATCGGCTACTACAACAATCCCGACGCCAACGCGCGCAGCTTCTCCGGCGACGGCTGGTTCCACACCGGCGACGTCGGCGTGTTCGACGAGGCCGGCTACTTGAAGATCGTCGGCCGCACCAAGGAAATGATTATCCGCGGCGGTGCGAACATATACCCGCGCGAGATCGAGGAGGCGCTCTATGAGCATCCGAAGGTCCGCGATGCCGCCGTGGTCGGCTTGCCGGACGCGCGGCTCGGCGAACGCGTTTGCGCCTGCATCGTCACGAAGGACGGCGAGACGTTGAGTTTCGAGGACGTCGTGGAATTCTTGCGGCGCAGGGTCGCAACCTACAAGCTGCCGGAGCACCTCGTGTTGCTCGCCGACCTGCCGCGCACGCCGACCGGAAAAGTCCAGAAGACTCCGCTGCGCAAGATCGCGCTGGAGAAGTTGAGCTGACGGCCGCCTCCCGCGCACAAAGACGCGGGTCGTGCGGATAAACGAAGACAACGGAGGAAGCATGACCATCACACGCAGGGAGACATTGGGCGGCGCGCTCGCGGCGGGCTTCACGCTTGCCGCCGGAACGGCGTCCGCCGAGGAAATCGGTCTGACCAAGGACCAGATCCTGATCGGTGGCTATGGCCCGATCACCGGCCCGGCCGCCTACATCGGGCTCGGCGCGCGCGACGGCACTGAGCTCGCGATCAAGGAAATCAACGACGCCGGCGGCATTCACGGCCGCAAGCTTAAGCTCGTGTTCGAGGATGACGGCTTCTCACCCAGCAAGGCGCTCGCGAGCGTCAAGAAGCTGGTCGAGCAGGACAAGGTCTTCATGATGCTGGGCCTGTCGGGCAGCAACCCGACGGTCGGAACGGTCGATTACTCCAAGGAAGCGAAGATCCCGAGCTACGCGGTGCTCGCGTCGGCGCCGCAATACACGCATCCGTTCAACCGCTATCTGTTCCGCGGCGGCGCGACGGAATCGCTGCGCTATGGCGAGCTCAATGCCGAATACCTGATGGAGTTCCTGCAGGCCAAGCGCATCGCGATGCTCAGCGGCACGGACGAGAACGCCAAGAACGAGGGCGACAATACCGAACGCATGCTCGAGAAGTGGTACGGCGTGAAGCTGCTGATGCGCGCCGAGTTCAAGGTCGGCGACAAGGACTTTACGCCGCAACTGCTCCAGGCGAAGGCTGCCAATCCAGACGTCATCATCACGCTGGCGCAGGTGCCGGAAGTCTCGATCCTGCTGCGGCAGGCGCGCGAGCTCGGCATCAAGCAGGCGATCATGGGCAGCCCCGCCGCGGTCGACAATGGCGTGATCGCGGGCGCCGGTCTCAACGCCGAGGGCTATACGGGCGGCTGGCTGTCGGGGCAGTTCCTCGATTCCGTCCATCCCGACATGGTGAAGTTCCGCGAGGCGTGGGCGAAGCTCCATCCTGACGCGCCGAAGGGCCGGCCGAACCTGTTCGACGTGCTCGGCTACTCCGAGATGTATGTGGTCGCCGAGGCAATGAAGCGGGCCGGTCCGGATCTGACCCGCGAAAAGCTGGTCGACGCGTTGGAGACGATCGAGAACTACAAGATCAGCGAGATCGCGACGCCGCGCACCTTCACCAAATGGCACCACATCGGTAATTTCCGCATGCAGTACATGGTGGTGCTCGGCCAGCACTTCGTTCCCGTGCGCTTCGACCCGCATCGCGAGAGCGAGATCCTGAAGGAATACAAGAAGTGACGTGCGTCTGGGGGCGGGATCTCGCGTCCCGCCCCTAACTTCACCGGAGCGCGTCGATGACGACATCGATCGTCCTGCAGCTCATCGTCGCGGGACTGAGCAGCGGCAGCATCTATGCGCTGGTCGGCCTCGGTCTGATGCTGGCCTTCAAGGGCACCGGCATCGTCAACTTCGCGCATGGCGAGCTGGTCGCGCTCGGCGCCTATGCGGCGCTGTTCTTCTCCGTCGTTCTCAAGCTGCCGTATTGGCAGGTGTTCATCCTCACGCTGATTTTCTGTGGCGTCGTCGGCGTGCTGCTCGAACGCACGCTGATCCGTCCGCTGATGCGCGCGCCGTCTTTCACGATCGTCGTCGCGACGCTCGCGATCGGCCTGATGATCAAGAACGTGCTGCGCTTGTCGTGGCAGGAATCGGTTTCGACCTTTGCGACGCCGTTCGACGAACTGTCGTTGCGCGTTGGAGAGATCAGCATCAATCCGCACTACGTCTGGATCATCTCCTGCTCGTTCGCCATCATGGGGCTGCTGGCGCTGTTCTTCCGCAAGAACCTCACCGGCAAGGCCATGCAGGCGGTCTCGCAGAACACGACGGCCGCGCGCCTGATGGGCATTCGTGTCAGCCGCATTTTCTCGCTGACGTTCGCGGTGAGCAGCGCGATCGCGGCGCTTGCGGGAATCCTGATGGCGCCGGTGGTGGGCGTCGAGGCGGAAATGGGCAGCGTCATCCTGAAGGGGTTCGTCGCGGCCATTCTCGGTGGCTTCAACAGCCTGCCCGGCTGCGTGGTCGGTGGACTGACGTTGGGTCTCCTTGAGACGTTCGGCGGCGCATATTTCGGCGGCACGTTCAAGGCGGTGACTGCTTTCGTTCTGTTAATGTTCGTCCTGCTGGTGCGTCCGCACGGCATCTTCGGTCGCGCGGAGGCGCGGCGTGTCTGACTTCTCCCTGATGGGATTGAAGGCGCCCACCGTCATTTTCGGCGCGGCATTGCTGCTGTTGGCGCTCGCGCTGCCGCCATGGTTCGGCTCGTACCACCACTACCTGGCGTCGCTCGCGCTGATCAACATCATCATGGCGGTCGGTCTCAATATCCTCACCGGCAATGCCGGACAGATTTCGCTCTGCAATTCGTCCTTCATGGCGATCGGCGCCTATGCCACCACGTATCTGTCGGTCAAGCTCGGTCTGTCCTATTGGCTTGCGCTGCCGCTCGGCGGAGTCATCTCGGCGATCTCCGGATTTTTCCTCGGATTTCCGGCGCTCCGGTTGCGCGGGTTCTATCTGGCGGTCGTGACGCTCGGGTTTCTCGAAGTCTCGCAGATTTTGATCGAGCAATTGCCCGGCATCACCGGCGGCGTGCGCGGCATCTCCTCTCCGCGCCCCGCGCTGTTCGGCCACACGCTGTCGAGCGATCTGTCCTTCTACTATGTGATCCTCGCGATCACGCTCGCGACGATCTGGTGCGCCTATTCGTTGCTGCGCTCGCCCACCGGGCGCGCGTTCGAGGCGATCCGATCAAGCGAAGCGGCGGCGCAGACGCTCGCTGTCCCGCTGGCCCAGACCAAGCTCGCCGCCTTCGTGATATCGGCTTTCTTCGCCGGGATTGGCGGCGGTCTGTTCGCGAGCCTGGTCGGCTTCATCGATCCGCTCGAATTCGGCGTCTGGACGTCGGTGCGCCACGTCGTGTTCATCGTCGTCGGCGGGCTCGGATCGATCACCGGCTCGGTCGTGGGCGCCATCGTGTTGACGGTGCTCCCGGAGGTGCTGCGCGCGTTCAAGGAGTACCAGGAATTCGTGTTCGGCGGCCTCCTGCTCGTCGTGCTCATCCTGCTGCCGCACGGGCTCGTCGGGCTCGGGCCCGCGATCCGCGCGCGGCTAACGCAGAGCGACGCGACAAGCGTGGCCGCGGCTCAACGGGGCGTCGCCGAATGAGCTTCTTTTCGATCGACAACATGTCGGTGATCTTCGGCGGCCTGCGCGCCGTCTCGAACGTGTCGCTCGCGCTCGGCGAAGGCGAGATCCACGGCGTCATCGGGCCGAACGGGGCCGGGAAGACCTCGCTGATCAATGCGGTCTCCGGCCTGGTTCCGATGGCGGGCGGCACAATCCATCTCGATGGCAAGCCGCTTCAGGCCTTGCCGCCGCACCGCCGCGCCGCGGCGGGCATCGGCCGCACCTTCCAGCATGCCGAAATATTTCCCGACCAGAGCGTGATCGCGAACGTGATGACCGGCGGCTTCGCGCATCGGCAGTCGTCGCTGCTGCAGGACTTCCTGGGGACACCCGGAAAGGCGGCCGCCGAACGGCAAGCCCGCCGCGAGGCCGAGCAGATGCTCGACGCGTTCGGGCTCCTGTCTTTCTGTGACGCTTTGGCAGGCGATCTGCCGTTCGGTACGCTGAAGAAGATCGATCTCGCGCGCGCGCTGGTCGGCAAGCCGCGCGTCCTGATGCTTGACGAGCCGACGTCCGGGATGAACGATACCGAAGCCCAGGAAGTGATCGCCGCCTGCCGGCGTATCGCGGGCGAGCTCCGCGTCACGCTGCTCGTCATCGAGCACAATATGCGGGTGATCATGGGGCTCGCGAACATGATCCACGTCCTCGACCACGGCGAAAAGATCGCGGACGGAACGCCGGCAGAAATCCAACGCAATCCCCTGGTGATCGAGGCCTATCTCGGCCATGGCAGCGCGGCCCATGCTTGAGATCAGGAACCTTGCCGCCGGCTACGGCCGGATCGACGTCCTCCGCGAGGTCTCGCTGAGCGTGCCGGATGGCGCGATCGTCGGGCTGCTCGGCCCCAACGGCGCGGGCAAGAGCACGTTGATCCGCAGCATTTCGGGCCTGACTCACGTGCGTTCAGGCGAAATCCTGTTTGAAGGAATGCCGATCCAGGGATGCGCGCCGGAAGACATCGTGGACATGGGCATCATCCAAGTCCCGCAGGGCCGCATGCTGTTCCCCGACCTGTCGATCGCGGACAATCTGCAGCTCGGCGCCTATCGTAAGGACGCGCGCGGCTCGTTCCAGAAATCACTCAAGCAGGTGGAGGAGTATTTCCCGATCCTGCATGAACGCCGGACGCAGCGCGCGGGCGTCCTGTCCGGCGGCGAGCAGCAGATGCTGGCGATCGGCCGCGCGCTGGTGGCAAAGCCACGGCTTCTCATCCTCGACGAGCCGTCGCTCGGCCTCGCGCCGCTGATCATCGAGAGCATCTTTAATGTTCTGCGCGACGTGAACGCGAATGGCCTGACGATCCTGGTCGCGGAACAGAACGCCATGAAGGTCTTGCAGACCGCCGAGACCGTCTATGTGCTCGAGAACGGTCGCATCGCCCATGCGGGTCCGAGCCGGCAACTCGCCGAAGACGAAACGATTCAGCGCAGCTATCTGGGCATCTAGCCCGACAACACGGAACGCAGCACCATGGCAGGCAAGAAACTCATCATCCTCGTCGCGCCGACCGGCAACCAGAAGGACCGCGAGGGCTCGCACGTTCCGGTGACGCCCGACGAAATCGCCGAGGAATCGTTCCGCTGCTACAAGGCGGGCGCCGCCGTCGTGCACATCCATGCGCGCGATCCGAAGACCCGGCTCGCCAGCGGCGACATGAAGATCTTTGGCGAGAGCATCCGCAAGATCAAGGAAAAGTCCGACATCCTGGTGCAGACGACGACGAGCCTCGGCCTAAAGCAGGATGCGAGCGGTAAGTGGGTCTGGCATTCGTCCGAGGAACGCATGGGGCTGCTGGCGATCGAGCCCTCGCAGGACCTGCTGAGCTGCGCGATGGGCTCGTGGGAGTTCATCCATCCGGAAGGCGGGCAAGGCAATCCGACGACGCAGATCAACGGCTACGAGTTCATGAAGACCAACATCTCCAACATGGTGAAGAAGAACATTCCGTGGGAGATGGAGATCGCCGACACCGGCTTCCTGCAGAACGCCAAGAAGCTCGCTGACGACGGCGCGTTCGACGGCAAGGCGAAGAACTTCTGGCTCGACTACGTCATGGGTTTCGGCGGCATGCCGGCAACCCCGCGCCAGCTCATCCATATGGTGGAAGAAGGCCAGCGGCTGTTTCCGCAGGCTCCATGGGAAACGAATGCGACCGGCCGCGATCAGTTCCGCATGAATATCCTCGGCGCCGCGATGGGTTGCGACATCGTGCGTGTCGGCTTCGAGGACAGCGTGTGGCTGCCGGACGGCAGGCAGGCGAAGAACAATTACGAGCAGGTCGACGCGATGGCGGAGCTCGCACTCAAGCTCGGCCGTGAGATCGCCACGCCCGCTGAGGCCTGGGAGATGCTCGGCGGATCGCAGCGCGCCAGGGCTGCGTAGGCAGGAAAGGACGGCGCCATGGCCAAGAGCGATCTTGAAGGAAAAATCGCCATCGTGACGGGCGCCGCCGGCGGCTTCGGGCGTGCCATCGTCAAATCATTCGTGGACCATGGCATGCGGGTCGCCGCGTTCGACATTGACGCGAACCGGCTCGAGGCGCTGGAGGCCGAATACAGCAAGGACGGCGTGCTCGCCTTGACATTCTGCATCACGGATCCTGCCGCGTGCGCGACGAATGTGCAGAAAGTCGCCGATCATTTCGGCGGGCTGCACGTGCTGGTGAATAACGCGGCGGCCGGAATGAGCATGGTCCGGCCGGATCATTTCACCCGCACGGTGCAGATCGAGGACATCGACGTTAAGACATGGCAACATTTCATCGCGGTCAATCTGAGCGGCGCCTTCTTCCTCGCGAAGGCCGCGGTGCCGATCTTCCGCAAGCAACGCTTCGGCCGCATCATCAACGTCACGACCAGCCTGTTCACGATGCTGAACCCAGGCTTCTCGCCTTACGGGCCCGCGAAGGCGGGGCTGGAGGCCTGGTCGGCGAGCCTCGCGGGCGAGCTGAAGGGGACCGGGATCACCGTCAATGTGGTGGTGCCCGGAGGACCGGCCGACACACCGATGGTCCCGGAGGAAAGCGGCTTCGATCGGGCTAAGCTGATCGCGCCGGAACGCATGGCGCCGCCGATGCTGTTTCTGTGCTCGGAGGAGGGCGGCAGCGTCACCGGCCAGCGCTATCTCGCGGCTGAGTGGGATTGCGGTGCGGCGCCGTCGGTCGCCGCGAAGGCGTGCAATCCCGCCGGTTGGCCCGGCCTCACCCACAACATCGTCTGGCCGGGCGGCAAGCCCGTTTGAAGCGCGCTGGTTTCAAACGCCGAGCGCTTCCCGCAGTTTGTAGCGGATGATCTTTCCCGATCCGGTGCGCGGGATTTCCGCCACGATATGCACCGCGTGCGGCACCTTGTAGGCGGAGAGCTGCGCGCGGCAATGGATGAGCAGCGCGTCGCTCTCGATCGCGCGGCCTTGGCGCGCAACCACGAACAGCGCCGGCACCTCGCCGAGGTGCTCGTGCGGCACGCCGACGACCGCGCAGTCGAGCACGGCCTCGAAGGTGTTCACGACCTCCTCGATCTCGGCCGGCGCGATGTTCTGCCCGCCGCGGATGATGAGCTCCTTCAGTCGACCCGTGATGGTGAGGAAGCCGTTCTCGTCGCTGCGCGCGAGATCGCCGGTGTGGTACCAGCCGTTGCACAGCGCGCGCTCTGTCTCCTCCGGCTTGTTGTGATAGCCCGGCATGACGTTCGGCCCGCGCACGATCAATTCGCCTTCGGCCCCGCGCGCGACGTCGCGCCCGCTCGCCGGATCGAGGATGCGGACGCTCAAGCCGGGCACCGGAAAGCCGCAGGAGCCGAGAACGCGCGCGCCGCTCGGCCAGTTCATCGTCACCATGGTGGAGGTTTCGGTGATGCCGTAGCCGTCGAGCAGCGGCACGCCGAAGCGCTGCTCGAACTCGCGGTTGAGCGTCGCCGGCATGATGGCGCCGGCCGAGACGCAGAGGCGCAGGTTCGGGAACGTTAGGCCGCTCGCGTCTCGCGTCGCCTGTAGCAGGTAGTGAAACATTGTCGGCACGCCGGGGAAGTAGGTGAACTCGCCGGTCTGCAGGAGCCGCACGGCTTCGCTCGTGGAGAACCGCTCCATGATGTATTCGCTTGCGCCCGTTGCAAGCACGCCGAGCACCGAGAGGTTGAGCGCATAAGAATGAAACAGCGGCAGCGGCGAGAGCACGGTGTCGCGCTCGCTCAAGCCCGTGATCGGCGCCCAGCACGCCGCCACGATCCACAGCATGCCGTGCCCGGTCAGGAGCACGCCCTTGGCGCGGCCGGTGGTGCCCGAGGTGTAGAGGATGAAGGCCGGCTCATGCAGCGTGTCGGGATCGCGCGCCATGGATTTCGGCGGCGCCGCCATGAGCGTCTCGTAGCGCAACGCCGCGATCCCGCTCGTGCCGCGGTCGGTGACGATCACGGTCGCGAGGTTCGGCGCGCCGGCCTTGAGCCTGGCGATGAGGTCGTGGTGTTCGCCGGTCGTGACGATCACGCGGCAATTGGCGTCCGCCAGCCGGTAGGCGATCTCCGGTTCGCTCGCGTCGTAGCTGATCGGCACGCTCACCGCGCCCGCCCGCGCGATCGAAAAGCAGGTCTCGATCCACTCGACGGAGTTCGGCAGCAGCATCGCGACGGTTTCACCGGGCGCCACGATATCGGCGAGATGGCCGGCGAGCCGCGCGGTGCGTTCGTTCAGCGCCGCATAGGTGACCGAGCTATTCGCGTCGCGATACGCGACCTTGCCGCCGCGCGCCGCAGCATGGCGCGCGAGCAGCGCATGAATCGGCGCGATCAACTCTGTGTGCAGCATCGTTACACCATGCTGTAGCCGCCGCTGATGCTCAAGGTCTGGCCGGTGATCCAGCCCGAGCGCGGCGAACAGAGGAGCGTGACCGCCGGCGCGATGTCGTCGGGCAGGCCGAGCCGCCGCACCGGATAGAGCCGCACGAGCTTCTCGCGGTTCTCCTCGACCCACGCACGATCGTGCGCGGTCTCGACCATGCCGAGCGAGACGGTGTTCGCGGTCGTGCCGGAGCGGCCGAGCTCGCGCGCGAGCGATTTCATCAGCGCGACCACGCCGGCGCGCGCAGCGGCGACGATCGACAGACCGGACTCGCCGACGCGCGAGGAATCTCCGATCACCGAGACGATGCGGCCGTTCTTGCCGTTCTCCAGATGCGGCGCCGTGGCATGGCAGCAGTGGATCGCGCCATAGAGGCAGATGTCGATCTGCTTCTTCCAGTCCTCCGGCGTGGTGTCGACGAAGCGCTGGCGTTTCGCGAGGCCAGCGTTGTTGACCAGGATGTTGAGGCCGCCGAAATCCTGCACGACCGCCTCGACCATCGTCTTCACGGCAGCGAAATCCGCAACGTCGGCCTTGTAGGCCTTCGCTTTGCCGCCCTTCGCCACGATCTCCTGTACGACCGCCTCGGCCTCGTCCGCCGACGACATGTAGTTGACCGCAACGACCGCGCCTTCGGCTGCGAGTGTCTTGGCAATTTCGCCGCCGACGTCGCGCGCCGCGCCCGTTACCAGCGCGATCTTGCCTGTGAGCCCTAGGTCCATGGGTTCTCCTTCACACCTTGTTCTTGGCCGCGTTGATAAGCCGATACAGCCGTTCCGGCGTTACCGGCAATTCATTGATGTCGATCCCGAGCGGTGACAGCGCATCCGCGATCGCGTTCGCGATTGCCGCGGGCGCGCCGATGGTGCCGCCTTCGCCCATGCCGCGGAAGCCGCCGAGCGTCGTCGGCGATTCGGTCTCCAGATGCACGACCTGCATCGGTGGAATCTCGGGCGCGGCCGGCACGAGATAGTCGACCAGGCTCGCGGTGTGGAGCTGGCCTTCATCGTCGTAGATAATCTCTTCGTAGAGCGCCGCGCCGATGCCTTGCGCGACGCCGCCATGCACCTGCCCGTCGACGATCAGCGGATTGATGAGCCTGCCGCAGTCCTCCGCCACCACGAAGCGGTCGAGCCGCACTTCGTAGGTTTCGAGATCGACCTCCAGCGCGGCGATATGCGTCGCGCAGGTGGTCGTGCCGAACACCGGATCGTAGGTCTTGGTCGCGGCGAGTTCGCCGCGCGCCTCGGGCGGCAGCCGCCCCATCTCGGAATAGACCGCGCGCGCGACCTCGCGGAACGTGACCGATCGGTCGGTGCCGGCGACGGTGATGCGGCCATCATAGGCGCTAAGGTCGGCGGGCGCGGCTTCCAGCAGATGCGAGGCCGCGTTCAACACCTTCTCGCGCAGCTCTTGCGCGGCGAGCGTGCCGGCACCGCCGGCGAGGACGGCCGAGCGGCTCGCATAGGTGCCGGTGCCGCCCGGCACGGCCGCGCTGTCGCCCTGCACGATGCGGATGTCCTCGACGCGCACGCCGAGATGCTCGGCCACGACCTGCGCGAGGGTCGTCTCTAGTCCCTGGCCGTGCGCCGCAATGCCGAAGGCCGCGGTCACGGCGCCGGTCGAGTCGATGCGGATGGTCGCGGTCTCGGTGCCGGTGTTGATCGGCATGCCGGGCGCGACCGAGATGCGCGAGCCGATGCCTGTCAGCTCGGCGTAGGAGGCGATGCCGATGCCGTACCAGCGGCCCGCGGCCCGCGCCTCCGCCTGCTTGGCGCGCAGCGCCTCGTAACCGAGTGCAGCCGAAGCCGCGTCGAGGCATTCGATGAAGCCGGAGCGGTCCCACATCAGGCCGGACGCGACCTTGTAGGGAAACTCCTCGGCGCGCACGAGATTGCGCGCGCGCATCTCCCGCGGGTCGATGCCGAGCTTGGCGGCCGCCATGTCGATCAGGCGCTCCATCACGAAGGTCGAGATCGGCCGGCCGACGCCGCGATAGGGCCCGGTCGGCGCCTTCGCGGTCGCGACCGCGCGCACGCGGCCGTGATAGTTGGCGATGCGATAGGGCCCGGGCAGGAAGCTCACCACCTGCACCGGCTCGAGTCCGGCGGTCCACGGATAGATCGAATAGGCGCCGACATCGCCGGTCGCGTCGGCGCGCAGCGCGAGCAGCTTGCCGTCATGGTCGAAGGCAAGTTCGGCGTCGACGATCTCGTCGAACGCCTGGCTGGTGGCGCTCAGGTCCTCCATGCGGTCGCTGGTCCACTTGACCGAGCGGCCGAGATGGCGCGCGGCGGCGCAGACGAAGATCTCTTCCGGATATAGCGACGCCTTGCCGCCGAAGCCGCCGCCGACGTCGGGCGCGACCACGCGCATGCGGTGGCCGGGCAGGTCGAGCGCATCGGCGAGCGCGTCGCGGATGATGCCGGGGATTTGGGTCGCCGAATATAAAGTGAGCGCGTCGCGGCCGGCCTCGTATTCGGCGAGACACACGCGCGGCTCGATCGCGACCGCGGTCTTGCGGCGCATACGGAACCGGCCGCTCACGCGCATCGGCGCTGTGTCGAAGGCCGCGTCGGGCTCGCCGCGCTTGAACTCGCGCGCGACCAGCACGTTGGTGTCGGCCTCCTCGTGCAGCAGCGTGGCGTCCTGCCGCGCGGCTTCTTCGGCGTTTGCGGCATGCGGCAATGGCTCGAAATCGATTTCGATCAATTCGAGCGCGTCCTCGGCAACATAGCGGCTTTCGGCGATGACGCCGACGACGGGCTCGCCGACATAGCGCACCTTCGCTCGCGCGAGCGGCAGGATCGGGGTCGTGTAGTAGCCCTTCATGCGCGAGGTCGCGAACAGCGGCCGCACGAAATCGAGATCGTCGCCGGCAAGCACCGCGATCACGCCCGGCATCGCGCGCGCCGCCGCGCAATCGACGCTCAGGATACGCGCATGCGCGTGGTCGCTGCGGCGGAACGCGACGTGCAGCAGGTTCGGCACCTGGCGGTCGTCGACGAAGCTGCCGCGGCCGGTGAGCAGGCGCGGGTCCTCGGTGCGCTTGACGCTCTTGCCGACGATTTTTGGCCGCGCGTCGATGCCCATCGGTTCATTCATAGGCGTCGGCGCCTTTGCGCAGCGTCTGCCATTGCGCGTCGTCGTGACCGCAGATGACGGTCGCGCCCTGTTGCTCGATGCGCTTCACCTCGGCGAGCGACCTTAACAGCGCATCGGCATTCCAGGTGTTGCGCGGCACGATGCCGCTGTCGAGCGTGAAGCGCAGGCTCACCGTGTCGGACGCGAGCAGGAACGCGCCGTCGCGGTCGAGCGCGACCCGCGCGCCGATCGATCCTGGCGTGTGGCCGGGGAGGGGGATCAGGACGATGCGGCCGTCGCCGAATACGTCGCGCTCGGCCGCGATCTCGTCGAACGGCAGGCCAACGTTCCATTCGNNCTTGAAGAACGCGTTGCAGCCGCAGTGATCCGGATGCAGGTGCGAGCAGACCACCACGTCGATGTCGTCGGGCGCGACGCCGACGGCCGCAAGACCGGTCAGCACGTTGTCGCCCTTCGGCATGATCGGTGCCATCACCTTGGCAAGCCCGCCCCAGCGCGCCTGCGGATCGTCCGGAACCGTAGGATGGCAGCCGGTGTCGAACAGCACGTTACCCTGCGGGTGGCGCAGCAGCACGCTGACGACCGGCATCTCGAACAATTCGCTCCGGGCAGCGCTCGGATCGTAGGTCGCCTTGCGCATGCGCACGCGACCGCCGGAGAGGAAATGCATCTTCATCGCGCGTCCCTCGCGGCGCGCACCGCGTTCACGATGTGCTCGTAGCCGGTGCAGCGGCAGAGATTGCCGGACAAGCCGGCGCGGATCTCGTCGTCGCTCGCGAGCGGATATTTGCGCAGCAGGTCTGTCGCCGTCATCAGCATGCCGGGCGTGCAGAAGCCGCACTGCAATGCGTGGTGCTCGCGGAAGGCTTCCTGCAACGGGTTGAGGCGCGCCGGCGTGCCGAGGCCCTCGACAGTCTCGACCTTGCTGCCGTCGAGCTGCACGGCGAACAAGAGGCACGCGCGCACGCTGTCGCCGTCAACGAGTACCGTGCAGGCGCCGCAGACGCCGTGCTCGCAGCCGACATGCGTGCCGGTCAAGCCTAGTGTGTTGCGCAGGAAATCGGCGAGGAGGAGGCGCGGCTCGACCGTGCGCTCGTAGACCGTGCCGTTGACGGTCACGCGGATGGCGTGCGTGCTCATGTGCCGCCTCCGCGTTGCCACGCGGCGGCAAGCGCGCGTCCGGCGAGCACGCCGACGAGGTGGCGGCGATAGTCCGCCGATGCGTGCAGGTCGGTGTTCGGCGTGACGGCGCCGCGCACAGCGCCGATCGCGCGTTCGAGCAACCGTGGATCGAGCGCCTGGCCAACCAGCATCGCCTCGGCGTCACCGGCGCGCTTCGGCGTCTCATCCACGCCGGTCATGGCGATGCGCGCCTCGCTGATGCGGCCGTCCGAAACGGTTAGCGTCGTGGCGACGGCGGCGAGCGCGAAGTCGCCGTGGCGGCGCGCGACCTCCTCGAAGCCCCAGCCGGTGCCTGCCGGTAATTTCGAAAACGCGACATCGGTCACCAGTTCGTCGGCGCCAAGATCGACGCTGAGCGCGCCGAGGAAGAAGTTTTTCGCCGCGACCGTGCGCGTGCCGGACGGCGCCGCGATGGTCAGCGTCGCATCGAGGAGGAGCGCCAGCATCGGCAGCTCGGCGGCCGGATCGCCATGCGAGAGGCTGCCGCCGATCGTGCCGCGGTTGCGGATCGCCAGATGCGCCACATGCGCCATCGCGGCGCCGAGCGCGGGGAGCGATTTCGCGATGACCGGCGAGGTTTCGAGCTGGTGATGGCGCGTCAACGCGCCGATGCGGATATCGGTCTCGCGCTCCTCGATGAAGATGAGCCCGGGAATCCGATTGATGTCGACCAGGATCGCCGGCCGCAGCAGACGGAAATTGAGCATCGGCACCAGGCTCTGCCCGCCCGCGAGGATCTTCGCCTCGCCGCTTGCGGCAACTAGCGCCGCGACGGCGGCTTCGACGCTGTCGGCTACGACATATTCGAACGCGGGCGGCTTCATTCAGGTTCCGGCAGATGGTGCGCAGGCGACGGTGCGGCCCGGATGCTAATTGACCGGTGACGCCCGGACCAGCGTAAGATGCGCGAGGCATGCGGAGCGGAGCAGCCATGACGACAGCCAAGACCGGCGCCGAGCACCTCAAATCGCTGAAAGACGGCCGCACTGTCTATATCGACGGTAAGCTGGTCGCCGATGTGACCGAGCATCCGGCGTTCCGCAATTCCGTCCGCTCGGCCGCCGCGCTCTACGATTTCCAGGCCCGCCCCGAGAACATCGAGGCGATGACGTTCACGCCGGAGGGCTCGAACCGGCGCGTCAACCGCTGCTGGCAGCTTCCGCGCAATCACGCCGAGATGGTTCAGCGCCGCAAGGCGATGCAGATGTGGGCCGCGACGCATTGCGGCTTCATGGGCCGCTCGCCCGATCACGTCGCCTCCACGCTGGTCGGTCAGCGCATCGGCATCGAGGTGTTCGAAAAGCACGGACCCGCGCGCGCCAAGGCGTTGCGCGATTATTTCGAGGAGGCGAGCCGCAACGACTACTTCCTCACCTACGTCATCATCAATCCGCAGGCCGAGCGCGCCAAGGACTGGGGCGACCAAGCCGAGGGTCTGGTCGCCAAGATCGTGGATGAGGACGCAGGCGGCATCACGGTGCGCGGCGCGAAGCTGCTCGGCACGTCGTCGATCATGGCCAACGAAGTATTCGTGGCGAATTTGCAGCCGCTGAAACCCGGCGAAGAGGATTTTGCCTTCTCGTGCGCGGTGCCGATGAACGCGAAGGGCCTGCGCGTCCTCTCGCGCAAATCCTATGAGGCGTCCGCGGTGTCGGTGTTCGACAACCCGCTGTCGTCGCGCTTCGATGAAAACGACGCGCTGATGTATTTCGAGGACGTGAAGGTGCCGTGGGAGCGCGTGTTCGTGCATCGCGACACCGACATGTGCCGCGCGCAATTCCACGACACGCCGTCGCATGCCTTCCAGAACTACCAAGCGCAAATCCGCCTGTCGGTGAAGCTGAAGTTCCTGTGCGGCCTCGCGCAGCGCATTACGGATGCGATCGGCACCAGCGCGATGCCGCCGGTCCGCGAGCAGCTCGGCTTTCTCGCCGCGAATGTCGGCATGGTGCATGCGATGCTCGCCGGCATGGAGGCCGACGGCACGATGCGCAACGGCTACTGGGTGCCGAACCGGCACCAGATGTATTCGGCGCAGGTGCTCACGCAGGATCTCTATCCGCGCTTCGTCAACATCATCCGCGAGCTCGCCGGCGGCGCGCTGATCATGCTGCCGTCGTCGATCGAGGATTACGCCGACCCGCAGCTCGCGAAAATCATCCGCACCACGCAGCGCGCCTCCAAGATGGAGCCGGACGAAAAAGTGAAGTTCATGAAGGCGGCATGGGATGCGATCGGCTCGGAATTCGGCTCGCGCCATACGCAATATGAGATGTTCTATGCGGGCGCGAAATTCGTCACCGCCGGCCACAGCTTCCGCACGTTCGACTGGCCAGGCGCGACCGGCATGGTGGACAATTTGATGTCGACCTACGACCTCGAAAGCGAGCTCCAGCGGGTCCGGGTCGGCAACGGCAAAGCGAAAGCATGAGAGTCGCGATCTGCAATCTCGGGGCAGTCGTCTCGGGCGACTGGCACGATCCGTTCGTCTCAGGCGACACGATCGTGACGCAGGACGGCCNNCCGCGCCAGCGCGCCGTCGGTTACCTCGAAAGCTACCTGCATGGCGGCGTGACGACCGCGATCTCGGCGTCCGAAGTGCACGTGCCGGGCCGCCCGCGTGACGTTGAGGGTGTGAAGGCGCTCGCGATCGCGGCGCAACGCTGTTTCGCGGATTATCGGCCGGGCGGCATGCGCGTGATCGCAGGCTCGGTGATCCTGGAGCCGGGGCTCACGGCCGCCGACTTCCGGGAATTGCACGACAAAGGCGTGCGGCTCGCGAAAGCCGGCTTCGGCGCGGTCAAAACTGCTTACGACTACGTGCCGCTGGTCGCCGACGCGAAGGCTGCGGGACTGCTGACGACGTGCCACACCGGCGGCTCATCGATCCCGGGCTCGGGCGCGATCAATGCGGATCATCTTTTGGCGATGCGCCCGCATGTGTCGTTCCATATCAATGGCGGGCCGACGGCCATGCCGGACGCCGATTTCGAGCGCGTCATCACGCAGTCCGACATGGCGTTGCAGGTGTGCACGGCCGGCAACCTGCGCACCACGCTGTTGTGTGCGCGCCTCGCGCAACAGCACGGCGCGTTCGACCGCTTCATCATCGCAACCGATACGCCGACCGGCAGCGGCATCATGCCGCTCGGCACGCTCTATACGATCGCGCATCTTTCGAGCCTCACCGACATGTCGCCGGAACACTTCATCTGCGCGGCGACCGGCAACAACGCCAGGGTCTATGGGCTCGACTCAGGGTTCATCGCGCCCGGTAAAGCCGCCGACATCGTGCTGATCGATGCGCCGGGACACGCCGAATTCCTGCGCAACATGATCACCGGCGCCGCGCAGGCGGACGGCGCGGTTCTGATCATCGACGCGCTGGAAGGCGTGCGCGATCAGACCAGGCGTCATGGCTATCTGCTGCATCTGCTCGGCGTCAAACAGGTCGCCGTCGTCGTCAACAAGATGGACCGGGTCGATTTCAGCGCGGCGCGATTCAACGAAATCAGCGACGAGATTTCAGCGCATCTGACCGGCCTCGGCGTCACCCCGGCGGCGGTGATCCCGATTTCGGCGCGCGACGGCGA
>PLJS01000058.1 GCA_003140315.1 Hyphomicrobiales bacterium
CGCGCGCGGAAGCCTTATCTGCATCCCCTGCTCGGCACCAGACCCGAGGTTGTCGCGCGGTTAGGCGCATACGTTTACAATAAACTGGCAAGCTAATCGTTTTCCAGCATCGTGGGAGCAACACCTCCCATGAAAATCGGCTTCAGAATGCGAGACTTGGCGCGCCATTGCTCGTCGGGGCAAAGAACCATTTCATTAGCGACATCGGCTACTAAAATGGCCGGCTTAGACTCCCGAACGGGTGGTCCGTCTTCTGCGAAAAGACTCATCACATACAACACCGATACTGATTGAGCATTGTTTAACTTAATTTGAAAATTGCTCATCAGGTGCCGGGCGGTTCTCTCCCCGCGGCCTTCGCGCCAGCTATAAAATCGGCGAACCTTCTCTGGACCGACATAGCGCGTGTTTGTACCGAGCCCGAGATCGAAGATACCGTCTTCCGTATAGAATTCATGGGCTGATCGGCCCCAATTATTGTCAACGTCGTACCAATACGCCGCTTCAATCTCCGCCAGCTTGCACCAGATCGCATGTCCGTCTTGGTCATTCATAAGTTGCTCCGTTCAGATAAGGAAATTGAAGGTAGGCACGCGCGCGTCCCCACACGTGGCCAGATATGCGGGATAGCCCAACCCCGGGAGCTTCGACGACTCGTACTCGGCCCATGTGTACGCACTGGATCTCCAAGGCCTACCAAAATGCGTCGCCGCGCCATACGATTGAGGAAGACCACCTGCCTTATCGGCGCGAGCAAGGCGCGCAACGGAGCAGATGCGGATGCTCGCCGTCAACGGACGCGCCGCAGTTCTGGCACGGCAGCCCGCACACGTCGAGGCGTAGGGTATTGCAAAGCACGCGAAGCTCGAACTGTCGAATGCACGTCTTTCCGCGGACGGCGCGACGGCATCAAGGCAATGAGCGACGACGCCCTCTGTCAGGCACCGCGACTGAAGTCCGGCCGCGCTGGCGAACGTATGCCATGGTAGCGTGGCAGGACGAACACACATGCAAATATCGCCGGCGCCATGCCACCATACCTGCTCCGGCTTATTTAGTTGGATGCCGGCGCTATGCAGCGGCCGTGACCAACATCGTGTTTGGGTTGATCGTGCTGGTTGCGATTTCTTCAGTCCGCCGATTGCCACGTGACTGCGGATGGTGTTGGGGAAACACCGCGTTGCCGATCGAGGAGGTCAGCCCGTTGTGCCAGAAGCCGCCGTCCCCGACGAAGGAGATCGCGCGTTTGTCGGATTTGGTGTTGAACGCCGCCGCGCCCGCGCCGCCGAGGCCGTAGCCCATTGTAGTCGCGCCGATATTGAACGGCGGCAGAATCGAGAACGCGGTGGGCGAGCGTCATCGCGCGGCAGGCGAAGTGGCAGGAGGCCGAGGACCTGATCCGCGACGCGCATGCCGTGGTCGGCTGCGTCGACGGCTATCAGCAGCGCGACTACCTTGAAACGGCGGCGCGGCGTTTCGGCTTGCCGTAGCGCGTTTGGCGTCTCATCCGCAGGCTGCCACGCCAGCCGTTTCTCGGCGCGCTTCCGGACGACTGGTTCTTGGGCGTTCCGCGCGGCGCCGGCCTTCGGGCGGTTGATCACTGGCAACAAGCGTTAGCCGCAGCCCAGTCGGGCCGGACCGGTGGCGATCTCGCTGAGCGTGTTCTTCTCCCGATGATCGAACTCCTTGCGGAAGGACCCGCCGCGGGGCACTCACTGCGCTTGGATATGTGCGCCTTTCACGACATTCTGCCAGCGGATTGCCTGCTCGCGCATGTAACGACCAAAGTCTTCCGGCGTGCCGGGCGCAAATATCAGGCCTTCGTTGGTTTCAATTGTCTTGAAGGTACCCGTCCGAATCGCTTTCGCTACCGACGCGTTCAACAGGTTCACGATGTCCGGAGCCGTTCCGGTCGGAGCGCTGAGACCATACCAGCCCTCGACGACGTAATCGGTCATGCCGGCTTCGATAACTGTCGGCAAATTGGGGTAGGCTGCGGACCGCTGTGCCGAGGTGACCGCCAGAGCTCGCAACTGCCCAGCGCGAACATATGCCGCCGTGGCGGGCACAGTGGAGAACATCATTTGAATATGCCCGCCTAGTAGATCACTGAGAGCGGGAGCCGAGCCTTTGTATGGAACATGAGTAATATCGACGTGCGCCAAACTCTTGAAAAGTTCGCCGGCGAGGTGGGGAGACGAACCTATGCCCGGGGACCCAAAGTTGAGCTTGCCGGGATTGGCCTTGGCATAGGCGATTACGTCCTGAATTGACATGAAAGGCAGCTTTGGATTGACCACAACGATATCAAAGGATCGCGCGATCAAAGCCACAGGTGTGAAAGCCTTGAAAGTGTCATATGGTAGCTTGGTGTTTATGCTCGGATTGATGACCATGGGCGTGGACGCCAGCAACAACGTATAACCGTCGGGGGCGCTGCTCGCGACTGCCATTGTCCCCACGATCGTTCCGGCACCGGGTTTGTTTTCGACAATAACTGGCTTGCCGAAATCTTTACTCACAAAATCACCAATTAAACGCGCCATGATATCGACGCCACCACCCGGCGCAAACGGAACGATGATTCTGATCGGCCTGTCTGGATAGGCCCCAAGCGCCGCTTGCGTCGCGACCGCAAGCAAGGTCAAGCACGGCACTGAGGCAGTTACGAACGCAAGCATCAATCGTGCTACGGACGCTCGCATGACGGGTGCCTTGGTTAGGATTTAGATGACCAGAGGCTAGTGGAAACTTATCCCGAAGGGAACCTAGTATGAGGCCGACGAATGTCGGCCCTAAGCGGCGGTTCGTTGCGTCGCAGCGATCCGGAACCGAGGATGAAGCGGACATGCCAGCGATATTGCTCAGCCGCGCGATTGACAGCCAAGACGCGCGCATGGTTGCGTTGAGCTGATTTACACTTCTCCTGCGCTTGGGGCCTTTTCAACAGAAGGGGCCCGAAGCTGACGCTAGGAGAACGCGGCTCAATGTCCGGTTGGCGGTGATGACCGGATACGGGCGCGCTGGAATTCCATATCCTGTCTTCCCCGAACGCGGACGCGTTAGACTATCACTCCTGTTAGGTTGCCAAGAGTTCATCAGCGTTTGACGTTGGAAGTTTGTGAGCCTCGGCGACTGGTCGACAAAATACTTCGCCGTCATGAACATTGAGTCCATCACGTAGATGTGAGTCATCCCGCAGCGCCTGCTTCCAACCTCTGTCGGCTAGCAAAAGAACAAATGGCAGCGTCACGTTGTTCAGCGCGAACGTCGACGTACGCGCGACTGAACTTGGCATGTTGGTGACACAATAGTGGACGACCCCCTCCTCGAAATATCTTGGATTCGAATGCGTCGTCGGTCGAGACGTCTCGGAGCAGCCTCCTTGATCAATGGCTATATCCACAATGACCGAACCCGGCTTCATCGTTCTTACCATGTCGCGGGTTATGAGCTTGGGAGCTGCCGCCCCTGGCACGAGCACGGCACCGATCAGCAGGTCCACGCGCCGCACAAGTTGTGCGATAGCGTCGCGCGTTGAGAAGATCGTGCGAAGCCGCGAACCGAACTGCGCACTCAGCTTGCGTAAGACGTCGGCTGACCGATCGACCACGGTCACGGTAGCTCCCATGCCGACAGCAATCGTTGCTGCATGAGTCCCGGCAACACCGCCACCGAGGATCACCACTTCCGCCGGAGGGACGCCGGGCCAACCAGCCACTTGAACATGTGCAGATCGCGCTCAATTTGCGCTTTTACCCCGGGGCGAATAAACTTGAGGGCAAGTTCTTTGCCATCCGACGTGCGCGCCCAGATCACGTAGGCAACACTGCCGGCGCCGATTGGCGTCAGATCTACGGCGGCCAATACCCTCCCCGGTTCCCCAGGAAAGGCGGCCTGAAATTGCCGAGTGATCTGAAGCTGAGACGGTGGCGACGCGTGGTCATGCAAACGCGACATCGGCTCTGTGATTACCAACGGCAGAAGATCAGGACGGCCGCTCGCAACCTGCGCGATCTTGATCCCCACGGGTCCCAACCGTTCGGCTAGTCGAGGCAACGACAAGCCGAATAGGCGGGCGAATTGTTTCTGACGTGCGGTGGAGGCACAGCGAACGTAGAGAGCTGCTAAACCCACAACATGCGTTACCAGAATTGAAATGATTGCCGCTGCCCGCAAGCTCACAGAAGCGGCGAGGCGTAACCTTTGCATTTCCGGGTATACGAACGTAGCCGGCACTATTCTTCCTCATTTCTTCAGGAACGATGACAAGACCCTTTCATGTGCCAGCACGGGCATTCGATTGCATCACGGTTGATGAGAAGCGCCCTCACGGCAGAATCTCGAAACGTCGGGAATCGGCTCAGCGGCTGTAACAGGATCGGTCTGGAGTGCGGGCCAGCCCCATCCGTCACGAAAA
Organism: Hyphomicrobiales bacterium; assembly: GCA_003140315.1. Classification (GTDB taxonomy): domain Bacteria; phylum Pseudomonadota; class Alphaproteobacteria; order Rhizobiales; family Xanthobacteraceae; genus PALSA-894. Next base: position 4,421 of record PLJS01000058.1, read on the forward strand.
CGCATGGCGAGATCACCAAAGCAACCAACCGATATCAAGGACGCCATTGGTCACAATGCGCGCAGCGCGCTGTCGGTCATCCGAAGTGCCGCCGCTCCCACGCCGCCAAGTGCTGCTCATCGAGGAAAAGATCGCAAGCGGCGCAACGATAGAAGACGCGGAGACGCTCGCGGCGTATGCGCGGCTCGCGCACGGGACGAACGGGTTCAATGAGTTCCGCCTCGCACGCCAGGAATCGGCGCCACACGCCAGAGACCGCCGCACCACCAAAAAGCTGAATCGAGACGCGCGCGACGAGACCGCTTCAAATGTCGGATGAATTCGTCTCTGCGCGAAACCTCACACTCGCGACATGCCGCAAAGTCGCGGAATTATCGGGAGAATTCGGGCTGGCGGAAACGTAAAAACATGAGTAATATCAATATCTTAAGTCGTGGCGGAG
>PLJS01000141.1 GCA_003140315.1 Hyphomicrobiales bacterium
CCCCGCCGATTCACCAAGAGAATAATAGCATCGACCGGGTTTTCACACAGCCTGGGTCAGAAGCGGTAAGGCTCAGACCGAGCACAAGATTTCCGCTTCACCCCTGAAAGCAGAAGTGCGGCGGCCGCGCCGGCATGTCCTCGCTCGCTTCGATGAGCTCGTGGTCTAACCCGATTTCGCCAAACTCGTTGATGATGACGGCGGTCCGCGCGAACTCCGGCTGGCCCAGCAGGTGGCGCAGCATGGTCGTCTTGCCGCTGCCAAGGAACCCGGTGAGAATCGAAACAGGAATCACGTCCGTGTTCATTGTGACGGAACCAGCGGAGCAACCGCGATCCGCACGCGGTTGGCCGCATAGCCGGGATCGAGTGCCTCCCTGACTTGGCGCAGAACGGACACAAGCGAAATCGCCCCACGCTTGCGGCCATCGACCGTGACCATCCACCGGAACATCAAGTGCGGCGGCGCTCGATCGATACTGATGTCTTTGCTATTCCCGCTAATTACCAACGCGCCGTCATCTGTGCGCGTGACGCCGCCGGCCACGCGCCACGCAACGAGCCTTTGCGTCAGCAACTCACGCGCAAGATCGTTCGGCGCCCCGCTCAAAGCGGCGCACCGTTAAGGATCTCGGACGAAATCCTGCGCTTGAGATAACTGCCATCGCTCGACCTTGCGAGGTATTGGCCGTTCTCCACCATCACCTTCCCGCGCAGAATCGTCACGACCGGCCACGCGAAGATGTCGTGACCTTCCCAGGGCGTGTAGTCGGTCTCGTGCAGATCGGCAGCGCGCACCTTGCCGCGCCGCGTGGGATCGAGGACGACGATATCGGCGTCGCTGCCGACCGCGATCGCGCCCTTCCGCGGATAGAGGCCCATGATCTTGGCGGCGTTGGTCGAGACGAGGTCGACATATCGCGGGAGCGAATAGCCGCGCCGCGTGACCATCTCAGTGTACATCACACCGAGGCGCGGCTCGACACCGGAGTTTCCGCCGGTGGTGTTGTCGATACGATCGCCGAGGAGCTTGTCCTTGAGCGAGCAGCACAGCTCGTCGGTAGCGACGCAGTGGATCACGTCATTGACCGTGCCGTGCCACAGCTTCTTCTGATCCTCCTCCGACTTCAGCGACGGATAGGTGTGATAGATTTGGCCATTAGGACGTTGGTAGTCTTCAGCGGAATAGATCAGATATTGATGCAGCGTCTCACCATAGACGACCAAGCCCTTGGCGCGTGCCTCGGCGATCGCGTCGACGCCGGTGCCGGCGGATACGTGCATCATGTAAAGCGCGGTGCCGGGCACGCTTTCGGCAAGCCGCAGGATGCGGCGGAAGCTCAGGTCTTCCGAGAGTTGATTGTGGACCTCGGCGAGGTTGTGGAAGCTCACGCGGCTTTCGCGGATGAGCTTCGCATACATGTGCATGACGATGTCGTTGTCTTACGCATGGATAACGCCGAGCCCGCCCTCCTTCGCCAGAACCTGGAACGCCTCCCAGATGTCGCCGAAGTCGATCATGCGGCCCGTTCGCGACGGCAGGATGTTGGTGGTGAAGATCTTCAGCGTCGGATAGCCGGCCTGGAGCGCCTCCGCGAGCTGCCCTGAGAATTCGGGCGGCGGCTCGGAATGCAGCATGATGTGATAAGCCCAGTCGCACGGGCATTTTCCGACGAAGTCCTGGTCGCGCGTTTCGACGGCCTGGAGCGCAGTAGCACCGTCGCGCCAATAGGCAAAATCGATGGACGTCGTCGTGCCGCCGAACAGCGCCGCTCGTCCCACCTGCTCCGGTCCGGCCGTGACAAGCGGTGTTCCGTCAGGTTTGGTCCATACATGATGCATATGCACGTGCGGATCGATGCCGCCCGGCATGACGATATACCGCGTTGCGTCGACCACACGTTTGGCGGTGTCGACTGCCAGCGTGCCTGGCGCGGCGAGCGCCGCGATTGTCTCGCCGGCGACGGCGACATCACAAACGACAACGCCCTCCGGCGTCACCACCTCGCCGGCTCGAATGATGAGATCGAACATCATGCCTCCAGCTGTCGCGACAGCCCCTACCTCGCTGGCTAGCAAAAGCTTTGATCCACGCAGTCTTCGTAAGCATGCAGGCGGGAAATGAAGCCGCCGGACTTCAAGCTGTCTGCCAAGCGCTCGAAGCCCTGCCGCGACACGTCAGGAGTGCGCGCCCAAAGTTCCGCATCCCGATAGCGCCGAAGCGTATGCGAGTCGAGCCATCCGGATATCCGTTCTGGTGCTTAGGGTGCCCCAACATGACGAGCCGCCAACTAGGGCGGCCTACTAGTCCAGCGGCTCGAGCTTGATGATCGACGCGCCGTGATTGTTGCCGATCCAGAACGTCACCGGCGTCGTCGAATTGTCGACGAAGACACGGCGGATGTTGGTCGAGCGCGGAAGTTGGTATTCGGTGAATTCGCCGTTTGCGGAGTTGAGCCGCAGCACGCGGTCTGTGACCATCGAGCCGGTCCACGCTTCGCCGTTCTTATCCACGGTGACGTCGTAGGGCGCCGACCACGGCGTCGGCGCCGGCCATTCCTTGAACGTTTCGGCCTTGGTATCGAACATGCCGATGCGGTTGCCGCGATATTCGCCGAACCAGAGGCGATCCTGCGCGTCCATCATTCCGCGGCGCGGCGACGCTCCGGCGGTCGGAACGGCATAAAGCTTGATCTCTCCGGTTGCGGCGTCGATACGTCCGATGTGGCGCTGACGGAAGTCAGTGAAGAACGCGTTGTTTTTCGAATCCGGGATCACGTCGTAGATGTTGTGCGGCTCGCCTTTCGGCGCCGCCTTGAACGGCTCCCAGGTCTCGACCTTGCCGGAGGCGATATCGAGCCGGTGCACGCCGGCGAATCCGTTGTTCTGCGTCCACACCTTGCCGTCGACATGCGACGCGGCTGGGCTCACCATATTCACCTGCGCGGCATCGATATTGACGTCGTCCGGCAGTGACCCAGGCTGTGTGAAAACT
>PLJS01000267.1 GCA_003140315.1 Hyphomicrobiales bacterium
CACCAAGGCCACCGGGCTGATACGCGCGACCGGGCGGCTGATCCATCGCGGCCGCACCATTGCCACGTCAGAAGGCGACATCCGCGATGCGGCGGGCACGCTCTATGCCCACGCGACCACGACCTGCATGATCTTTCCGGCGAAGACTTGAAGGCGCGGCTATGGATTGATCGTGCTGCGGATCGCCGGCTGCTCGGTCGCGGGCTTGAGCGGCTCGGCGGTTACCGGCTGCGTCGGCACGGCGGTCACGGTCGGAGCGGCGCTCGGCGGCGCGGCGGTCGCGCTCTCGGAATGGACCGGCCGGCTGCGGCGGATCGAGGTCCGGCGCGGCGCCGCGGCCGGATCGGGGCTCTCGGAGGTCGAGGCCGTGCGCACGGTGTCGCGGCCGCCGCGCACGAAATCGCAATAGGCAAAGCCAAAGCCCGAGATCGTGCCGCGGAAGGCCTTGTCGCTGGTGCGGGTGAGATTGAAGCACGGATTGAAGAACGCGCCCTTCACCGACGAGCACACCGTCTCACCTTTGGCGAACAGCGTGCCCGGGGGCAGATGCATGAAGCGTGTCGGGCCGCTGCCCTGCACCTTGACGACGCCCGCGACCGAGCCGTCGCTGAAGATGCGGCCCGAGCCGGCGGTCCCCTCGAAACACGTGAAGGCGAAATACTTGCCGACCACGAAGCGGCGTGCCTGCTCGGCATTCATCTGCTCGGCCAAAACTGGCGTGACCAACACCGGCCCAGCCGCGGAAACGATCGCCAGCACGACAGCAGTACGCAGGAACATGTCGGGTCTCCAGGTCCTGTTAAATGTCTCGTTAACCATTCCGACCCGGCATAATGCCTGCCAATCGTCGCCAAATTCTGAACGTTTACCCAATCTTGACCACGATTCGGCCGCGAATGCGGCCGTCCAGGATCGCGGGCGCGGCGACCAGCACGCCCGGAAGCTGGATTTCGTTGGTCATGGTCTGCAGCTTGCCCCGGTCGAGGTCGGTCGCCAAGCGCTTCCAGGCCTCCCGCCGGGGCGGCTGCGGGCACATCACCGAATCGATGCCGAGCAGCGATACCCCACGCAGGATGAACGGCGCAACCGTGGTCGGCAGGTCCATGCCGCCGGCAAGCCCGCAGGCCGCGACCGCGCCGCCATAGCGCGTGCCGGCGAGCACATTGGCGAGCGTCGTCGAGCCGACCGTGTCGATCGCGCCGGCCCAGCGCTCCCGGGCGAGCGGCTTGCCGGGCGCCGAGAGTTCCTTGCGCTCGACGATCTCGGAGGCGCCCAGGTTCTTGAGGTAGGGTTCCTCTTGCGGCCGGCCGGTCGACGCGATCACCCTGAAGCCGAGCTTGGCCAGCAACGCAATCGCGACCGAGCCGACGCCGCCGGCTGCACCGGTCACGATGACCGGCCCGCGGTCGGGCGAGATGCCGTGGCGCTGCAGCGCCATCACGGCCAGCATGGCGGTGAAGCCCGCGGTGCCGATCGCCATCGCCTCGCGCCCGGTCATGCCGCCCGGCACCGGCACCAGCCAGTCGCCGTTGACGCGCGCCTTTTCGCCATAGGCGCCGAGATGGGTCTCGCCGCAGCCCCAGCCGTTGAGGATGACGCGATCGCCCGGCTTCCACTCGGGATGCGTCGAGGTTTCGACCATGCCGCAGAAGTCGATGCCCGGGATCATCGGGAAGCGGCGCACGACGGGCGCCTTGCCGCTAACCGCGAGCCCGTCCTTGTAGTTGACCGTCGACCATTCGACCCGGACGGTCACGTCGCCGTCCATCAAGTCGTTGTCGTCGAAATCGGTCAGGCGCGCGCTCTGCCCGGCGTCGGTCTTGTCGATGCGAACCGCTCTGAACGTTGCCACCAAAACACTCCCGGCCCGGGATGAAACTCGGCGCGATTAGTGGCGCGGGGAAGGCGAAAGCGCAAGCCTGCGGCGCCATAGGGCGGGTTAGCGAAGCGTAACCCGCCGCTTTTCCGCGATGGTGGATTACGCCTTCGGCTAATCCACCCTACTCAGCGGCGACGTCGCTTTCCATGCCGCCTGCGGCGCGCTCGTGGTGGCGCGACAGAGACGGATAGAGCCGCGCCATCTCGGCGGCGAGGAACTTCGCCGGCACGTCGGGAAACGCGCCGTGCAAGGTCTCGTAGCGCATGAAGGTGCGGCCTTCGCCGTCGAAAGCTTGCAGCAGCGCGTCGGTGGAACCGTCGAAGTCGAGCGGGGCGACGCCGAAGCGCGCGCAGAGCGTGGCGTTGAAGGTCGGGCTCGCCTTGATCCAGCGGCCGGCGAGATTGACTTCGGTGAAGCCGTGCCAGGCGAAGAAGTTCGTGCCCATCTTCTCGCGCAGCCGCTCGCTGGACAGATGGTTGGTCACGTCCGCGAAGGCGACGCGCGCCGGTATCCCGCCCGCGCGGCACAGCGCCGCGAACAGCGCGGCCTTACCGACGCAATAGCCGCGGCCCGCGCGCAGCACGCTCGAGGCGCGATAGATTTCGAGATCGCCGTAGTCGAGATCGTAGTCGTAACGGATCTCGCGCGCCGCAAGATAGAAGCGGCGCGCCCTGTCGGCGGCCGGCGCATGCGGCGAGACGGCGTCGGCAGCATATGCTCGAATGTCGGGATGGTCGCTGTCGACATAGTCGGCCGGCGCGCTGTAGAGACGCGCCTCGACGTTGTCCGGAGCCTCGGCCGCGCTCATGCGGGCACCGCGGCGAGCCGTTCGACCGGGCGCTCGCGGATGGGCAGATTCACCAGCGCGGCGAAGATGCCGAGCGCGGCGCCGAGCCACCACACGACGTCATAGGAGCCGGTGCGCTCATAGAGCAGGCCGCCGAGCCAGACGCCGATGCCCGCGCCGAGCTGGTGGGAAAAGAATACGAAGCCGAACAACGTGGCCATGTAGCGCACGCCGAACATCAGCGCGACCAGCGCGGAGGTCAACGGCACGGTCGAGAGCCACAATATGCCCATCGCGGCACCGAAACCGAGCGCACTCACCGGCGTGACCGGCACCAGCATGAACACCGCGATGGCGACCGCGCGCAGGAAATAGATCGTGGAGAGCAAGTAGCGCTTCGGCAGTCTGGTTCCGAGAATACCGGCTGTGATCGATCCGATGATGTTGAACAGCCCGATGAACGCGATCACCCAGCCGCCCCATTTCGCATCCAGCCCCTTGTCGACGAGATAAGGCGGCAGGTGCGTGGTGATGAAGGCGACGTGGAAGCCGCAGGTGAAGAAGCCGAGCGTGAGCAGCAGGTAGGAGCGGTGGCCGAACGCTTCGCCGAGCGCCTCGCGGAACGACTGCGGGCGCAACGCCGCGGCCAGTGCACTCGTCTCCTGCGGCGGCGTCGCGACGGCGAACGCGAGCGGAATGCAGAACAGCACCAATACGGCGAAGATGACGAGCGTCACGTGCCAGCCGACCGCACCGAGCAGCACGACCGCGAGCGGCGAGAACAGGAACTGTCCGAACGAGCCGGCAGCCGTACCGGCACCGAATGCAAAGGAGCGCCAGGAGTCAGGCAGCAGCTTGCCGAAGGCCGCGAGCACGATCGTGAAGCTCGCCCCGGCCAGGCCGAAGCCGATCAGCACGCCGGCGGAGAGTTGCAGCATGCCGGGCGTGGTCGAATACGACATCAGCACGAGGCCGGCCGCGTAAAGCACCGCACCGACGCAGAGCGAGCGGATCGTGCCGAACCGGTCCGCCACCGCGCCGGCGAAGGGCTGCGCCGCGCCCCAGAGCAGGTTCTGGATCGCGACCGCGAGCGCGAACACGTCGCGGCCCCAGCCGAACTCCTGAGTCATCGGCTGGAGGAAGAACCCGAAGGTCGAACGCGGCCCGAAGGTGAGGATCGCCATCAGGCAGCCGCACACGATGATCACACCCGGCGTGCGCCAGCCCGACGTGGATCGTGTTGCGCCTGATATCGCCATCGCGTGCCCCGTTTGGCGCCGGCGCCAGCCGGCGCGGCACCCTATTCGATCAGCCCGGCGCGCGCGACGGAACGCGGAACTACGCGGCCGCGGACGCCGTCCTTAATACCGGCTTTTCGACGATCGGCAAATTGATCACGGCCGACAACAGGCCGAGCAGGACCGCCAGCCACCACACGACATCATAGGAGCCGGTGCGCTCGTACAACACGCCACCGAGCCAGGCGCCGAGGAAGCCTCCGACCTGATGGCTGAAGAACACGAAGCCATAGAGCGTCGCGAGCCAGCGCGTGCCGAACATGATGGACACGAGCCCGGACGTCGGCGGGACGGTCGAGAGCCATAAGAGGCCCATGCCGGCGCCGAACAGCAGCGTCGTCACATTGCTGGCCGGCAGCAATACGAATGCCGAGATGAAGACGGAACGGAGAAAATAATTGAGCGCGAGCCGATGATGTTGAACAGGCCGATCGTCGCGAGCGTCCAGCCGCCGATCTGCGCGCTCAAGCCGCGGTCGACAAGATAGGACGGCAGGTGCAGCGTGATAAAGGCAAGCTGGAAGCCGCAGGTGAAGAAGCCGAGCACGAGCAGCACGTAGGAGCGATGGCCGAACGCCTCGGCGAGTGCGCGCGTGAGCGACTGCGTCGCCGCCACGTCGGCGGCGCCCGCAGGCTTCGGCTCCGAACGCGGCGTCGCGAGCGCGAGCGGAACGATCAGCAACAGCATTGATCCGAACACCAAGAGCGCGTGCTGCCAGCCGATGCCGCCGATCAGCGCGACGCCGAATGGCGCAAACAGGAACTGGCCGAACGATCCGGCCGCGGTGCCGGCGCCGATCGCCAGCATGCGGTAGCGCTCGGGCAGCACCTTGCCGAAGGCCGCGATGACAAGGTTGAACGAACATCCCGAGAGGCCGAAACCGACCAGCGCGCCAGCCGTGACCTGCAGGGCGATCGGAGAGGTCGTGTAGGCCATCAGCGCAAGACCGGCCGCGTAGAGCAAAGCGCCGACGCTCAAGACGCGCACCATGCCGAAGCGGTCCGCGACGGCGCCCGCGAAGGGCTAGCCGATGCCCCAGAGCAGGTTCTGGAACGCGAAGGCGAGTGCGAACACGTCACGGCCCCAGCCGTTCGCGGCCGACATCGGTGCCAGGAAAAAGCCGAAGGAGGAGCGCGGACCAAACCCCAGAAGCGAGATCAGACAGCCGCACAAAATGATGACGGCGGGCGTGCGCCACGTCATCGTCCGGCCGGCGGGCGCGAGGGTCGGAGAAAGTTGGGTCATGGAAATCCCGTGTCGTGGCGCGAAGCCACCAAGTCTTCCCCGATAGCTAGGCTGAGGCACTCGCGGTCGCTAACGAAATTCCGTGATCCAACCGATCGCCTTTCTGCATGGCTGTTCGCGCCGGCGGGGACTCGCATTTCACGGGAACCCGTGCTATATATGATTTGCTCTGATTGAGAATAACAGCGTCCAGACGAAGGATACGGGAGGAGATGGGGCGAGATAAGGACCGGCACCAGGCCGGTTGTTTTCGTCCCCCTTTATGCTCAAATTGAGTATAATAACGGAGAGTGAGATGGCGATCCTGCAGCAGTTCGGACCGACGCGCAGCCACCCGTTCATGCCGACTGCATCGGCGCCGGGCGAGCTATCGGCCGCCGCGCGGAAGTACGGCGTCAAGCCGATGCCCTCGCTCGAATGGAACGCACAGGTGGAGCGCGAGACCGCGCACCTCTATGACCGCGTGCAGGCTGTGATTCCGCCGGTCGAGTGGCCGTTCTTCGCGCCCTATGTGAAGGCGATCAACACGCTGAAGAAAGAGCGCGGCGCCGTCATCCTGGCGCACAACTACCAGACCCCGGAAATCTACAACTGCGTTGCCGATTTCGTCGGCGACTCGCTGCAGCTCGCGGTCGAGGTCACCAAGACCAAGGCTCCGATCATCGTGCAGGCCGGCGTGCACTTCATGGCCGAGACCTCGAAGATCCTCAATCCCGACAAGACCGTGCTGATCCCGGACGTGCGGGCGGGCTGCTCGCTTGCCTCGTCGATCATCGGCGAGGACGTACGGCTCCTGCGCGACAAGTTCCCCGGCGTGCCGATCGTCGCCTATGTGAACACATCCGCCGACGTGAAGGCGGAGGTCGACATCTGCTGCACGTCGGCCAACGCCGTGCAGGTGGTGGAGAGCCTCGGCGCCGACACCGTGATCTTCCTGCCCGACCAGTATCTGGCGAACTACGTCGCCTCGCAGACCAAGGTGCGTATCATCTCCTGGAAGGGCGCGTGCGAGGTGCACGAGCGTTTCACGGCGGATGAGCTTGAGAAATATCGCGCGGACGATCCGTCGGTGCAGATCATCGCGCATCCCGAATGCCCGCCCGACGTGCTGGAAGCCGCCGACTACACCGGCTCGACCAAGGGCATGATCGACTGGGTGCGCAAGAACAAGCCGAAGCGAGTCGTGATGGTCACCGAATGCTCGATGGCCGACAACGTGAAGGCCGAGTTGCCGGACGTCGAGTTCGTCAAGCCGTGCAACCTCTGTCCACACATGAAGCGCATCACGCTGCCGAAAATTCTCGACAGCCTCGTCTATATGAAAGAGGAAGTCGTGATCGACCCGATGATCGCCGAAAAGGCACGTCGTTCAGTCGAGCGGATGATCCATCTGAAAATGTAGCGGGGCTTCGGGCCCGCCGAAGGGGGCCACATGAAGCTGACCGTCAAACGCTCCGGCCAAAAGGCGCGCAGCAAGAGCTTCAAGGAACTGGCGCGCGACACGACGAAAATGGTGTTCGGCGGTCCGAAGAAAAAGAAAGTCGCGAAGAAGAAGAAATAGCGGCATCGGCGGACGTTTTCGGCCGTTGTCGCGCCTTCTCGTGTTCGAGGTGATGACGATGGCCAATGCTGCAAACGTCCTTTCATCCCAATCCTGGGGCGCCGCCGACGATGTCATCATCGTCGGCGGCGGGCTCGCGGGCCTGTTCTGTGCGCTCAAGCTCAGTCCGCGCCCGGTGACCGTCATCACGGCGGCGCCGATCGGCGAAGGCGCCTCCACCGCCTGGGCGCAGGGCGGCATCGCGGCCGCTGTCGCCGAGGGCGACACGCCGGAAGCCCATGCGCGCGACACGATCCTCGCCGGCGCCGGCCTCGTCGACGAGACCGTTGCGCTCGCGATGGCGCGCGAAGCACCGGAGCGCATCCGCGACCTGCTCGCCTTCGGCGTGCCGTTCGACAAAGACCTGGAGGGCCATCTCACGGTCGGGCGCGAGGCGGCGCATTCGGCGCGCCGCATCGTACACGTGCGCGGCGACCAGGCCGGCCGCGCCATCATGGCGGCGCTGGTCGCAGCCGTGCGCAAAACGCCGACCATCCGCGTACTCGAAGGTTTCGTGGCCGAAGACCTGATCACCGATGGTCGCACCGTCACGGGCCTGCGCGCCCGCGCGGCGGATGGGCGTTCAGTCGCGCTTCATGCGCGTGCGATCGTGCTCGCCTCGGGCGGCCTCGGGCATCTCTATGCGGTGACCACGAACCCGAGCGAGGCGCGCGGCCAGGGCTTGGCCATCGCGGCGCGCGCGGGCGCGATCATCGCCGATCCGGAATTCGTGCAGTTCCATCCGACCGCAATTGACATCGGCCGCGATCCGGCGCCGCTCGCGACCGAAGCGATCCGCGGCGAGGGCGCAACGCTCCTCAACCGCGCGGGCGAGCGGTTCATGCTCAAGATTCATCCCGAGGCCGAGCTCGGGCCGCGCGACATCGTCGCGCGCGGGGTGTTCGCGGAATTGCAGGCCGGGCGCGGCGCATTCCTCGATGCGCGCACGGCGATCGGCGCGAGCTTCGCCGAACGCTTCCCGGGCGTCACCGAAGTCTGCCGCAGCGCCGGCATCGATCCGGCGCGCGAGCTGATCCCGGTCGCACCCGCCGCGCATTACCACATGGGCGGCGTTGCGACCGACGCGACCGGGCGCACATCGCTCGATGGTTTATGGGCAGCCGGCGAGGTCGCGTCGACCGGCGCGCACGGCGCCAATCGCCTCGCTTCGAATTCGCTGCTCGAAGCCGCGGTCTACGCCGCACGCATCGCCGAGGACATCCCCGGACAGCTTCCGGCGGCGCGGACGCAGGACTGGCCGGAAGCACCACGAAGCGGCGAGGCGCCGCCGGCCGGCACGGAGCCCGCGCGCGAGCGCGCTTTGCGCAAGCTGATGACGGCGTATGTGGGCGTCATCCGCGACGGCGCGGGCCTTGCGCAGGCGCTGTCCGAGATCGCGGCGATGGAATATGACTGCGCTGGCATTCCTGCGTTGCGCAACATGGCGACCGCCGCGCTCATGGTCACGGCCGGCGCTTTCGCCCGCCGTGAGAGCCGCGGCGGACACTACCGCTCCGACTATCCGAAGACCGATCCGGCGCAGGCGCAGCGCACGTATCTGACACTCGACGACGCGCGGCGCATCGCGAACTCGGTCGATCGTGTTGCCGCACGCGAACTCGCGACCGCCTAATCGATGACCTCCCTCCTCTGCCCCGACGCCTTCCTGTCGCCGCTCGAAATCGACGCGGCGGTAACGCGTGCGCTCGCCGAGGATCTCGGCCGCGCCGGAGACGTCACCTCGATCGCGACCGTGCCGGAGGGCACGCGCGCGCGCGCCGTCGTGGTCGCGCGCAAGGCCGGTGTCATCGCGGGCCTGCCGCTGGTCGCGGCAGCGCTGCACAAGCTCGATCCTGCGGCCGTCCTCACGGCCCACGCGCGCGACGGCGATGAAGTCACCGCCGGGACGGCGCTGATGACGGTCGACGGCGACGCGCGCGCGATCCTCGGCGCCGAGCGCACCGCATTGAACTTCCTCTGCCATCTGTCGGGCATCGCGACCGCGACGTCAGCCTTCGCCAAGGCCATCGCACACACGCGCGCGCGCATCTGCTGCACGCGCAAAACCACGCCCGGCCTGCGCGCACTGGAGAAATACGCGGTGCGCTGCGGCGGCGGNNCGCTTCGGGCTCGACGACGCGATCCTGATCAAGGACAACCACATCGCGGTCGCGGGCGGCGTCGCTGCGGTACTACGCCGCGCCAAGGCGGTCGCCGGGCATCTGGTGAAGATCGAGATCGAGGTCGACACGCTCGACCAGTTGCGTGAGGTGCTCGATGCCGGCGGCGCCGACGTCGCGATGCTCGACAACATGGACGCGGCGACAATGCGGCAGGCGGTCGCGCTGGTCGCGGGCCGCCTCGTGCTCGAAGCCTCGGGCGGCATCACGCTTGATACCGCCGCGGCGGTCGCCGAGACCGGTGTCGATTATCTGTCGTCCGGCGCCATCACGCATTCGGCGCCCAATCTCGATGTCGCGCTCGACATCGAAATCTGACGTTTTATTTGAGCATGATCTTATCCGAAAACCGGTTCCCACTTTTCGGGATCATACTCTACATCTTCGCCGCGGCTTCGGTCGTGTAGCTCGCGCTGCCCCAGATCGGCGCGTCGGCACCGTCGCCCCACATGCGCGGGCGGTAGAAGATGTGCAGGCCGATCTGCGCGTATTTATACATCGCGTGGGCCCACCAGGGGTGCACGTAGTTCGCATGGTAATGCGTCGCCTTGGCGACTTCGGGCAGCCACAGCTTGCCGTCGAGCGTCTCCTGCGCGATGCGCTCCGCGCGCGCCCACATGGTCTGGTTCGCGACGACGAGTCGCTTGCCGTTGCACGCGAAGGTGAACTGGCAGGCCAGATAGCGGTGGACGTTCTGAAAGACGACGCCGCATACGTCGTTCGGATAGAAGCCCGAGAACACGCGGTTCATCACCACCTGGGCGACCGCGATCTGCCCGCGGACCGGCTCGATGCCCGACTCGAAATAGATCGCCTGCGAGAGGCACTTCTCAGCCTTGACGCGTTTTTCGCCGGTCAGGCCGAGGCGTTCGGCGGGCGTCTGCGCGGGACGCTCGTCGCCGGCGGTCACTTCGCCTTTGCTGGCGACCGTGATGCCGCTGTCGGCGGGCGGGACCGCGACGACGGCGGGCGGGGCGCTTGGGAGCGCGGCGTTCAATATCGTGGCGCTTGGCATCGCGACGCTCGGGGTCGCGATCGTTGGCGCTGTCGGCTGCTGCGCGACCGGCACCGCCGGCTTGGTCTCGGCGGGCGTGGCTTCGCTCGGCGCACGCGGGAATAGAAGGATCGGCGCCTCGCCAGCGGCCCATGGTTCGATCGAGCCGAGCGTCGTGCCGAACAGGTCGGAGGCGAAATAGAGACGCTGATCCTTCACCTCGGCGTTGAGACCGTCGAGGCTCGGCGGCGCATTCGGGATAAGGTCGGCCGGGTCGAGCGTCGCCATGACGGCCGGCTCCTCGACGCGGACCTGCGGATGCGCTTCGAGCGACAGCGAAATGTCGTACTCGGGAAACGGCGGCACGCGCATCGCGGCTTCGATTTCGTCCGGTCGCGTTGTCGGTTTCGCAACCTTGATCTTGTCGCGCTCGATCGCGGCAAGAATATCCGCCTGCACCTCGGGAAACTCATCGCTTGACGCATCGGATACGGCTGCGGGGGCGACGGCCGGCTCCGCGGAGATGGGCTCAGGCTCGGTCGAGGGCGGCGTCGGCAAAAGGCGATCGCCCTTGCGGGTGCGGTCGATGGTCGGGGATACGCGCAACCGACCCCGATTGCTCTTCACCAGCGGATTTGCGCCAATCGAGCCGGTAACGTCCTCGTTGGGATCGAAGCTCGCGAGACGCACGACGGGCGCTTCGGGGATATCGGTGCCGACGGGCCGTGGCAGGTTGAGCATCGCGGTGTGCATCGCGCCGAAGCGTGACGTCGGGTGCGGCTGCGAGCGCGCCGCGACCGGCGGCTGCCGCACGATCGGTACGGCCGGATCCTGATGGCCGAGCGCGCTCGGGATCAGGACGGCGACGAGACTGGCGAGGCCGAAGGAGGCATATGCCCCCCTCGGCCGGTTACGCAACATGACCATGCGTACTACTCACGCAACGCGGCACGCCACTCACTCGAACATGACGCAGGCTTAATTAAGATTGACTCATCGGCGAATGCCGACCGTTAACGATGGTGTGGGATTAACCTTGAAAACGCGTTAATGCGCGCCGCGTCCGTGTGACTACGGACAGGATGCTCAGGACTTGAGGCGCGCGGAGAGCTGCCGAGCGATCGCAAGCTCGCGTGCAAACGGGGCACCCTCACATGCAAACTGCGGCCGCGCGGCGGCAAGGCCCGCCGAACCGAAACGCGCGCGGATCGCCTGCTCGACCCAGAGCTTTTCCTGCGCGCGGCGGCGTTCGCCAAGCCGTTCGTCTTTCATTAACCACGCGCGGTGATCGCCGATCGCGCCATCGAGATCGTCGAGGCCCTCGCCGCGCGTCGCCGCAACCATCACGACCGGTGCGCGGAACTCGCCCTCGCTGTAGAGCGTCAGCGCGCCCTCGACATCGGCGCGCGTGCGCCGCGCGGCCTCGACCATGTCGGCCTTGGTCACCACGACGATGTCCGGCAATTCGGTGACGCCCGCCTTCATGAATTGCAGGCTGTCGCCCGCACCCGGCTGAATGCACAGCACCACGGTGTCGGCGACGAACGAGATGTCCGCCTCGGACTGGCCGATGCCGACGGACTCGACCAGCACCAGGTTGTAGATCGCGCGCATCAGCACCATGGCGGCGACCGTCTGGTCGGACAGTCCGCCGAGCCTGTCGCGCGCCGCCATCGAGCGCACATAGATGCCGCGATCCGCCGGATCGGTCGCCATACGGGCGCGGTCGCCGAGCAGCGCGCCGCCGGTGCGGCGCGACGAGGGATCGACCGCGATGACGCCGACGGTTTCGCCGTTGGCGCGTGCGCGCGCGATCAGCGTGTTGGTGAGCGTCGACTTGCCGACGCCGGGCGGCCCGGTGAGGCCGATCACATGGGCGCGCGCGTTCGCGCAGGCGGTGTCGAGCAGCGCCGCGAGCGCATCGGTGCCGGCCTGCGTTTCGATCGCGGCCAGCGCACGCGCGAGCGAGCGCTTGTCGCCGGTCTTCAGCGTCGCGAGATCGGGAATCGCCGTGTCCGTCACGTCGCCCTCAGGCCGTACTGGCCGTACCCTTGCCGAGCGCCGCCTGCGCCGCGGCAAGACGCGCGATCGGCACGCGGAACGGCGAGCACGAGACGTAATCGAGCCCGATCTCGTGGCAGAACGCGACCGACGCCGGATCGCCGCCATGCTCGCCGCAGATGCCGAGCTTGAGCGAGTTGCGTACCTTGCGGCCGCGCTGCGTCGCGATGCGGATCAATTCGCCGACGCCGTCCTGGTCGAGCGACACGAACGGGTCGATCGCCAGGATGCCCTTGTTCTGGTAGGCGCCAAGGAAACTCGCCGCGTCGTCGCGCGAGATGCCATAGGTCGTCTGCGTGAGATCATTGGTGCCGAAGGAGAAGAACTCGGCCGTTTCGGCGATCTCGCCGGCCTTGAGGCAGGCGCGGGGCAGCTCGATCATGGTACCGACCTGATAGTCGATCTTGGCGCCCGTTTCCTTGGCGACCGCTTCCGCCATGGCATCGATGCGCGCCTTGACGATATCGAACTCGGCCTTGCTGGCGATCAGCGGGACCATCACCTCCGGGACGACCGGCTTGCCGGTGCGTTTGCCCGCCGCAACCGCGGCCTCGAAGATCGCGCGCGCCTGCATCTCGGCGATCTCGGGGTACGCGATCGCGATCCGGCAGCCGCGGAAGCCGAGCATCGGATTGAATTCGTGCAGTTCGCGCGCGCGGTCGGCGAGCTTTTGCGGATCGGCGTTCATCGCGGCCGCGACCTCGGCGATCTCGTCTTGCGTGTGCGGCAGGAACTCGTGCAGCGGCGGGTCGAGCAGCCGGATCGTCACCGGGTAGCCGGCCATCACCTCGAGGATGCCGGCGAAGTCTTCCTTCTGGAACGGCAGCAAGCGCGCGAGCGCATCGGCGCGCGCGTGCGGCGTGTCGCTGATGATCATCTGCTGCACGACCGGGAGCCGGTCTTGCTGCATGAACATGTGCTCGGTGCGGCANNGGCGGGTCGAGCAGCCGGATCGTGACCGGCAGGCCCTTCATGATCTCGAACAGCTCGGTGAAGTCGCCGCGCTGCATCGGCAGCAGCTTTGCAAGCGCGGCTCTGCGGCCGGTCTCGTCGTCGGCGAGGATCATCTCGCGCACCGCCAGGATGCGGCCGGCATCGAAGAACATGTGTTCGGTGCGGCAGAGCCCGATGCCCTCGGTGCCGAATTTCAACGCGACGCGCGCGTCGGTCGGCGTGTCGGCATTGGCGCGCACCTTCAGCTTGCGCACCTTGTCGGCCCAGCCCATCAGCGTGGCGAACTCGCCCGACAATGCCGGCTCCTGCATCGGCACGCGGCCGGCGAGCACCTGTCCGGTCGAGCCGTCGATCGTGATGATGTCGCCCTTCTTGAACGAGTGACCCGACGCCGACATGGTCTGCGTCGCGTAATCGACGCGCAGGCCGCCCGCGCCCGAGACGCAGGGCTTGCCCATGCCGCGCGCGACGACCGCTGCGTGCGAGGTCATGCCGCCGCGCGTCGTGAGGATGCCTTCGGCGGCGTGCATGCCATGGATGTCCTCAGGGCTCGTCTCGACGCGCACGAGGATGACCTTCTTGTCTTGGCTTTTCAGCGCCTCGGCCTCGTCGGACGAGAACACGATCTCGCCGCAAGCAGCGCCGGGCGAGGCCGGCAGGCCGGTCGCGATCACCTTGCGCTCGGCCTTCGGATCGAGCGTCGGATGCAAGAGCTGATCGAGCGCGGCCGGATCGACGCGCGTCACGGCTTCCTCGCGCGTGATCAGCTTCTCGTTAGCAAGCTCGACCGCGATACGCAGCGCGGCCTTGCCGGTGCGCTTGCCCGAGCGGGTCTGCAGCATCCACAGTCTGCCCTTCTCGACCGTAAATTCGAGGTCCTGCATGTCGCGATAGTGCTTCTCGAGCGCGCGGTAGATGCGCACGAGCTCGGCATAAGCCTCCGGCATCGCCTGTTCCATCGAGGGCTTGTCGGAGCCGGCCGCCTGCTTCGCAATTTCCGTGATCTCCTGCGGCGTGCGGATGCCGGCGACCACGTCCTCGCCCTGCGCGTTGATGAGGAACTCGCCGTAGAGCGCCTTCTCGCCGGTCGAAGGGTTGCGGGTGAAGGCGACACCGGTCGCGGACGTCTCGCCCATGTTGCCGAACACCATGGCCTGCACGTTGACGGCGGTGCCCCAGCTTTCCGGGATGCGATGCAGGCGGCGATAGGTATTGGCGCGCTGGTTCATCCAGGAACCGAACACGGCGCCGACCGCGCCCCACAACTGCTCAAACGGGTCCTGCGGGAAGTCGGCGCCGCTCTCTTCCCGGACGCGCTCCTTGTAGCGCCCGACCAGCTTCTGCCAATCCTCCGCCGACAGATCAGTGTCGAGCGAATAGCCGTTGCGCTCCTTGTGCTCTTCGAGGATCTCCTCGAAGTGATCGTGGGCAACGCCGAGCACGACGTCGGAATACATGGTGATGAAGCGGCGGTAGCTGTCATAGGCAAAACGCGGATCGCCCGAGGACTTCGCCAAGGCCGCGGCGGTCACGTCGTTGAGGCCGAGGTTGAGCACCGTGTCCATCATGCCGGGCATCGATGCGCGCGCGCCGGAGCGCACCGAAACGAGCAACGGGTCAGCGGCGTCACCGAACGTCTTCCCGGTGATGCGCGCCACATGGGCGAGCGCTTTGCCGACCTGCGCTTCGAGCTCGCCCGGATAGGACTGCTTGTTGGCGTAGAAATAGGTGCAGACCTCGGTCGTGATGGTGAAGCCGGGTGGCACCGGCAGGCCGAGATTCGCCATTTCGGCGAGATTCGCGCCCTTGCCGCCGAGCAGGTTGCGCATACTCGACCGCCCTTCAGCCGCGCCGTCGCCAAAGGTGTAGACCCATTTGTGGGCCCGCGATTTGGCCGCCGCCTTGGCGGGTATCGTCTTTTTTGCTCTCGCGGCCGACGCCTTCGGCCGCGGCTTGGTTCTGCCGCTTTTCATGCTGCGTCCCATTTCGGGGTTTCTGGCGGGTTTTTGCCGGCAATTCAACCGGATACGCGAAACCGACGCGGGCGGGATGCGCCACCCACGCCGCTTCGCAACGCGATAGATCAGGTCAGGTTCCCGCGCGCAACACGGGCATGCGGAGAGCGGCTCAGTGCAGGATGCCGAGCCCGATGATGCCGGTCACGATCAGATAGATCGCCACGATGAAGTTGAGCAGGCGCGGCATGATGAGGATGAGGATACCGGCGAGGATCGCCACGATCGGCTGCACGTGGCCAATGTTGATGTTCATAATGCACTCCAGCGGCCTCGACGTGTCCCGGCGGACCGGCCGAGGCCTTTCCGGTCCGGCGCCATGATGCCGGATCGGGCGCGATGCCGCGAGGGAGGCTGTGGACAGCCGTCACCCTGAGGTGCGAGAGGCGACGAAGTCGCCGCGAGCCTCGAAGGGCGACGGCGCCGGTTTGGAGCGTGCGGCCATCCTTCGAGGACCGCCTTCGGCGGCCACCTCAGGATGACGTCCATCACCCCTCGATCTTGGAGAAATCCGCAACCGCGCGCGTCGCCTCGCGGATTTCATTGAGCAGCTTCAGCCGGTTCTCGCGGTTGTCCGAGATCGCGACGTTGACCGTCACGTGCTCGAAGAACGCGTCGACGTGGGGCCGCAAGGTCGCGAGTATCGCCATCGCGCCCTCGAAATCCTCGCGCGCGACGGCCGCCTCGGCTTCCGTCTTGACCGTCACGATGCTGACGGCGAGCTCGCGCTCCTCGGGCTGGAGATAGAGATGCTGGTCGGGCTTGCCGTGATAGCTGCGGCCGTCCTTCTTCTCCTCGATGCGCAGGATGTTGACGGCGCGCTTATAGCCGGCGAGCAGGCTCTTGCCGTCGTCGGTGCCCAGGAATTTGCCGAGCGCCTCGACGCGGCGGACGATCAGCAGGAGATCGTCCTGGCCTTCGAGCGCCAACACGGCGTCGACAAGATCGTGCCGCGCGCCTTGGTCACGGAGCTGGACCTTGAGGCGGTCGGCGAAGAAGGCGAGAATTTCGCCTCCAACCTCCTGGGCTGCTTGCGTTGGCATGGTTGTCGCGCCTGCCTCTGTTGGAGCATGCCCCCGCCAACCAAGATGCATCACCTGGTGAAGCTTTAGTTCTAATTCATTCGATAGAATTATCCGGATGATTCCGAGCGCCGCCCGGCGCAGCGCATACGGGTCTTTGCTGCCCGTCGGCTTCTCGCCGATCGCCCAGAAACCGACCAGCGTGTCGAACTTGTCGGCGAGCGCGACGGCGATCGAGACCGGATCGCTCGGCACGCGGTCGCTCGGGCCGACGGGCTTGTAGTGTTCTTCGATGGCGGCGGCAACGGACGCGTCCTCGCCCTGGGCGAGCGCGTAATATTTCCCCATCGTGCCCTGCACTTCGGGGAATTCGCCGACGACTTCGGTGAGCAGGTCGGCCTTGGCGAGCCGCGCGGCGCGCTTGGCCTTCGCGACGTCGGCGCCGACCAGCGGCGCAAGCTCGGCAGCCAATCGCTCAATGCGCTCAATGCGTTCGGCCTGCGACCCCAGCTTCTCGTGGAAGATGATGTCCTTGAACTTCGGCAGCCGCTCTTCAAGCGAAATCTTTAAATCGGTTTCGTAGAAGAACTTCGCATCCGACAGCCGCGCGCGGATCACGCGCTCGTTGCCGGCGATGATCGCCTTGCCGCCGTCGGCCGCCTCGATGTTGGCCGTCAGGATGAAGCGGTTGACGAGCGCCGCGGGCTCCTCGCCTCCCCCTGAAAGGGGGAGGTCGGTCGCCGCAGGCGACCGGGTGGGGGTCTTGGCGTCGGAAGCATGACCCCTCCCCGGCGCTTCGCGCCGACCCTCCCCTTTTAGGGGAGGGTTGGACCGAGCCTGCTGCACCACAAAACACTTCTGATTGATGCGGATCGTCGCGCGGATCACTTCGCCGGGAATTTTCAAAAACGACTCGTCGAACGAGCCCATCAGCACGACCGGCCATTCGGTCAGGCCCGCGACTTCGTTGAGCAGGCCCTCGTCCTCGACCAGCTCGAGCCCTTGCGCGAAAGCGAGGTTCTTGGCGTCGGCGAGGATGATCTCGCGCCGCCGCGCCGGATCGAGCACGACCTTGGCCTT
>PLJS01000147.1 GCA_003140315.1 Hyphomicrobiales bacterium
GAGGGTGCCCGAGCGGAGGCGATAGCCGAGCGAGGGCGGGAGAGGGTTTTCTTGGGCGCAAGGAAACGCCCTCTCCCGGCTTCGCGAACTTCGTTCGCTCAGCCACCCTCTCCCGTAAGCGGGAGAGGGGAAAGAAAGAGCCGATGCTCTCCCTCATCCACCAGAAAAAAGTCCGCGACCTGTTCTGGCAGACCGTGGTGCTCGCCTCCGCGCTCGGCCTCACGACCTTCTTCGTCACCAACGCGTCGCGCAACATGCGCGACGCCGGCATCGCGTCGGGCTTCGATTTCCTCTGGCGCACGTCCGGCATCGACATCCCGTTCGTGCTCACCGGCTATACGGCGCAGTCGAACATCCTCGGCCTGTTGTGGGTCGGCGTCGTCAACACACTGCTGATCACGCTCGTCGCCACGCTCGGCGCAACGCTGCTCGGATTCCTGATCGGCATTGCGCGGCTCTCGCGCAACTGGCTGCTCGCGACGCTTGCCGGCGTCTATGTCGAAGCGGTGCGCAACATCCCACTCTTGTTCTTCGTGCTGTTCTGGTACTTCGGCGTGATCGCGGCCCTGCCCGGTCCGCGCCAGTCGATCGGCATCTTCAACGTCGCCTTCCTCAACAATCGCGGGCTGACAATCCCCTTGCCCGAGAAGGCCGCGCCGTTCGGCGCCGTGGCGCTCGTCATCCTGGCGGCGCTGATCGCGCAGACCGCTTTCGCGCTGTGGGCGAGCCGCCGCCGCGACCGCACCGGGCAGGACGCGCCGGTGTGGACGATCGGCGCGATCCTGCTCGTCGCGCTGCCGGTCATAGCGCTCACGCTCGCGACGCTCGCGACCGCCTGGGACGTGCCGGCGCTGAGCGGCTTTAATTACCGGGGCGGATTCGTGCTGGTGCCGGAATTCGTCGCGCTGTTCGCGGCGCTGTCGACCTACACCGCCGCCTTCATCGCCGAGATCGTCCGTGGCGGCATCCTCGCGGTGCCGAAAGGCCAGCTCGAGGCGGCCGGCGCCGTGGGCCTGCGCCACGCACAGATCCTGCGCCTTGTCGTCATTCCGCAAGCGCTGCGCATCATGATGCCGCCGATGACGAGCCAGTATCTCAACGTGCTGAAGAACTCCTCCTTCGGCGCGGCGATCGCCTATCCCGAGCTCGTCAGCGTGTTCATGGGCTCGGCGCTCAACAACACGGGCCAGGCGATCGAGATCATCGCGATCACGCTATCGATCTATCTGGCGATCGGTCTCGCGGTCTCGGCGCTGATGAACTGGTACAACGCCCGCATGGCGCTGGTGGTGCGATGATGCGTACGCTGCGCCTCATCCGCGCGCGGCTGTTCGCGACGCCGCTCGACATCGCGATCACGCTTGCCGTCGCATTCCTGCTCTGGCGCATCCTCGTGCCGCTGATCGAGTGGATGTTTCTCGACGCGAATTACGCCGGCACGACGCGCGCCGACTGCATCAATCCCGGCGCCTGCTGGGTCTTCATCCACGCGCGATTCGGGCAGTTCATGTACGGGCTCTATCCGCCGAGCGAGCGCTGGCGCGTCGATCTCGCCGGCGTCATCCTGGTCGCGACGATTGCGCTGCTGTTCTGGAAGCAGCTTCCCGCACGGCGTGCCGTCGCGGTTGCGGTCCTCATCGTCCTGCCGCCGCTTGGCGTGTGGCTGCTCGCGGGCGGGCTCGGCCTCACGCCAGTCGAGACGCGCGACTGGGGCGGGCTGATGCTCACCATCTTCATCTCGCTCTATGCCGGGCTGATCGCGGTCCCGCTCGGCATCCTGCTCGCGCTCGGCCGCCGCTCGGAGCTCCCCGTCATCCGCATGCTCTCGATCATCTTCATCGAGTTCTGGCGCGGCGTGCCGATCGTCGCGGTCATCTTCCTCGCCTCGATCCTGCTGCCGCTGATCATGCCGTCGGGCGTCGGCGTCGATCGCCTGGCGCGCGCCGTGATCGGGCTCGGCCTCGTCATCGCCGCCTACATGGCGGAGGCCGTGCGCGGCGGCTTGCAGGCGCTGCCCGAAGGCCAGCACGAGGCCGCAACCGCGCTCGGCCTCGGCTATTGGCGCACCACCGCCTTCATCATCCTGCCGCAGGCGCTGCGCATCTCGCTGCCGGCGATCACCAACGAATTCATCGCGCTGATCAAGAACACGACGCTGGTGCTGATCGTCTCGATTCTCGACCTGCTCGGCATCGCGCAGGCCTCGCTCGCCGACCCCGCCTGGGTCGGCATGAACAAGGAAGCCTACGTGTTCGCGGGCCTGCTCTACTGGATCGGCTGCTTTTCCCTCTCGCGCTTCGCCTTCGCGCTGGAGCAGAAACGCGCGAAGGCGGAGCGGTATTAGCCCGCGCGCCGCTGTGTTGATTTTTTACCAATTCTGGCTACAATCTGGCCAGAATACGCTACGCGATCATTCTGGCTCCCGAGGCGGTCCAAGACTTCAAAAGGCTGAAGGCAGCCGTGCGGGCCACGTTGCGCGACGCGATTGAAACGCATCTGCGACACGAGCCGACGAAAACGAGCCGCAGTCGCATCAAACGGCTTCGTGGCTTGCGCCGACCGCAATACCGTCTTCGTGTCGATGACGTGCGGGTGTTTTATGATGTTTCGGACTCGAGCGTCGAGATTTTGGCGATCGTGTCTAAGCCGGAGGCTGAGTCATGGCTGGCCCAATTCGGAAGTCCCGAATGAAGCAAGTACCGTTGTCTGAGGTAAAGGACGACTTCTCGCACTTGCTGCGCGAGGCGGCCAAACAGGACATCGTCATCACCCGCCACGGCAAGCCGGCCGGGGTGCTGATCGGATTCAAGACCGAGGATGACTGGTTCGACTACCGGCTCGAAAACGACCCGCGATTTTTGCGGCGCGTAGAAGGCGCACGCAAGAGCTTGCGTGCGCGACGCGGCGTTCGTTTGGAAGACATAACTTAGCGTCGTAGGGTGGGTTGGCGCGCAGCGTGTAACCCACCATCCTGAAGTCGCCGGGTTACGCTTCGCTAACCCGCCCTACGGCGTCATGCCCAGCGCTTTCAATTCGGCGCTCGCCGCCGTCCGCTCGAGCAACGGCTGAGGACAGTCCTTGGCCGCGGTCTCGAACAGCTTAGTCGCCTCGTCCTTGGTGCCCTTGAGCAGCGCGAATTCGCCGCTGTAGAAATTCGCCTCGCACACCTGCGCCTGCTTGGTCGCGGCGTTCGCGTTGTCGGCGGCCGCGATCACGGCGTCGGCGCCGAGCTCGCCGCGCCAAAGCTTGATCACCGGCGCGGGCCACGCCGTCATGTCGAGCCGCCGCGCGGTCACCGCGAACGCGCTAGGCTTCTTGGCGCGCCGCTGCGCGATATCGTTCCAGAGCACCGCATAGGCGTTGGCCGGCGCGAGCCGCAGCGCCATGCGCAGGTCCGCCTGCGCCTTTGGGAGCGCGCCGGCGTAAAGCAGCGCGATCGCGCGCGCCACATGGGCATTCGCGTTGCGCCGGTCGGCCGCAATCGCCACCGAATAGGCCGCGATCGCCTTGGCGGCCTCGCCCTTCGCCGCATAGGCGGCGCCGAGATTATAGTGCGCGTCGGAATAGCGGCGGTTGATCTTGATCGCCGCCCCGAAGTCGGCCATCGCGCGGTCGGCATCGCCCTTGTCGCGATAGACCGTGCCGCGATTGTTGTAGCCGCGCGCGTCCTTCGGGGCGAGCTTGATCGCTTCGTCATAGTCGGCGATCGCCTCGTCGTAGTCGCCCTTCGTAGCGCGCGCATTGCCGCGATTGTAGTAGGCGGCCGTGCGCACTTTGACGGACTGTTTCGCATCATCGATGAGGCGCGTGCAGCCTGCAATCTGCCGCTCCTGATCCGCGACCTGTATACAATCCGGGATGTCGCGCCGGCTCGCCGTCGCGACCGCGGGTGCGTCGCTTGGCGCGGGCGCGACGGCCGGCGCCTTGCGCGCCGCCAGCGTCCTACGCGCCGCATGATGACGCCTTTTCGCGGCAGTCGGCTTGGCCGCGGTGACCACCGGACCCACATCATCCGGACGCCGCATGCGCGGCTGCTGCGCATCGGCCACGCCGGCCGCGAGCAGCAGGGCAATGAGTGAACACGACGCCACGACAAGCCGCATATCCCGATCCTCCGTCCGCGAGAGCGCGGCAATCTAGCGGGTCATGATTGCGATGCCAAAACATTGTGGCCACTTCCGTGCCGCTTCGGGCTCATGCACAATCTCCGCCTCGACGGAAACCAATACATGACTTACCGGAGGACCATGCTCACCAAACGCACGTTCCTCTCCGCCACCGCAGCGCTCGCCGTTGCGCCCTATGCGATCCTGGCGCGCGCCGAAGGCTATCCCGAGCGGCCGATCCGCCTCGTCGTTCCGTCCGCGGCCGGCGGTCCGACCGACATTCCGGGGCGGATGCTGGCGCAAATCCTGCCCAAGCTCGGCCAGTCGGCGTTCGTGGAGAACCGTCCCGGCGCCGGCGGCGCGATCGGCGCGCGCGCGGTCGCCGCAGCCGCGCCGGACGGCCATACGCTGCTCGTCGGCAATACCAGCGTGCTCGCTGTGATTCCGTCGGTGTCGGCCAGCGCCGGCTACGATCCGGCCAAGAGCTTCTCGGCCGTCGCCAAGATCGCCGAGAGCTACCAGATCCTGGTGGTGCACCCGTCGGCGCCGTGGCAGTCGGTGAAGGATTTTCTCGATGACGCCAAGGCCCATCCAGGCAAGCTCAATTATGCGCATACCGGTGCGGGCGGCCTGCCACATCTCACCTCCGAGCTGTTCCGCTCGGTGACCGGCACCGACATGGTCGGCGTGCCCTACAAGAGCGGCGGCGAGGCGGTCGCCGCCGTGCTCGGCCAGCAGGTGCACGCGACCTTCGAGGCGATCTCGATCCTGCTGCCGCTGATCCGCGGCGGCAAGGTACGCGCGCTCGCGATCACGAGCGCCAGCCGCACGCCGCTCGCGTCGGATATTCCGACCATGATCGAGGCCGGCGTGCCCGGCTATGAGGTGATGACGTTCCAGGGCGTGGTCGCGCCCGCCGGCACGCCCGAGCCGATCGTCGCGCTGCTCAACGCCACCATCAACGACGCGCTGGCTGAATCTCAGAACCGCGACGCCATCACGCGGCTCGGCTCGGTGCCGAGCCCCGCCTCGCCGGCCGAGTTCACGCGCTTCATCGCCGCGCAGGTGGCGAAGTGGACCGCGGTCGCGCAGGCCGCGAACGTAAGGATCGACTGACCTATTCGGCGGGCTGCGCGACGGCGGATCGCGCCACGGCCCGGGCACGCCGGTTCTCGACCCCGCTCACGAGCGCGCTGATCGCGAACGTATTCAACGCGCCGAGCACCGCGATCACCGCGCCGACGCCGAGTACGACGTCGAAGCCGCCCTGCTCGTAAAGGCGACCGATGCCCCAGGCCGCCGGGCCCGCCATCGTGAAAATGAGAAAGAAGCGAACCGCATAGATGCGCCCGCGCCAGGCGGGTGGCGTATAGCGCGCGAGCACCAGGTCGTTGACCGTCACCTGCCCGTAGATCGCCGCGACCGCGAGCGCGAGGCTCGGCAACAGCCACCATCCGGTGGTGTAGAGCGCGAGCAGGATGCCGATGACCTGAACGGCCGCGATCATCGACATGATCAGATGCGGCGTCACGCGCTCGACCGCGCGGCCCATGGTGAACTGCGCCATGCCGCCGCAGAGGAACACCACTGTCGCGAGCAGGCCGACGGTGCCGAGCGACGTGCCAGCCGCCGCGCGCTGCTCGACCAGCTTCGGCAGCATGATCGTGAGCGCGTTGAACACGAGCCCGACCCAGAAAGCGAGCAGCAGGAACATGAGCACGACCGCGATGGTGAGCGGCCGGCTCAGCGCCACGTCCTGGTCGGGCGCACGCACCACGCGCTTGCCGCGGTCGTCCGGCACCATCGCGAGATACACGAACCCGGTCACGACGAAGACCGCCGCCGGAAGAAAGAATGCGTAGCGCCAGCCGAGCGAGGCCGCGATCAGCGCCGTGCAGCCGCTCGCGACCGAGACGCCGATATTGCCGCAGATGCCGTTGAACG
This sequence comes from Hyphomicrobiales bacterium, assembly GCA_003140315.1. Classification (GTDB taxonomy): domain Bacteria; phylum Pseudomonadota; class Alphaproteobacteria; order Rhizobiales; family Xanthobacteraceae; genus PALSA-894. Next base: position 6,051 of record PLJS01000147.1, read on the forward strand.
CCATCGTGCGGCCGCGCTTGGTCGCGGCGTCGACGACCATCGGCGTGCCGACTGGGTGATAGATCGCGGCGAACAGGCCGACGCCGAACAGCGCGAGCGCCAGCGTCTCGAAGCTCTGCGACAGCCCGACCAGCAGGCAGCATGCGCCGGTGCCAAAGAAATACAGCGCGATCATGTTGCGCCGGCTCCAGTTGTCGGCGAGCCAGCCGGCCGGCAGCGCGAACAGTCCGAACGCCGTGAACGCGGCGGTCGCGAGCGCGATCAGCTCGCCATAGGAACGCCCATAGACCGCCTCGAGCCCGATCACCACGGTCGGGAAGATCAGGATCACGTAGTGATCGAGGAAGTGAGCCCAGTTGAGGAATCCGATCGAGCGGCGCCGTGCGCTCTCCATGATTGCCTCGGCCTGCATGTCGCTCATTGTCACCTCGACGGACCGGCTCACCCCGGCGCGCACAGCTATAGCCCGGCCCCGGGTCCTGTCCCATGCGCATTTTGCACGACAGGGATCGACTCAGGCGCCGCCGGTTGCCTACTATGAGTTGCAAAGTGGCGTATCGGCCGGGGCCTTGGGGGGCGATCCGTGCGCATCGTGGCGTTTTGCGCCGCGCTGGTGGCGGCAGCGTTGGCATTTTGTCGAATCGACGCGGCCCGCGCGCAAGGCGCCGCCGAGAATGCCCATGCGCTCCTGTTCAGCGGGTTCGACATCTGGCGCGGCGGTGGCTTCGCCAATGGCGGCCTATTGTGGGCGCCGCAGGGCCTCACCGAAGACGGCTTCACGCTGAAGCTGATGCTCGGCGCCGGCACCTATCGCTACATGTCCGGCGCAACCGAGATCACCGGCCGGCAATATGTCGCCTCGCTCCTGCCCGGCTGGCATTTCAAGCGCGATACGCTCGAGGTCACCGTGTTCGCCGGCCCCGACGCGCAGCAACACCAGCTCAGCCCCGACAATCCCGGCAACCGGCTGCGCGGCTTCCACGCCGGGCTGCGCGGCGGGTTCGATCTCTGGTTCGAGCCGGTGCCGGCCGAGATGATGGTGACCGGGTCGTTGTCCGCCTCGACCGTCGGAACAAATCTCTGGGCGCGTGCCGCGACCGGCTGGCGCACCTTCGATCTCGTCTGGCTCGGCCCCGAGGCGATCGCCTATGGCGACGAGAACTACCGCCAGTTCCGCGTCGGCCTGCACGCGACCGGACTGCGCACCGAGGCCTTCGAGTGGTCCGCCGGCGCGGGATGGGGCAGCGACACCGACCACCGCCGCGGGGCGTATGGGCGGATCGGGCTGCTGGTGCGGAAGTGAGCGCGTCTTTACCTCCCCCTGAAAGGGGGAGG
>PLJS01000204.1 GCA_003140315.1 Hyphomicrobiales bacterium
TTCTTCTCGCTCTACAAGGTGCTGTTCGTCACCATCGAAATGCGCCACGCACCGTTCTTCGGCTGGATCAAGGATCTCTCCGCGCCCGATCCGACCAACATCTTCAACCTGTTCGGCCTGATCCCGTTCGACCCGACGACGCTGCCGATGTTCGGCCATTTTCTGCACCTCGGTTTCTGGCCGATCGTCATGGGCATCACGATGTTCGCCCAGATGAAACTCAATCCGGCGCCGCCGGATCCGACGCAGAAGCTGATCTTCGACTGGATGCCGTTGGTCTTCACCTTCATGCTGGCCGGCTTCTCGGCGGGTCTCGTGATCTACTGGGCCTGGAACAANNTCATCATGCGCAAGCACGGCGCCAAGATCGAATTGATCGACAATATCAAGGGCCTGTTCGTGAAGAAGAAAGCCGAGACGTAGAGTCCCGACTCAAGCGGCAGACGATTTCAATGAACGCCGCGCACTTCAAATCTGGGGAAATCGGAGCCGGCCGCGCACTGTTCGCGGCGGACTGGCAGTTCGCTTTCGCGGCGGGCACCATCGAACGGCTGCCGCCGATGACCGGCGTGGAAATCGCGTTCGCCGGGCGATCCAATGTCGGCAAGTCCAGCCTGATCAACGCGCTCACCGCACGCAAGGCGCTCGCCCGCACCTCGCACACGCCGGGCCGGACGCAGGAGCTGATCTTCTTTACCGGCCCTCCCGCGCTGCGGCTCGTCGACATGCCGGGTTATGGCTACGCCGAGGCGCCGAAGGCCACCGTCGAAGCCTGGACCAAGCTGATCCACGCCTATCTGGCGGGCCGATCAAACCTCGCGCGCGTCTACGTGCTGGTCGATGCGCGTCACGGATTGAAGGCGGCCGATGATACGATATTCGCGACACTCGACGAAGCGGCCGTGAGCTATCAGATCGTGCTGACCAAGGCCGACCAGCTTAAACCGACCGAGCTCGATGCACGGATCGCGGGCGTGGCGGCGGGACTCGCCAAGCATCCCGCCGCGTTCCCGGACGTGCTCGTGACTTCGGCCCGCGACGATGTGGGCATTCCGGAATTGCGTGCGGCGGTGGCGCGCCTGCTTGCCGAGCGGCGCGGCTGATCGGCGTTTAGACCGTCGCGCCGGTGCCGAGGATCACGCTTGCCTGCGCCGAGAGCACGCCGCCATTGCCGTGCACCATCGCGACATCGTGCTTGGCCACCTGCCGCGCGCCGCATTCGCCGCGCAATTGCCGCACCGCCTCGATCAGGATGAGCAGCCCGTACATGCCGGGATGACAGTACGACAACCCGCCGCCATTGGTGTTCACCGGCAGGCCGCCCTTGGGCGCGATGTTGCCGCCCGAGACGAACGCCCCGCCCTCGCCTTTCCGGCAAAAGCCAAGGTCCTCCAGGAACAGGATCGTGTTGACTGTGAAGGCGTCGTAAAGCTCGACGACATCGACATCCTTCGCGGAGAGCTTCGCTATCTTGTAAGCCGCCTCGCCCGCGGCCTTGGCGCCGGTGACGGTCAGATCCGGCATCGAGGATATGTTCATGTGAGTCACGCCATGGCCGCAGCCGAGAATGTAAGCTGGCGGCTTCTTGAGTGACTTTGCGCGCTCGGCCGACGTGATCACGATCGCGCCGCCACCGTCGGTGACGAGGCAGCAATCGCGCACCGTGAACGGATAGCTGATCATGCGCGACGCAAGCACGGCTTCGATCGTGAGCGGCTTCTTCTCCCATGCGGCGGGATTAAGCAGAGCCCAGTCGCGCGCCGCGACGGCGACGGCGGCCAACTGCTCGCGCGTGGTGCCGTATTGATGCATGTGGCGCGAGGCCGCGAGCGCGTAGGCGCTTGCCGGCAGGAAGGGCCGGAAGGGCGTCTCGTATGGATTGACCTCGCGCTGCGAGGCCTGCTTGCGGCCGACGCTGCGCTGGGTCGAGCCGTAGGCGATGACCGCGACGTTGCACAGACCCGCCTGAATGGCCGCCACCGCATGCGCGACGTGGAATTCGAACGACGAACCGCCGGTCATCGACGAGCCGATGAATTTCGGCGCGATGCCGAGATATTCGATCAGCGAGACGATCGACATGCGCTGCTGCGTCATCGCGCAGAACAGGCCGTCGACGTCCTTCAGGGCGAGCCCGCAATCGGCGAGCGCGCGCGAAATGCCCTGCGCGCACAGGTCCATCGGGCTCATGCCGTCGGCCACCTGGCCGAGATCGGATTCCGCCGCGCCCGCGATTGCGGCCGCGCCGCGCTTGAGGCCGTCCATCACGCGGCCTCCGGGCTGAATACCGGCATCGGCGGCTCCTCGCCGCCCGGACGGTGCACGCGGAATTTCACCCGCATGCCGATCTTGACTTGCTCGGGCGCGACGTCGTCGACGCGGTTCATCAGGCGGAAGCCCTCGTCGCAGTCGATCAGCGCCACGTTGAACGGGGCGCCTTCGGCCGGATACACGACCGTCGTCGCATAGACGGAGCCGCGTCCGGCGCTGATGCGCCATTCGAGCGTATCGCTGCCGGTGAACGGACAGATGACGCGCGGGAAGAATACCGCGCGGTTCGCCGCCGGACTGAACTGATAGGCGAGCTCGCCTTTTTCCAGATGCGAGATGTAAGTCGCAAGCGGCGACGTGGCGGCATTGGGCATTTCGTTTTCTCCCCGATGCCGTTGTAGCCTTTGCGTGCGACCGCGATCAACACGCGCCGCAAGCATGCTGCGCATGCGCGGCGGTTCGGCTAGGCTCGGCCGAAAGGGAGGAAACCGCAATGCGGACAGCAATCCTGTCGCTCGGCCTGTCGCTTTTCTCGGTCGCCGTTTTGATGGCCGGCACCGCTATCGCCCAGGGGCGCACGCGCAGTCTGGTCAAATACGACAACGTCGAGATCGACGTGATCGCGGAAGGGCGCGGGCCGCTGATCGTGCTGCTGCCGTCGCGCGGGCGCGATTCGGAGGACTACGACGAGGTCGCGGCGGGCTTGGCCGAGGCCGGCTTCCGCGTGCTGCGCCCGCAGCCGCGCTGCATGCATGCGAGCAAAGGCCCGATGAAGGACATCACGCTGCACGATTCGGCGCGCGACATTGCCGAAGTGATCACGCGCGAGAATGCTGGCCCGGCGGTGATCGTCGGTCACGCTTATGGAAATTGGGTCGCGCGCATGACGGCGGTCGACTACCCGAAGCTCGTGCGCGGCGTCGTGCTCGCGGCCGCGGCGGCGAAGAAATTCCCCGCGCGCCTGAGCGAGCTCGTGAGCAAGAGTGCCGACATGAAGCTGTCCGAGGCCGAGCGGCTCTCGTATATGCGGGAGATATTCTTCGCGCCGCAAAGCGATGCGAAGGTGTGGCTCAAGGGCTGGTGGGCGGAGGCGAGCGAGGCGCAGCGCGTCGCCGCCGCGAACGTCAAGCAGTCGGACTGGTGGGCGGCCGGCACCGTGCCGCTGCTCGACCTGCAGGCGGGAAGCGATCCGTTCAAGCCGGACGGCACGCAGAACGAATTGAAGGACGAGTTCACGAGCCGCGTCACGGTCGTGGTGATCCCGAACGCGAGCCACGCGCTCTTACCCGAGCAGCCGGCCGCGGTGACGGAGGCGATCGCCGCGTGGGTGCGGAAGCTGCCGCCGGGGTCGTAGGCAGCGCGCGCCTCACTCTTTCGTCATGGCCGGGCTTGTCCCGGCCACCCACGACTTTCTTTATGCAAGAAGCAAGACGTGGATGCCCGGCACAAGGCCGGGCATGACGGAGCAAGGGCCGCTACGCCGCAACAACGCGATTTCTGAGAACCCCGATCCCCGAAATCTCGATTTCGCACACGTCGCCCGGCTTCATATTCGACGGTACGCCGTCGGTGCCCATCCACATCACGTCGCCCGGCTCGATGGTGCAATACCGGCTGACCTCCGAAATGTAAGTCGGCGCGTCGAAGATCATGTTGTTGGTCTTGAACGTCTCGGCGACCGCGCCGTTGAGGCGGATCGTCGTCGTCATGGCGTCGAGATCGGCATCGGTCACGATCCACGGGCCCATCGGCTTGAAGGTGTCGGAATTCTTCGCGCGCCAGAGCGTGCGGTCGTTCGCCTGCCAGGTCCGCTCGCTCACGTCGTTGCCGATGGTCCAGCCGAACACGCAAGCGAGCGCGTCTTCCTTGGACACATTGCGGCAGCGCTTGCCGAACACCGCGACCAACTCGCCCTCGTATTGGAACTGCTCGCCGGCGTCGCGCGGCTTCACGATGTTCTCGCCATGCGCGATCAGCGCATTGTTGGCGCGATAGCCGATGTCGGGACGCGGTGGGAATGACGGTACGGTGCCGCGCTTTGCCGCCATGCGCTCGACATGGTCGCGGTAATTGACGCCGACGCAGAAGAACGTGTTCGGAACGACGGGCAGTTCGAGCTTCACGGCGGCGAGCGGCAGCGTCGCGCTGCCGATCGCGTGCGCTCCCCATGGTACGCCGTCGGCCCTGCGCACGCGTTCGCCTTCGACCACCCCGAATGATGTGTCGCCGCCAACAGAGAACCGGCACCAGATCATGTTTCTCTCCCCCCAAACGTGGTCGCTCGCACCCACCAGCCAGGATGCCGCTCGCGCAATGCCCGCGCCGCAGCCTCCGCCGCGCGGCCGGACTCGAACAGGCCGAAGCAGGTCGCGCCCGAGCCCGACATGCGCGCGAGGCTGCATTTCGGCGCCGAGCGCAGCTCCGACAGCATGTCCGCGATCACGGGCTCAAGCGCGATCGCGGGCGCTTCGAGATCGTTGCGGCCCCGGGCGATCGACTCAAATGACTCGGGCTTCTCGTTAGTCCGGCCGCTCCCATGCACCGCGCCTTGTCCGAGCCGAAGCGCCGCGAACACGTCCCTGGTCGGAACCGCGACGCCCGGATTGACCAGCACCGCCGGCAGACGCGGCAGATCGAGCGGCGGAGACAGGATTTCCCCGATCCCGCGCATCACGCGCGCGCGCGGATCGAGGCAGACCGGCACGTCGGCGCCGGTGAGACGCGCGACTTCATGCACGCGCGGGTCATCTGGGGCAAGCCGGTTGGCACGCGCGAGCAGGCGCAACGCGGCGGCCGCATCCGACGAGCCGCCGCCAAGCCCGGCCGCGACCGGCAGACGCTTGTCGAGCGTAAAGCTGCCGACACGCAATCCCTCGACACGCTGCGCCAAATGCTGCGCGGCCTTGAGCACGAGGTTGTCGCCGGAGGCTCCAGCAGCGGCCGCAGTCGGGCCGCGCGTCGCGAGGCTAAGCGCGGCGCCGGGCGCGAACGTCACCGTGTCGCCGACATCGGCGAAGACGACGAGGCTTTCGATCTCGTGATAACCGTCGCGGCGGCGCGCAATGACGTGCAGCGTCAGATTGACCTTGGCGGGCGCAAATTCGCGCACGCTGCGTCCCGACACGGCGGCGGATCAGCCGCCGTCGCGCTTCTTGACCGTGTTCGCGGTATCGCCCGGAGGCGTCTCGTCGAGGAGCACGCCGGTCTTCAGCTTTTCCTCGATCTTCTTCAGATCTTCGGGCTCGGGCTTGAGATCGCGGGCATGGCGCCACTGGAACTGACCCTCAAGCGTGCGCCCGATCCTGTAGTAGGCGTCGCCGAGATGATCGTTGATCGTCGGGTCCTCGGGCTTGAGCTCGACGGCGCGCTCGAGCTGCTTGACCGCCTCGTCGTAATTGGCGGTGCGGAAATAGGCCCAGCCGAGCGAGTCCACTATATAGCCGTCGTCGGGGCGCTGCTCGACGGCGCGGCGGATCATCTTCATGCCCTCGTCGAGATTGGTCCCCTGATCGACCCAGGAATAGCCGAGATAATTGAGCACGTGCGGCTGATCGGGGAACAGGTCGAGCGCTTTCTTGAAATCGGCTTCGGCCTTGTCCCACTGCTTGGACCGCTCGAAGCAGATGCCGCGGAAGTAGAACAGCACCCAGTTCACCCGCTGCGGATCCTTCAGCGTGTTGACCGCCTTGGTGTAGACGTCGCCGCACTCGGCGAACTGCTTGCGGGCGCGCAGGATGTTGCCCAGCGCCGTGATCGCTTCGAGATCGTTCGGCCGGTCGGCGACGAGCTTCTCTAGCAATTTCTTCGCTTCATCCGTGCGGTCGAGCGCATCGAGATCGGTGGCAAGCTGGATGTCGGCGTTGCGCTTGAGCGGGTTATCCGCCGGCAGGTGCTGGTAGAGCCTGACGGCGAGCTGCGGCTTCTTAAGCTGCTCGTAGAGATCGGCGAGCGACATCATCGCCAGCGGATGCTGTGGCGCGAGGTAGATCGCGAGCTGCAGATAGGCGAGTGCCAGGTCTTCGCCGCCCTGCCGGCCGAGCGACGTACCAAGCCCGAACAGCACCTCCGCGGCGCCGGTCTGCGGTGAATCGGCCAGCGGGGCGAGCTTCTCGCCCTCCTTGATCTGCTTGATCTCCTGCATCACGAGCGGATGCGCCGGCAGCACCTTGTCGAAGTCGCCGAAGATCTTCAGCGCGTCGTCCTTGCCGAGGTTGCGCGAAGCCCAGCGGCCATAGGCCTCGACCGCGCGCAGCGCGTTGGCGTCGAGCTTGTAGACGCGCTCGAGCCGCTTGCCGGCGTCCTTTTTGTTGCCCGAGAGATCGAGGATCAACCCGGCATGCAGGTCCTTGAAGACCGCGTACCAGTCGGGACCGGTGAGGCGATCGATGCTGTCGACCGCGGAACGCGCATCGTTGGTGCCCTGGAGCGTCCAGGCGGTGATCAGGGTCGCCGTCAGGTCGGCGATCGGGCCGCGCACCGACTGCGCGATCTGCTGGCGCGCGACCGCGTACTGCTTGAGCTTGAGCGCACGCACGCCGAGCACCAGGCGCGCGACACGATTGGTGCGGTCGGCCTGGATCACGCGCTCGGCAAGCCGCGCGGCCTCGTCGATCTCGCCGTCGACCAGCACCGAGAGGAACGCACGCTCGAGCAGGACCGGGTTCTTCGGGTCCGCCCGCAAAGCGGCGCGATAATAGGCCGACGCCTCGAGCGCATCGCGCTGCGTGCCCGCGTGGCGCGCCGCGAGATAGTTCCCGGCGGGGGAAACACGGGCGAGATCCTGCTGGGACGGGGTCTGGGCGCCGAGCGAGAACGGCAAGGCAATGAAGAAGAAGGCGGCCGCAGGCGCGACCGCGGCGCGGAGCCGAATGGAGCTTTTCACGAGTTGATGATCTCCGTGAGGGGGCCGAAGCACCGCCCCGATTTGCGTGCACAATGGCGCGTTTGAGTCCGGGCCGCAAGCACGCCGCCCCCCGCCGGACAGGAGCCGGATACGCCGCAACAGCGGCAAAAAAGCGGCGTGGACACGCGGACAAGAGGTATCACAAACGCGACATCGCGTTCGCCCACTGATTGAGGAGCCGGGCGCGAGGTGTCTACACTTTGCGCGACGCGCCCAACGGACGGGGATCGGCTCGCGTCCAAAACGAGGTTACGTCACAGGGAGGCACTCATGGATCGCCGCACATTCATGGCGACGACGGCGGTTGCCGCCGCCGCGACCGCGACACCGCTGCGCGCTCGCGCCGCGGCCGGAAAGACCTTCGTGCTGGTGCACGGCGCATGGCACGGCGGCTGGTGCTGGACCAAGGTCGCGTCTGTTCTGCGCGGACGCGGCCACAGCGTGCTGACACCGACGCAGACCGGCCTCGGCGAGCGCGCGCATCTCTTGTCGAAATCGATCACGCTCGACACCTTCGTCGAGGACATCGTCAACGTGATCAAGTACGAGGATCTGAAGGACATCGTCCTGGTCGGGCACTCGTTCGGCGGCAACGCGATCTCGGGGACCGCGGACCGCATGCCCGACCGCATCAAGCAGCTCGTCTATCTCGATGCCGCGATGCTGGAGAACGGCCAGAGCGTGTTCGGCATGCTGCCGCCCGACGTCGTCGCGGCGCGCACCAAGGCGGCACAGGATTCGAGCGGCGGCCTGACCATCCCAGCCCCACCCGCCGCGGCGTTCGGCGTCACCGATGCGGCGCAGGCGGCCTGGCTCACGCCGAAGCTGACGCCGCATCCGTTCACCACGTTCACCTCGCCGCTCAACCTGAAGAACAAGGTCGCGAACGGACTGCCGGCGACGTACATCCACTGCACCGATCCCGAATACGGGCCGCTGCAGGCGAGCCGCGACTGGGTGAAGAAGAACGGCATGAAGATGGTCGAGATCAGAGCCGGTCACGACGCCATGGTGATGGCGGCGGACAAGCTCTCCTCCAATCCATCAAATAACATATTGATATCACAGGTCTTTTATAGACTACCGATCTTCCATCCCTCCTTCCATCCCACAAAATATCGACCAAGGGCCAATGAATTGTTTCTGTCGAATCAACCCCTTTTCCCGAGCGGAAACGGGGCCGTAATCGTCTCAGGCACCCTCAGTCGACCGACGGTCCACCCCCGGCGTCAGCGCTCCGGGAGGATAATATATAAGGATCTACAAAAACACTTGGGCACGATCGAGCGCTACCGCTCGTAACTGGTCGCCCTAACGGAGTCTGACTCTTGCGAGCGTTCTTTGCGCAGCTTCTCAATGGCACCCAGTCAACCGCACAGGCGCACCCGGATGCAAGTGTTGGCGCGAGAGACGTGACGGCCATTCCCGTTCGATTACTGCGCCGACGAGAGGCAGCCCGCTACGTCACTGAGACTTGGGGCATCCCGCTGAGCTGGCGGACCCTCGCCAAGCTCGCGGTGACGGGCGATGGCCCCGACTACTGCAAGGTTGGCCGCTATCCGCTCTACAGCCCAGCAGACCTCGACTCTTGGGCAGCATCGAAGCTGCAATCAAAACGTCGTGGTGCGCGCGACGGTACGAGGATCACGACGGTCGCGGGTTAGCGAACGGGATCGAGTCTCGCTTGGATCGAGATGGATTGGACGAGCCTTCATCGCGACGCGACTGGGCTCCATGGTCAGCAAGTCGATCGGATCACGCGCCTGCGCGAGCAGGTGCGGATGACATCCTATTGCCTGCAGATGAGCTGGAGCCTTCCAGCAACACACGACTAGGGCGAGCGAGACTCGCTCTCGATTAAGAACGAAGGCGACGACGTGATTCAACCAGGGGCTAACGTCACGAGAGCCGATCGCTACAAGTACAAGGCCGCGCTGGTCACTGCCCTCGCCCAGAGCGGTGGCGACTTCCACGTCGTCGCCCAGCTGCCGGTCGGCAGGAGTCGAGCCGCCCTCGAGGACGCGCTCTACGCCTGGGTAGCCCGGGTCGATCGCCACTACCTCGGTCGGTCGTGGTCGGCGCCTCACCGCAGGCCGGAGAGGATGCGCGGCGTCGTCTTCTTCGAGACCAGCGGCGGCAATGATCACGCGCACCTGGTCGTCACTGCCCCAGCCACTGCTGCGCCCCTGCACTTCCTCCTGCACGCGCGGTACCTCTTCCAGGTACACCCGGTGCAGTCGCTTCGGGCGGTCTATGGGCGATCGGTCACGAG
>PLJS01000340.1 GCA_003140315.1 Hyphomicrobiales bacterium
CGGCAATATCGGCTCGATCGTGGTCGATCGCGCGCTCGGCCTGCGCATGCGGGTGATCGCCTACGATCCGTTTCTCTCGCCCGAGCGCGCGGTCGATATCGGCGTGCACAAGGTCGAGCTCNNNNTGACCGACAAGACGCGCAACATCATCGACGCGGCGGCGATCGTCAAGGCGAAGAAGGGCGTGCGCATCATCAATTGCGCGCGCGGCGGGCTTGTGGACGAGACGGCACTCCGTGCCGCTCTCGATTCGGGGCATGTCGCGGGTGCGGCCTTCGACGTGTTCACGATCGAGCCCGCGACCGAGAACCCGCTGTTCAACCATCCGAACGTCGTCTGCACGCCGCATCTCGGCGCCGCCACCACGGAGGCACAGGAGAACGTCGCGCTGCAGATTGCCGAACAGATGTCGGACTATCTGCTGCGCGGCGCGATCTCGAATGCCGTGAACTTCCCCTCGATCACCGCCGAGGAGGCGCCCAAGCTCAAGCCGTTCATCGCGCTGGCCGAAAAGCTTGGTTCGTTTGCTGGGCAATTGACCGAGACCGGCTTGAAGAAGGTGCAGATCTCGTACGAGGGCGCGGTCGCGCAGATGAAGACCAAGGCGCTGACGTCGGCAGCGGTCGCAGGCCTGCTGCGCCCGATGCTCCAAGACATCAACGTCGTGTCGGCGCCAATCGTCGCGAAAGAACGCGGCATCGTGATCGAGGAAATGACGCGGGAGGCGGCCGGCGACTATGAGAGCCTGATCACCGTTACGGTCGTCACCGAGCGGCAGTCTCGTCACGTCTCCGGCACGGTATTCGCAGACGGGCGCCCGCGCATCGTCAACATCAAGGGCATCCGCATGGATGCCGAGTTCGGGCCGTCGATGATCTACATCACCAACCTCGACAAGCCGGGCTTCATCGGCAAGTTCTCGTCCACGCTCGGCGACGCCGGCATCAACATCGCGACGTTCCATGTCGGGCGTGAAACGGCGGGCGGTAACGCGATCGCGTTGATCGAGATCGATGGCGTGCTCGCGCCGGACGTACTCGCCAAGGTGCGCGCGCTTTTGCAGGTACAGTCGGCGCAGCCGCTGCGGTTTTGAGGTCGCGATCGGCCCGGGTGCGGCCTGCTTGCGAATATGCTAATGTGTCAACGGATCGGGGTCGTAACGGAGCAGCGAATGGCGCGCCCCATTGTCGTGCACGCGGATTGGGATCCAGACGCTCGCGTTTGGGTCGCGACGACCCGCGACCTCCGCGGTCTGGTGACTGAAGCCGAGACGATTGAGATTTTGCGCGCAAAACTCCCGGGGATGATCCACGATCTTCTCGAGGAGTACGGTATCTCAGATCCGCCGGCATCGATCGAGATTGTCGCACGCGCCAGCGATACGCTGACCACCGCCGAATGAATTTCGTTGATCTCGGATCGATCGGATGGCCGACTATTATCGCGATGTCGTTCGATACTTGAGAGACAACGGGTACGAATTCAAACGTCAGGGTCGTGGTGACCACGAAATCTGGTGGAATTCGCTCTCGGGCGTTCGCGTTACGGTGGACCGGAAATTGAAATCGAAGGTCACCGCGAATGAGATTCTGAAGGACGCGGGACTTCCCAAGATGTTCTGACATCTCCACGAGCGCATGATCGCGCTTATCCGGTCCTGATATCGCCGCGAAGTCGCCTCTCGCCGGCCCTAGGGAAACCGAAATCAAACAGGTTCCTTGCGCGGGAACGATCCGCCAGAGGAAACCTCCATGAAAACCCCGCTTGCATTCGCGATGGCGCTTGCCGTCGTCGGCCCCGCCAGTGCCGCCGACATCGACGTGCGCTCCTCGATCGATGCCGTCACGGTCTACCCCGACGGCGCGACGGTCACGCGGCTCATCAGCGCCGACCTGCCGCAGGGCGACACGACGCTGATCGCGCGCGACTTTCCGCCTGGCCTCGATGCCGCGTCGCTGCGCGTTGAAGGGGAGGGGACCGCCGGCGTCGTGATCGGGGCGATCGACGCGCGCGCGCCCCGGCCGGAACGGCCTACAACCGCGCCCGAACTGGAAAAGCGGATCGAGGCGCTCAGGGATGAGCGCACGGTACTCGACGACACGATCGCGGCCGAGACCGCGCGCAAGGAGTTCGCGCAGCGTTTTGCCTCGGAGACTCCGTTCGGGCTCGGCGAGAAGGGAGAGGCACGGCCGATTGCGGACTGGCGCGTTGCCTTCCATGCGGTCGCCGAGGAGATCGCGTCCGCCGACGAGGCGATCCGGCAGGCGCGGCTACGGCAGCGAGAGATCGACCGTGTACTCGCGGCACTCGATGCCGAGCTCAAAGCCAATCCGGCGCGCAAGATGGAGGTGCGCATCGACCTTGCGGCGAATGCCGGCGGACCCGCGGTCTTCCGCGTGAGCTACACCGTGCGTGGGGCGCGCTGGGCGCCGCTCTATGACGCCCGGCTCGACAGCGGCACGCGCGAGCGCAAGCCGGCGCTGGAGCTCGTACGGCGTGCCGAGATCCTGCAGCAGACCGGCGAGGACTGGAGAGACATTACGCTGTCGGTCTCGACGGTGCGCACCGCCAAGGGCGGTAGCGCGCCCGAACTGCCGCCGCTGATCGTGCGTTACCCCGACCCGCCGAGCAAGGTGGCGCCCGCGCCGCGCACGATTCAGGATCGTGTCGGGACCGCAATGCCGGGCAGTCCGGTGACGTCGTTTGAAGATCTCGAACGCGCTCGCCTTGCGAGTGCGCCCGCCCTGCACGCGGCCGAGCGCGAGGCCGTGATGGAGACCGGCGGCTTCCAGGCGGTGTTCCGCATTCCGGGCCGCATTTCGGTCTCGGCCAACGAGGGCGCCAAGAGCTTCCGCATCGCGACCGCCGCGATCGCACCGGAGCTGCTCGTGCGCGCGACGCCGGCGCTCGACGAGACGGCCTATCTCGAAGCCGCATTCAAGCAGCCGGACGAGGCCCCGCTGCTGCCCGGCCGCGTCTCGCTCTACCGCGACGGCATTTTCGTCGGCCGTGGCCAGATGATGCTGACGCCGAAGGACGAAACGGTGCGTCTCGGCTTCGGCGCCGACGACAAGATCAAAGTCGCGCGCGCTACCATACGCAAGAGCGAGGGTTCGACCGGGATCATCTCCTCGGCGAAAACGGATGAGCGCGAATACAAGATCACGGTGCGCAGCGGGCATGACCGCCCGATCAAGGTGATCGTGGAAGATCAGATCCCGACGAGCGAGACCGCCGACATCCAGGTCGAGCTGCTGCCGGTCACGACGGCCCCGAGCGAACGCGACGTGCGCGACCGGCGTGGCGTGCTCGCCTGGACCTTCGAGGCGGCGCCGGGCGAAGCTAAGGAGATTAAGCTCGGCTGGCGGCTGCGCTGGCCGACCGACAAGTTCGTCGCCTACGATCCGCGCCGGCCCTGAGGCGGCGGCGACGTTTCGCTGCGTCATCCGGGTGGCGATCGTTAACCCAAGCGGTACAATGGCTTGCCTCACCCGGCGTCATCCGTTATCGGGGTCAAGCGCCCGCTCGGCAAAAGCGGGCACCTGCCTTTGCGCCCGGTCGCGCGCTGACTTACCAGGCTGGCCCATGATCCCTGTCGCCGGATCATGCGCTATGGGGTCCTCATGGCAAATGTGGTGGTCGTCGGCTCGCAGTGGGGCGACGAGGGCAAGGGCAAGATCGTCGATTGGCTGTCCGAGCAGGCCGACGTGGTGGTGCGTTTCCAGGGTGGCCACAATGCGGGCCATACCCTGGTGATTGATGGCGTCACGTTCAAATTGTCGCTGCTGCCGTCCGGCGTCGTGCGGCCCGGCAAGCTGTCGGTGATCGGCAATGGTGTCGTGCTCGACCCGCGTGCCTTGGTCGAGGAGATCGCGCGCCTTGCGGCTCAAGGCGTCGTTATCACGCCGGACAATCTGGCGATCGCCGAGAACACCGCATTGATCCTCTCGCTGCATCAGGAGCTCGACGCGCTGCGTGAATCATCGAACGCCGGGACGCGCATCGGGACCACCAAGCGTGGCATCGGTCCGGCCTACGAAGACAAGGTCGGCCGGCGCGCGATACGCCTGATGGATCTGAGCGATCTCGGCTCGCTCGGCGACAAGATCGATGGGCTGTTGGCGCATCACAACGCCTTGCGGCGCGGGCTTAGCCTGACCGAGATCGACCCCCGCGCGATCTATGATGAGCTCGCCGCCGTCGCCCCGAAGGTGCTGCCCTATATGACCTCGGTCTGGTCGCTGCTCGACGGCAAACGGCGCGAGGGCAAGCGCATCCTGTTCGAGGGTGCGCAGGGGACGCTGCTCGACGTCGATCACGGCACTTATCCCTTCGTCACCTCCTCCAACACCGTGGCGGGTCAGGCCGCGACCGGCTCGGGGCTGGGTCCAGGCGCGGTCGGCTATGTGCTCGGCATCTGCAAGGCCTACTCGACGCGCGTCGGGGAGGGGCCTTTCCCGACCGAGCAGCTCAACGAGATCGGCCGCCGCCTGGGCGAGCGGGGACGCGAGTTCGGCGTGGTCACCGGGCGACCGCGCCGCTGCGGCTGGTTCGACGCCGTGCTGGTGCGGCAAACCGCCCGTACCAGCGGCATCAACGGCCTTGCGCTCACCAAGCTCGATATCCTTGACGGATTTGACGAGATAAAAGTCTGTGTCAGATACCGACTCGACGGCCGCGAAATCGACTATCTTCCGGCCAGCGCCAGTGCGCAGGCCCGAGTCGAGCCGGTCTATGAAACGGTGGAAGGGTGGAAAAGCGAGACGGCGCGAGCGCGGTCCTGGGCCGTACTGCCGGCGCAGGCGATAAAATACGTGCGGCGAATCGAGGAGCTGGTGGACTGTCCGGTCGCGTTGTTGTCGACAAGTCCGGAGCGGGAGGACACGATCCTCGTACAGAACCCGTTCGAAGCTTGAGGCGGACCGCTTGGGGCTGAAGAGTGTAGATTCCTGATGGCCGATTACTACCCACTTGTGGCCAAGGCCGTCGCCGGTCTCGAGAAGAATTCCGGCGAGGGACGGCGCGCGCTTTACGAGCGCGCGCGCACCGCGCTCGTCGGCCAGCTCCGCGGCATGACCGATCCGGCGCTGACCGAGGCCGAGATCACGCGCGAGCGCCTCGCGCTCGAGGAAGCAATCCGCAAGGTCGAGGCCGAGACCGCGCGCCGGATGCGGCCCGCAGCGAAAACGGAGCCCGCCGCGAAGCCAACCGATACCTCGCGGAGCGAGGAGATCCCGCGGCAGTCGAAGCCTTCGGTCTCCGCCGCGATGGGCCTCAATCCGGATGAGGCCGTGTCGTCTTCGAACGAGCGAGACCGCCCATCCGCTCGCAACCGTGCAGACGAACGGCGGTCGGTGACGGACGAGGGCCTCAAGGGCTTTCGCGACGTGATCGCGGAAGCGGACGGACTGGGCGAGGCGACGGCGAGTGCGGCGCGATCCGCGCGCGAGGTCTTCGCCGCGACGCCGAGCGCGGACCAGCCGTTCGAGCGGGTCGAGCCGCGGGTCGAGCCCGAAGGCTTGCGCGCGCCTTTGCGGCCGCCTTCCTCGCGCGCGCCGGAGCAGCCGAGCCGCGGCGCGCCGCCGCGGATGTCGACGCAGCCGTTCGAGCCGTTTGAACCCCAGGCCGCGGCCGAGCCGCGGGTCGGCACGCCCCGGCAGGGTCCGATGCGCCAGCCGGCGGCCGACGACATCGGCGAATTGCCGCGGCGCTCGCGCGTCGGGCTGATCGCGGCGACCTTCAGCGTCCTCGTCATCCTCGCGCTCGGTGTCGGCGCGTTCCTCTACAAGGATCGGATCGCGACGCTGTTTAATGCCGTGCGCGGTCCCGCGAACCAGACCCAAAAGGATACGACCGCGGCCCACCCGAAGATCAATGATCGCGTCGGTGAGGTGCCCCTGCAGCCGCAGACCGATCAGACGCAGCCTCCCCAGACGACCCCCGGGACCCCGACGCCGCCGGGCGCCGCCGTCGCCCAGCGCGTGGTGCTCTACGAGGAGGACCCGGCCGACCCGCAAGGCAAGCGCTACATCGGTTCGGCGATCTGGCGTACCGAGACGATCACGCCCGGCCCCGGCATGGCGCCTGAGCTTGCGGTCAGGGCCGATCTGGAAATCCCCGAGCGCCGCATCACGATGACGTTCTCGCTCCGCCGCAATACCGATCAGGCCTTGCCGGCAAGCCACACCATCGAGGTGACGTTCAACCTGCCGGCCGACTTTCCGTTCGGCGGCATCTCCAACGTGCCCGGCATCCTGATGAAGCAGGCCGAGCAGACGCGCGGTTCGCCGCTCGCGGGTCTTGCCGTGAAGGTGACGTCCGGGTTCTTCTTGGTCGGGCTGTCGGCGGTCGACTCCGACATGCAGCGCAACCTGCAGCTCCTCAAGGAGCGCCCCTGGTTCGATATACCGATCGTCTACAATAACGGCCGTCGCGCAATCCTCGCGATCGAGAAGGGAACGCCCGGCGATCGCGCATTCGAACAGGCATTCAAGGCCTGGGGGCAATGAGTCTCCTTTCCCCTCTCCCGCTTGCGGGAGAGGGTCGCCGCCGTTAGGCGGCGGGGAGAGGGTCTTTCGCTGTTCTCGGCCCCTCTCCCGGCTCACATCTCGTTACACTCGATGTTCGCCACCCTCTCCCCGCTGCGCGGGGCGAGGGGAAGAAAAGAAAAATGGGAGCGCTGAAATGCCCAATCCCGCCATCCGCGTCGCGACCTTTGACGGTCCGGGCGCCCCTCCGGTGATCCGCACGGTGCCTTGGCCGGCGGTGCCGAAAAAGGCCGCGCTGATCAAGATCGGCGCATGCGGCGTCTGCGGCACCGATCAGCACATCCTGAAAGGCCATTGGCCAAAGCCGCTGCCCTGGCCGTTCACGCTCGGCCATGAGCTCGGCGGCGTCATCGTCGAGGCGGGTGCCGAATTCACCGAAGACTTCATGGGCAAGCCCTTGCGGGTCGGCTCCAAAGTGATGATCCCGCCGCTGATGCCGTGCGGCTCCTGCTATTACTGTGTTCACTATCCGCAGAACGCCAACAAGTGCCTGACGCCGATCTATTACGGGCGTTATCTCGGCTTCGACAAGGCGCCGCATCTGTGGGGCGGCTGGGCCGAATATGTCTATGTCGATCTCGACATGCTGCCCGGGACCAAAGTCTACAAGCTCCCCGACGATATGAGCCTGCGCCTTGGCGCGTTGAGCGAGCCGCTGACCTCGTGCATCCGCGCGTTCAACCGCGCGATCGAGGCCGGCCGTTTCAAGTGGGGCAATACAGTGGTGATCCAGGGCTCGGGGCCGATCGGCATCCTGGCGGTCGCGGCCGCGCAGGAGATGGGCGCGGGCCGCGTCATTTGTGTCGGCGCGCCGGAAGCCCCGCGCCTTGCGCTCTCGCGTCGAATGGGTGCCGAGGCGACGGTGAACATCGAAGAGGTGACGTCGCCGGAGGCGCGCATCGCGACCGTGCGCGACATCGTCGGCGGATTCGGCGCCGATCTCGTGATGGATTGCTCCGGCCATCCGAGCGCCGGCCCGGAGGGCATCGAGATGCTGCGCGACGGCGGCACCTATGTGGAAATGGGTCAGTTCACCGATGCCGGTTCGATTGCGACCTCATGGCACCGCATCTGCGCCAAGGATCTCAACGTGCTCGGCTCCTGGGCCTTCACGGCGAACGATCTGCCGCTGGGTGTGGACATGCTCTATCGCACCCGCAACAAATATCCCTGGCTCGACATGCAGACGCTTTATCCCTTCACCGAGGAAGGAGTGGGACAAGCGGTCGCGGACGCGATGGCGATGAAGACCGTCAAATCGACGATCGTACCCTGGCCGGAGCTGGTTTGAGCGATCGGCGTTTTGTGCAGCGCAGCTTGACAGCGGGACGGTCAACGCCGAGCCTGACCAAAAGCTGGGGAGCTCAAGGGTCGTGGTCGAGTCAGTCGGGTACGCCAGCGGCCTTGGCCGGGCGGGTGCTTCGTACGGCCCGTTGCGGCGCTTCGTGCGCGCCTTCATCCATTTCTTTTCCTACCACCTGTTTCTCGCGCGCCGGAGCACGACGGTCACGGAGGTAGGCGGCTTTCGCCTCACGGTGCCGCCGACGGTGTTTCATCCGCGCGTCTTCCTCACCAGCAAGTATTTCGCCGGCTTCATCGGCAAGCTCGATCTTGAGGGCAAGCGCGTCGCCGAGGTCGGCACCGGCAGCGGCATCCTCTCGCTCGCGGCGGCGCGCGCGGGCGCCGCGAGCGTCGTCGCGATCGATATCAATCCGAACGCGGCACGCGCGGCCTCCGACAACGCGCGCGACAACGGGCTCGGCGATCGGGTGCGCGGCGTCGCCTCGAACCTGATGTCCGGCATCGCGCCGCGTCCGCTGTTCGACGTCATCATCTCGAGCCCGCCATCGTTTGCGGGAGAGCCGCGCGATCTCGCCGACCGCGCCTGGTATGCCGGA
Organism: Hyphomicrobiales bacterium; assembly: GCA_003140315.1. Taxonomy (GTDB): domain Bacteria; phylum Pseudomonadota; class Alphaproteobacteria; order Rhizobiales; family Xanthobacteraceae; genus PALSA-894. The sequence continues at coordinate 8,447 of PLJS01000340.1, forward strand.
CCCGGTTATCGGGATATCAAGGCGCTGTTCGAGCAGGCGCGCGAGCGGCTGGCGCCGGGGGGCGCCATGTATCTGCTGCTCTCTTCGGACTCCGACCTGACGCTGCTGGGCGAGCTGATCCATCAGGCGCATTTCAGCATTCATCTCGTCGGCAAGCAGTCGATCTTCATCGAAGACTTCATTTTGTACGAATTGCGTACTTTCTCGTAGCGCATGATCTTTTCCGAAAACCGGATTCCACTTTTCGGGATCATGCGCAAACAGCCAGAAGAAGCCCCGCCTTCGTCTCAATCGCGCGCCGTTGCGGTCACGAAACCGCCCGCCGCCGCTGGTTGCCTCCCGCCATCCCGGGCCAAGGCGCTCGACCCGGGTAGGGGCGGCCCCGTGCGGGCCACTCGGGGGGGGGTAAGCGCGGAGGGCATATGCGCTTCGTTGTGGTCGTCCTCGTTTCGCTTTTCATTCCTGTTTCCGCTTCCGCCACGCCAGGCCGCGCGCCGGACTTGACCTCGAAGGATTCGATCCTCGGCTGGATCAATACCTATCGTGAGAAGCCCGATCCGGCTCATGTGCCTGACGCGATACGCGGACTTGGCCGGCTCGGCCTGCTGCGCGACACGGACGCGTCCGGCGTCTTCGTCGGCTTCCTTGCCGGCGTGCTCGCCGCCAATCCCGAGCGGGCGCAGGACATCGTGACGCGCATCTTCCCGCTGCCCGAAGAGCAGCAATGGGCGGTCGTGCGTGCCGTCGCGTATTCGGGGCTTGCCGACTGGAAGGCGCTGCTCGCGCGCGTCTCGCATCTCATGCCCCAGCGCAAGGTGATGATCGAGAAGCTCGTGAGCGGCAAGCTGCAGACGCTCGAGCAGGCCCCGATCGAGAAGGACCAGACGTTCGGCGAGAAGGTGCGCGAGCAGTTCACGCTCGCGAAATACTTCAGCAAGCCGGCGCAGGAGGTGTCGTTCCAGCTCACACCGGACGTGCTCGATACGCTCTGGGGCTATTATTTCGCGACGGGCTCTTATCGGCCGCTCGCGCGCATCATTGTGATGCTGCGCTGGTCGAAGGAGCGCGACAAGATCGAGCTGTTGACCCTCGGCAGCATGGCGAAATACACGCTCGCCATAAACGCGTCGCGCAACCCGTCGCTGCTCGCCGAATTGAGATGGGCGGTCACGCAGCAGCCCGAGCCGATCGCGAAGGTGCTCAATCAGGTGATCGAAGCTGCCGAGACGGCCGAAACCGGACGCCTGCGCAACGAGGCGCTCGCGGCGCTGGAAGAGTTCAAGGCGAAAGGGCCCGGCTACAAGCGCGACATCTCGATGTGGGGTCAGGTCGGCGAAGGCGCGCTCGCGGTCGGCTGTATCGTTGCTGCGGTCGCCGGACAGGTGGAATTCGGCATTCCGTGCGTCATTGGCGGGGTCGCGACATCCGCCGCGATCCGGCTCTATGACGGGCAGAAGTAGCTGAAAGAGTTTTGGACAAGTTGGAAAAAGGCGGCGTGCCCCAAGTTTGCCTCAAAGAGGCCAGTAACCTGATGTTCACCACATCTCGGCTAACTGGTTGGAACGGGGAGTGCGGGACTAGCATGAAATTGCGGGTGGTCGCTTTTGTTGGCCTGGGATGTGCCGGGGCATTTGGCTTCGGCATATTGGCCAGCGCGTGTTTCGATATCATCTGGCCGGCGGCCGGGCATGCCGCTGTGGCCGTACCGACCGTCAGGCCCGCGATCGCGGCGGCGCGGGTCACTCCGTCGGAGCCCGAATTCACGGTCCGTGACGCCGATCTGGTCGGCTCGACCGATATCCGCCCGCTCAAGGTCAAGACCGTCCCGATTACGCTCGCATCTCCCGATCCCGTGATGTCCCAGATCCCCACTGTCGTCCCGCAGGCGCGGCCGGCGACGGCGCCTCAGGCTAATCCAGCCGACGCCGCAAAGCCCGCCGTGCGTCAGCCGGCCGCCGCGGTGGCGGCGAAGCCGGTGCGCGCTGCTGCAGCCAAGAGCGACGAAATCCTGAGCGTCGGACAGATCGATCGCATCAGGACCGCGCTCGCGTTGACGCCCGAGCAGGAAACATATTGGCCGGCCGTCGCCGCCGAGTTGCGTACGATCGCCAAGCAGCAGCCGAAGAACGCGGCCGCCAAGGGTCATCCCCCGAAGCTCGCGCTCGATCAGGATGCGGTTCAACGCCTCTACCGGGCCGCGGCGCCGCTGATCACGCGCCTGAGCGAAGAACAGAAGCGCAAGGCGCGCGAACTCGCGCTCATCATGGGCCTGCAAGAGGTTGCGCAGGCGCTGTAGACCTCGCGCGGCTTCGCTCCCTATCTCCATCGTTGGCTTCCGCACACACCGACACCCGCGCGGCGGCGCCGCATTCGTGCTAAATGCGGCGTCATGAGACGCCTCACGCGCAGAGTCTTGCTTGCCGGTGGCGCGACCCTCGCGGCCGCCGCGGGGACGAGCGCGGCGCTCGGGCAAGCCTATCCGCAGCGGCCGATCACCTTGCTGGTGCCGTGGGCGCCAGGCGGCTCGACCGACATCCTGGCGCGCATTGTCGGCGAGCAGCTTCGCCAGGCGCTCGGCCAACTGGTCGTCGTCGAGAACCGCACCGGCGCATCCGGCAATATCGGCACGGCCGTGGTGGCGCGCGCGGCGCCGGATGGGTACACGCTCCTGTTCAACACGATGAGCGTGCACACGATGAACCACGCGCTCTTCGCCACGATGCCGTTCGATGGCGTGAAGGATTTCTCGCCGATCAGCCTGCTCGCCTATGTGACCAACACGATGGTCGTGCACCCCTCAGTGCCGGCGACCTCGGTCGCCGAGTTCGTCGCCTATGCCAAGGCCAACCCCGGCAAGGTCGCCTATGCGTCCGCCGGCCCCGGGTCGACCAATCATCTGTGCGGCGCGCTGTTCGAGAAGCTCGCCGGCGTCGAGATGCTGCATGTGCCCTATCGTGGCGGCGCGCCTGCGGTCGCCGATACCGTCGCCGGACAGACGCAGCTTTTCTTCACCGCCGGAACGCAGAGCCTCGCGCACGTCAAGGCCGGCAACCTGCGCCTGCTTGCGGTGACGGAAGGCAAGCGCTCGTCATTGCTGCCCGACGTGCCGACCGTCGCCGAGACCGTCCCGGGCTACGAGATGGCGGTGTGGTACGGCGCGTTCGGCCCGGCCGGAATGCCGAGGGACATCGTCGCGCGGCTCAATACCGAGATCGGCCGCATCCTGTTCCTGCCCGAGGTGAAGAACCGGATGGCGGACATCGCCGTGGAGGTCGCGGCATCGACGCCGGACGAACTCGGCGCCATGATGCGCGTCGATGCGGAGAAGTGGGGCGCGATCATCAAAAGCATGGGTATCGCGGCCCAATGACACGACAGAGAGACGATCGTCGTCAATGAACGATCGCAACGGGAGGAGCATATGGATTCGATCAGGCGCCGGACAATTCTGGCGGGCGCAGGACTTGCGGCCTTGACGGCGTCGGTGACAACAGGCCACGCACAACAGGCGGTGCCGAATTCGGCCGGCACCGAGGCGCCGAAGCTCAAGGCACCGGCGCATGCCTGCGACTGCCACATGCACATCTATGACGGCGAGCGCTTCCCGCCCGCGAGGCCGGGCCCGCAATCGCGCATGCAGAGCAATGCCACGGTCGCGGACTATCGCTTGCTGCAAAGGCGCAACGGTACGACGCGCACCGTCATCGTGACGCCGGCTGCCTACGTCACCGACAATCGCGTGACGCTCGACGGCATCGCGCAGCTTGGGCGTACCAACACGCGCGGCGTTGCGGTGGTGCATCCGACCGTGACCGATGCGGAGCTGAAGACGCTGGCCGAAGGCGGCATCCGCGGCATTCGCTTCACGGTGTTCGATCCGGCGAGTGCCGCGGTCTCGATCGACATGATCGAGCCGCTCGCCAAGCGTGTGGCCGACCTCGGCTGGCACCTGCAGATCCACATGCGCGGCGACCAGATCGTCGAGAATGCCGACATGCTGCAGCGCCTGCCGACGCCGGTGGTGTTCGATCACATGGGACGCCTGCCGCAGCCGACGCCGCTCGACCACCCGGCCTACAAGATCATCCGCGCGATGCTCGACAAGGGCCGCACCTGGATGAAGCTGTCGGGCGCTTACATGGACACAAAGGTCGGCGCGCCCGCCTACGCGGACAAGCTCCCGGTGGTGCAGGCGTATCTGAAGGCTGCGCCGGAGCGGATGGTGTGGGGTAGCGACTGGCCGCACCCGACCGAGAAGGAGAAGCCGAACGACGCGACGCTGTTCGACCTGCTGTCGGAGTGGGCGCCCGACACCGCGTTGCGCGAGCGCATCCTCGTGGCCAATCCGGAAGCGCTGTACGGATTTGTGAAGGCAGCCTGAGGTGAGCGCAGACACCAATTCCCTGCGCGGCGCCGACATCGTCGCGCGTTCGCTCGAACGTCTCGGCTGTAAGCAGGTGTTCACGCTCTCCGGCAATCACATCATGTCGATCTTCGACGCCGCGCTCGAAGCGAAGCTCGATCTCGTGCATGTGCGCCATGAGGCCGCCGCCGTCCACATGGCGGACGCCTGGGGACGGCTGACCGGACAGGCCGGCATCGCGATGGTCACCGGCGGACCGGGTCATGCCAACGCGGTCGGCGCGCTTTACACCGCGCTCGGCGCCGAATCCCCGATGGTGCTGCTCTCAGGCCATGCGGCGACGTGGGAGCTTGGCCGCGGCGGCTTCCAGGAGATCCGGCAGGCCGACATGGCGGCGCCGGTCACCAAGGCATCGTGGACCGCGACATCCGCGGCGACGCTCGGCCGCGATATCGGCGAGGCGATCCGCATCGCGACATCGGGCCGGCCGGGCCCCGTGCACTTAAGCCTGCCGTCGGACCTCTTGGAAGAACGGGTCGAAAGCAATGCGATCGTCTGGCCGAACGGGCGCGGCGCGTCGCCCGCACCCGCGCTGACCACGCCCGTCGCCGATGCCGTCCTTGCGGCGATCGCGGCCGCGGCACGGCCGATCATCTTCGCGCCGCCGCAACTCTCCAACATGAGCGGACGCGCGCTGCTCGGCCGGCTCGAAGCCGCGCTCCGTGCGCCGGCCGTGATCCTGGAAAGCCCGCGCGGCATCGCCGATGCGACGCTCGGCGCGTTCTCCGACCTGGTGCGACGCGCCGACCTGCTCGTGCTGCTGGGCAAGGCGCTCGACTTCACGACCCGCTGGGCGTCAGGGCCAGCCTTCGATCCCGCCGTGCAGGTGATCGCAATCGATCCAGAGGCGGCGCTGGTCGATCGCGCCGCCAAGGAGATGAATGGACGGCTCGTGCTCGGGGGCATTGCCGACATTCGGGCTGCTGCCGAAACACTCATCGTCCGCTCCGCTACGGCCAAGACGCGCAACGATCGCTGGCTTACCGAAGCGCGCGCCGCGCTCGACAACCGCCCCGCGGCCTGGGCGACGGTCGCCTCGAAAACCTCGGGTCGATTGCATCCAGCCGAAGTCTTCCGAGCGCTGCGCCCTTACGTCGAACGCGATCCTGACACCGTTCTGATTTGCGACGGCGGGGAATTCGCCCAATGGGGCCAGAGCATGCTCCCGGTTCGCCGCCGCCTGATCAATGGCGTCGCCGGATCGATCGGCAGCTCGCTCTCGTTCGCGCTTTCCGCGCGCCTATTGGAGCCGAGAGCGCCGGTCTTCGCCGTGCTGGGCGACGGGACGATCGGCTTCCATCTGTCGGAATTCGAAACCGCTGTGCGGCGCAAACTGCCGTTCGTCGCCATACTCGGCAACGACGCGCTCTGGAACGCCGAGAGCCAGATCCAGCTTCGCGAGTACGGCAAGGATCGCATGCACGGTTGCGAGCTGATGCCGGCGCGCTACGATCTCGTCGTGGCGGCGCTTGGCGGACATGGTGAATTTGTCGAGAACGCCGCCGATCTTCCAGGCGCGATCGAACGCGCGCTTGAGAGCCACAAGCCCGCCTGCATCAACATCATGATCGAGAGCATCGCGGCGCCGGTGATCCGGCTCGGATGATAGGCGCCGTGCGGTGCCGTTGTGCTTTTGTTAACCCCGCGCGCAATCAGGCGGGTTCAAGGTTACCGGCCATACACGCCGGCGTGTTCAAAATCTCCTGAAAATCCGGGAGTGATCCCGCCATCGGCAGTTGGGCCGGCTCCATGATGTTGCGCGGTATTCGATCACGCCTGCTCGGGCTCGTGCTCGCCACGGTCGTGCCATTCACTGCGGTCATCGGTGGCGGCCTTTGGATTCAATGGCGTAACGATCGGGCGGCCGCTGTCGAACGCGCGGTCGCGGAGGCGCGGCTGCTCGCCGCGCAGGTCGACGACCATCTGGGGAATCTGGACTCGCTCCTCGTGGGGCTGAGCAGGGCTGTGTCGGCCGACCCCGCGAAGACCGCCGCGAACGATGCATTGCTGCAGCAGGTCAAAAGCGACTTGCCGAACTTCATCAGCAACATCTTCGTGTTCTCGCCGGACGGCGCCAATATCGGCATCGCCCAGGGGGCACGCTTCAACGCGGCCGACCGCGCATACTTCCGCAAGGCGCTTGCCGGCCAGCGTCTCGCCATGGGCGAAGTTCTGCTCGGCCGGGCGATCGGACAATGGGTCATCACGATCGCGCGTCCGGTCGGGGACCAGGCCCAACCGAAAGCCGTGCTGGCCGTCGGCACGTTGCTTGAGCATTTCCAGGACGCTCTGCGGGTGCGCCAGCTTCCGCCCGGCAGCGTCGTGCGGATCGTCAACGAAAACGGCATCGTCATCGCTCAGACGGACGATCCGAGCTGGATCGGCCGCGATCTCGGCAGCTACGGCGCGTCGCCGCTTGCCGTCGCGGACGCCGGCGAGGCGATCGTCTGGCCCGACAATGTGGAACGCATCATGGGTTCGGCGAGCGCTCATCTCGCACCCTGGACCGTGTCGGTCGGCCTGTCCAAGGAGGTGGCCTACGCGACGGTCTCGACGCGCCTCAGACGGGCCGCGCTGTTCTGCAGCATTGCATTGACGGTCGCGTTTCTCATCGCCTGGATGCTCTCGGCCAGGATCGTTCGTCCGTTGCGGCAACTCGGCCGCGACGCGTCGACGCTGGCGGCCGGCGAGCTCAGCCATCGTACGCCGGTGCATACGCGCGACGAGATCGGCGTTCTGGCGGGTGCCTTCAACAAGATGGCCGCCTCGCTCGAGTGCCGCCAGGAGGAGGCCGACCGCGCCGCATCCGATTTGCGGGAAGCCAAGGACACATTGGCGACGATCATCGAGGCTTCGCCCGTCGCGATCGTTTGCTCGGACCTGGATCGCCGCATCCTGATCTGGAACCGCTCGGCTGAGGACATCTTCGGCCACGCGGCCGCGGAGACGATCGGCCAACTCACCAAGCTCGTGCCGGCGGACCGGGTGGACGAATCCCAGGCGCTGTTCGAGCGCGCCATCTGCGGCGAAATCGTGCGCGACGTGCAGGTGGAACGGCTGCGCAGGGACGGTTCGACGGTCGACGTGCGGGTCGCCGCAGCGCCGATGTACCATCCGGACGGCAAGGTCCGGGGCGTGGCATGGGCCTATGAGGACATCACGGATCGCAAAAAGGCCGAGGAGCAGCTCCAACATCTCGCCCATTACGATCCATTGACCGGACTGCCCAATCGCCTCACGTTGCAGCGCCAGCTCGCGAGCCTGCTCGACGGCAAGCGCGCAGTTTCGGTCGCGCTGTTCGATCTCGACGGCTTCAAGGACGTGAATGATACGCTCGGGCATTCGACCGGCGACAAGCTTCTCATCGAGGTCGGTCGTCGCCTGAGCGAGGTGGCGGGTGAGCGCGGACAGGTCTGCCGGCTCGGTGGCGACGAATTCGTCGTAGTCATTCCGGAATGCGGCGATCCTCGCGTCATCGCCCGCGTCGTCGACCAGATGCTGGCGCGGCTCGCGGAGCCTTACGAGGTCAACGATCACGTGCTGCATCTCGGCAGCAGCGCCGGAGTAGCGATCGCGCCAAACGACGGCGAGACCGGTGACGAGCTGATCGCGAATGCCGATCTCGCCCTCTATCAGGCGAAGTCCGACGGCGGGCGCGTCTATCGGTTCTATCTTCCGGTACTGCGCGCCCAGGCGCAGGCGCGGCGCGGCCTCGATGCCGAGCTGCGGCGTGCATTCGCTGAAAACGAGTTCGAGCTGTACTATCAGCCACAGGTCCGCTTGGCCGACGAAACCGTCGTCGGCGCGGAGGCGTTGTTACGATGGCGCCATCCGATCAAGGGCATCCTGGCGCCGGGCGCGTTCATCGACACGCTGGCCGAAAGCTCGATCGCGCCCGGTGTGGGACAGTGGATCATCCGCACCGCTTGCATGAAGACCGCCGGCTGGCGCGCCGAGGGGCTCGCGCTCAGCCGCATATCGGTCAATCTGTTTCCCTGCCAACTGCGCGACGAGGCGCTGCTGACCGACATCGACGAGGCCTTGCGCGACGCGGGACTGCCGGCCGAGGTGCTGGAGATCGAGATCACCGAAAACATCGCGCTCAATTACGACGAGGCGGCCGTCGTGCTGCGGAAACTGCGCGACAAGGGCGTAAAGCTCGCGTTCGACGATTTCGGCACGGGTTACGCGTCGCTCAGCTATCTGACCAAGTTTCCGCTGTCACGGATCAAGATCGATCGCAGCTTCGTCGGCAAGATCACCGACGACGCGGAGGACGCCGCGATCGTGCGTTCGCTGATCTCGATGGCACATAATCTCGGCCTTGAGGTTATCGCCGAGGGTGTCGAGACGACGGACCAGGCGGCATTCCTGCTCAATGAGCATTGCGCGGAAGCGCAAGGGTTCCTCTACGCCAAGCCGCTGGCCTCCGATGCGTTCAAAGCCTTTCTGCGTACGCACCGGCTCGATCACGAGCAGCCCGACGTCACGCGGCCGTTCAACCCGAGAAGCCGGGCGCAGACCGCGGTCAGGTCCGGCCGGCGGCGCCGCGTGCCGAAAGCGTAGCCGTCGCCGAACGAGCGCTGCCGAGCGATCGGCGGTGTGCGCCGATCAGTGCGTCTGGCTCAGGTGCCTGATCTCCCAGGGCAGGATCACGTTGCGAAAGATCACCGGGTCCGGCCAGGCCGAGGCGGTGCGGCCCATGTGGCCCCCGGCCGGATTGATCCAGGCTTCGCGCGGCTCGCTGCCGGTATTGATGAGCAGATCGAGGTCGGCGATCGGGACCTGCGTGTCGCGCGTTCCGCCGACGACCAGGATCGGCGCCGCGGGCTTTCCGAGCAACCCTTGGGCTTGCAGCGACATCTTCGGCAGAAACGCCAGCAACTCGTCGGTCGACTTCAGGCCATAGACGAAGAGGCTCGCGGGCAAGAGGTCGAACAGATACTCGCGCGTATACATGCGGTTGCGAAAGAAATCGGTCTGGAACGTGTGATGGATCGGCGGTGACTGCACCACGGCGCCGGCGATGCGCGCCTGTTCGGTGAAGGCGAGCTTCGCGGCCCAATAGGCACCGAAGCTCTGGCCGTGGACGACGATGCGGCTCTTGTCGATCTCGGGCCGCGTGGCGAGATAGTCGAGCACGCGGGAGTACATCCGGTCGGCGGTCTCGCTTGCCTTCACCGGCGCCTGGCCGGTGCCGGGACTGTCGACCGCGAAGAATGCGAGGCCTTGGCCGATCGCGGCCGCGTAGGTTTCGGCAACCGTTTCCTTGCGGCTGTCGAGGCCCGAAATCGCGAGGACGAGCGGGACCGGGCGGGGAACGTTTGCGGCGGGCAGGCGTAGATAGCCGACGATCTCGGAGCCCTCGAACGGGATGCGCACGATTTCGAGCGGCGGATCGAAGCTCTTCGCGTGCAGCAAATAGGCGTCGACCGCCTTTTGATACGCCGCCTGCTTGCCGGCAGAGGTCGGCGCCGGCCACTGGCCGAAGTAATAAAGCCGCCAGGCGCGCAGGTAATTCTTGTCGGCTTCTTTCGGATCGGTCGCGGCCTTGGCCTTCGCCATGTAGCGGTCGGCGATCGTGCTCCAGCCGGCCGCCCATTCGTCGGCATCACGCGTCTTGATCAGGTCGAGCGCATCGCGCGCGTCGGCGGGATCGATGCCGAGCGTCGGGTAAGCGCCGGTCTGCGCTCGCGCGAGCGTTTCGGCCTTGATCTCCTCGATGGTGCGGTCGGCGGATTGGGCGAGGGCCTCGCCGTAAACAAGGCCCGCAATCGCAACCGCGCCCGCCGACGCGAACCAGAACCGCGAGCACCATCCGCGCATGGCGTCATCTCCCTAGGACGTTTTGTCTGGCCAATGTCGTTCAGGCGCCGCCAAATATCCATAGCAAAACGCCGCGGAGTGATCCGCGGCGTTCCATTCAGCGATTGTTCGATCGGCAGTCGGGGCGCTCAGTGCACCGCGAGCGCCGGCTGCGTCGGTGGGCTCTCCATCGCCGCCACGCGATTGCGCACCGCCTTTTGCACCTTCTCGAACGCCCTGACCTCGATCTGGCGCACGCGCTCGCGCGAGACGCCGAATTCGGCCGCGAGGTCTTCGAGCGTCATCGGGTCGTCGGCAAGCCGGCGCGCTTCGAAGATGCGCCGCTCGCGCTCGTTGAGTACGTCGAGCGCCTCGCCAAGCGCCTTGCGACGGTTGTCGGCCTGCTCGTCGGCGACGAGGCGGGACTCCTGGCTGTCGCTGTCGTCGACGAGCCAATCCTGCCACTCGCCGGAGTCTCCTTCCTCGCGGATCGGAGCGTTGAGCGAGGCGTCGCCGCCGAGGCGGCGGTTCATGTCGATCACATCCTGTTCCGGCACGCCGAGGCGCTTCGCGATCAGCTTGACCTGATCGGGGCGCATGTCGCCTTCGTCGAGCGCGGAAATCTTGCTCTTCGCCTTGCGCAGGTTGAAGAACAGCTTCTTCTGGTTCGCGGTCGTGCCCATTTTCACGAGCGACCACGAGCGCAGGATNNCACCACATGGCGTAGGTGGCGAGGCGGAAGCCCTTCTCGGGCTCGAAGCGCTTGACCGCCTGCATCAAGCCGACATTGCCCTCCGACATGACTTCGGAGATCGGCAGGCCGTAGCCGCGGTAGCCCATGGCGATCTTCGCCACGAGCCGCAGATGGCTGGTCACGAGTTTATGCGCCGCATCCCGGTCGCCATGCTCGCGCCAGCGCTTGGCGAGCATGTATTCCTCCTGCGGCTCCAGCATCGGGAACCGCCGGATTTCCTCGAGATAGCGGGATAGGCCGGATTCGGCAGAGAGTATCGGCAACGCCGTGGCACGGGCCATGGTAGCACCCTTCAAAAGTTGCCCCCGGATCGGCAGGCCGTTCGGTCTTCCCCTCCCCCGGAGCTGGACACCGAACGCAGATGTGCAACTGCGAAGCTCGATCGCAGTTGCAGCAAATATACACGGAACCGGGGTACGAAAGGAAGTTACGGTTGGGTCACATCGCCTTGAAGCCCCCGTGATGGTTCACAAGGCGGTTATCAAGGCTTTGTAACTATTAGGTATTGCGGTTGGGACCGGGGGTGCGGCGACGCTCCGCCGCACCCCCGGCAAGGGCTTGCCGCAACCGGGCGAGATCGCGCGGCAGGGCTGAGTCGAACTTCTGGGTTTTGCCTGAAACGGGGTGTTGGAAGACCAACATATGGGCGTGCAGGGCCTGTCTGCCAAGGGCCTCCAGGGCATCGCGTGCAGCGGCCGGCAATAGTGCCGCCTTGGTCCGAAAGCCGGGGCCATAGACCTCGTCGCCCAGCAGCGGATGCCCGATATGGGCGAGATGCACCCGAATCTGGTGGGTGCGACCGGTCTCCAGCCGGCAGGTAATCAGGCTCGCGACCGGCTTCCCGTCGGTGCCCAGATACGTCTCCAGCACCTCCCAATGCGTGATCGCCGCCCGGCCGTCCAGGCGCACGGCCATTTTGTCGCGGGCTTGGCGGTGGCGGCCGAGCGGGGCGTCGATCGTTCCCTTGCGCCGGTCCGGCACGCCCCAGACGAAGGCCAGATAGCTGCGGACAAGGGGACCGGTCCGCCCGTGATCGGCGAACTGGGCCGCGAGCCCCTGGTGCGTCCGGTCGGTCTTGGCCACCACCATGACGCCGGTGGTATCCTTGTCCAAGCGGTGAACAATGCCGGGCCGCTTGACCCCACCGATGCCGGACAGGCTTGTGCCGCAGTGCGCGATCAGCGCGTTCACCAGCGTACCGGTGCGGTTGCCGGCGGCCGGATGCACCACAAGACCCCTCGGCTTGTCGATGACGATCAACTCCGCGTCCTCGTGAAGCACCGTAAGCGGGATAGCCTCGCCCTGTGGCACGGCGGGCTCATCCGGCGGGATCGACACTACAATTTCGTCACCAACGTTGACGCGGTGACCTGGATCGCGGATCGTGCGGCTCTCGATCGTCACCTCGCCTGCCAGGATCAAGGCTTTGAGCCGGGTGCGTGAAATTCCGCTCACGCCAAGCGCGAGGAAACGATCGAGCCGCTCGCCTTTGTGAGCGGCGGCGACTAACAGTTCAGTACGGCGGACCGGATCGGTCATGAGTTCGAATGCCAACGACAAGTTCAATGCAGCCGGAGATCGGCCGCTCGGCGCCGCGAAGCCGGTCGATCCGGCGACGCGGCTTTCCGAGCTTCTGGCTCAGTCGCTCGAAGAGCTGACGCGCCCCTTCGACCCGCCGCGCGTCGATCCTTTGACGCGCGTTCAACCCGCAACGCCGTCGCGGCCCGCGAACGAGCTGGCCGCGTCCGTGGCGACGCCTGAAGAAGCCGACGTGCCGTCCACGACCGCGTCTCGGCTCGATGATCGTGCGCTTGCCGAGCTCGAAGCCGAATTGTTCGCCGCCGCCAGCAGGGCGCCGAGCGTAGCGCCCGCGGAAGTGGCCGAAGCGGCGATTGAGCCGCATGAGCAACACGAAGACCACGTCGACGAGCCCCCGGCCGAGGACCATCCGGACGAGCACCCGGCCCCCGCTCTCGACCTCGATCGGGCCCCGCCGGTCGATCTTGATCGCCTGTCCGCCGATCTTGAGGTCGCGCCTACGCCGATCGTGCCCGCCTCCATTCCGCCCGCGGGCATGGATGACGATGCCGCCGCGCGCCTGGTCTCGAAGGTGCGGCGGCTGATGCTGATCTCCATGCTGGTGACGTTCATCGCCGTCGGCTCCGTGTTCGGCTTCATCGGCTATCGCGTTTTCAAGGGCGATGGAAGCACCGCGAAAATCGCCGACAAGCTGCCGGAGGCTCCGGCGGGAGCGACGGCGGAGATGATGCTCGCGCTGCCGCGCGGGGCGCGCGTCGTACAAAGCGCGGTTGCCGAGGATCGGCTGATCGTCACGCTCGATGTCGGGGGCAAGATCGAGGTGCGCACATTCGACCTGAAAACGCTGCAGCCCGCCGGACGATTGACCTTCTCCACCACGCCTTGAGCGCCCCGAGCGCGCCTGGACCCGCGCTTGCGCACCTTGGCGATCAAGGCTATTTCAGGCGCCACGCTCCCTTCGTCTAGCGGCCCAGGACGTCGCCCTCTCACGGCGAAAACAGGGGTTCGAGTCCCCTAGGGAGCGCCAGCGACAAACTTCCTTATTATCAGGTATTTGAGCTACTTTTTCGCCTACATAAGTTGGCGGCAGGTTGTCGTTTGGGAAGTTTTTGGGGAGTAAGCGTCGCTCACTCGCTGAGTGGGGCCTCACCATGGGGTATTTGATTCTGGTGGGTGAGTAGACGGAGTCCATAACGCCTTCGAGCACTGGCGTCGGGTGTGGATCCTTTTCCCATGGTCGGATGCCGACGATGAATTTAACCTTGAAGGCGCGGTGTGGACGGTGCCGGCAGTGCGCATGAAGGCCGGTCGCGAACACCGTGTCCCGTTGTCGAAGCGCGCGCTCAAGATCGTGAAAGCAATGCACGAGACCACCAATGGCGATTTCGTCTTCCCGGGCCAGAAAGCCGGCAGGCCGTTGTCGGTGATGGCGCTCGAAATGGTGCTCCGCCGGATGAAGATCGAAGGCGCAACAGTGCACGGCTTCCGCTCTGCCTTCCGCGATTGGGCAGCCGAATGCACCAATTTCACCAACGAGGTTTGCGAGGCTGCGCTAGCCCATGTGATCGAGAACAAGGCGGAGGCGGCTTACCGGCGCGGTGACCTGTTCGACAAGCGGCGCAAGCTGATGGACGCATGGGCCGTCTATTGCGCGGCGCCCAAAGTCGGCAAGGTCGTGGCGTTCAGGAGATAGGCGCAACAATCGCCGAACGCTGTCGGCGTCGCAAGTCGGAATGGATTGGCATTCCCTCCGGGAATGTCCGCTTTTGCGCTGGCTAGACGAGGCGGCCCTTGCGCCGGACGTCGCGGACATCATGAGACTGCAAATTGCCCGAATGCGCGCGTATCTTGGCGGACCTTGCATTGGCAAGCTGCAAGCGGACCGTAGTGGGCCGGGCGCGCAAGCGGTCGTTCTTGACGAATGAGTCGAGTAGCGCTTGAATCTGATGTACATCGCGCCGCGATTGTTGCCGCGTCGGAAACACTCGCAGGCAAATCTTTGCCTCAACGAGGATACATTATGAGGGACTCCTCAGCCCTAATTCCCGCTGAAGGCATTGAGCTTACCGAAGCCTATGCGGAGCTGGTTACTAAAATTGAGGAGGCAGCTATTCTCCTTCCCGATTTTGATGAAGAGGACGTTGAGCTAATTGAGAAAAGCAGGATCTTTGAAGACTCAGTTGGGCATGACCCCGATGAGTACGCTGATGTGGCTGAGTATTGGCATTTGATGAAGGTTGCTCACCTATTCTTGCGAGGGAGTCTGGAGAGGGGTGATCTCAAGGCGCTGGTGCGCGATCCCAGAAACGGTCAGGACCTTCAGGTAGGTCGAGAGGGGTGGATTCCTGAGCGTTGGCGCGAAGCAGGCTACGTACCGCCCGGCATCTGGACAAATTTCATCAGCCGTGAGGGTTACGACGATCTTGGTCCTGTGGGCACATACATAGGCAGCGCGTCCCAGCCTGTTTTCTTTCGGAGATCGGAGTTTGACGCCTGGCTCGCGAAGTATGCTGTGACGCCTTTAGAAAAAAAGCACCGCGGTCGTCCCCTGCGCGCGGGGGGATACAACAAGTTGGATAGGCCGCTTCATATTACGATGGCGGATATCATTGGCAGCGGCAGGGCGCAGTCAGTAACCGACGCCGCAAGGGAAGTTGTGGACGATGCTAAAGGGTCGCGGGAGGAGGCATCAAGAATCAAACGACTCGTTGACGGCTATCGTAAGTTTGCGGAGCAGCAAGGCTGGCCGCTAGAGCCGCCTTTTCCCTCTATTTAACTCCATTTAACTCCAGAGCTTTCATCGCGAATTCGTGCCCCCCTTGTGCGCAACAAAGGAGGCATCGATGCTCATATGAATCGACATAGACTCGCATATACGATCGAGGAGGTCGCGGAGACGACCACTCTCGGGCGAACTCGGCTTTTCGAAGAGATTCGAAATGGCCGCCTCATTGCAACGAAATGCGGGCGCAGGACCGTGGTCCTCGCGGAACACTTAGATGCGTTCTTGCGTGCGTTGCCGGCAAGTTCGACGAGGGTAGGACCCACCGCGGCGCCTTAAGACATGCGTCATCACGTAGAGGCTGCGCTCTCGCTTTGGAGCGCAGCCTCAGTTTTCGGCTACGTCGTTCGACTGAACGCACATCTCGCTAGCTAGCCACCAAAATGGAACGACGAGGCTAACCCAGAATACTCGTCAACGAATGAGACGACCGGAGCCAGCCATGACCACGCAGATTCAGAAGATTCATATTAAAGATATCACCGTCATCGAAGGAAATCACCGAAAGGTGAATCCCAAGAAAATATCTGTCCTCGAACGATCTATGAAGGAGATTGGCCAGAAAACACCGATATCTGTGCGAGAGGGAAAAGTCGGCACCGTGCTCGTCGCTGGAAACCAGCGCCTCAAGGCGGCGATGTCTCTCGGATGGGACACGATTGAATGCATTGTCATAGACGGCATAATGGATGCGAATCTTTGGAAGGTCGCAGAAAACTTGCATCGGGCGAATCTGAGCGCGCTGGAGCGTTCGGAGCAGGTTGCTGAATGGCGCCGCCTAAAGAAGGAGAAGCGCAAGGCCGGGCAAACTGCACTACCCGGGGGCCGCCAGCCTTCTGATAGGGGTGTCAGTCGCGCCGCCAAGGAGCTCGCAGTCTCGCGAGAGGAGGTTCGCCGCTCGGATATAATCGCTGGCATCGCGCCGAAAGCGAAGAAAGCCGCCGAAGCGGCGGGCCTTGGCGACAATCAAGGCGCGCTCCTTAAGATCGCCAAAGAATCGACGCCAGAAGAACAACTCGACAAGGTGCGAAAGCTTACGAAACGAAAGCCGACGCGGAGTTCTTCGCTATCGCCGGAGCAAGAGGAGCAATTCCGAAAACTTCGGCGCGCCTTTGAACTCCTACCCAACTTTCGGCGGAAATGGAACGCGGCCGCCGCAGCCGTTCGCGAAAAGTTCATTCGGACGGTCTTGCGGCCAGCCGGCGACAAGACTGAATCCGGTGAGGGGCTCGATGAATGACACGGTCTACTGGGACGCCAAAAACCCTCTGAAGTAGCCGAGAAGGGTGTGCAAGTTGCACACCCTTTTTGCTTGCAGAATTGCAGCGCCTACCCGCGGGTCCCTCCGGCATCGAGTGGGGATTGTCATCTCGGGAGACGTACCTGGAGGCATCCCGGATTATCGATGCTGCGTGCCTCTGAAAGCACACTCGTCACTCTCAACTCCCGAGTTCAGGTCACCAATTCAGCAATCCGAGGCTCCAACTGGAAGAACCGCCGTTCACGCAACCTTGTAAATTCTCATCATCAATCGATTTGAGATGGGATCATCATGTGGAGCAATAGGCCCCAGGGTGTCTACCCGCAGGAGCGGAGAGCGGCGGGGAAGTTGATGCAGGCCTTCGAGGAGGCAAGGAATCGGCACACCATTTCCCGAGGGGACCGGTTGCTGGTTAGGGGTGCCGCTAGCTCTGATCTGAATGCCGCCAACCCGTTCGCCAGGATCCGCTGGGGGAATGCGCTTTGGGCTGAGTTCGTTGCGTATTTCAATTTGGCTGAAGGGCGACCGTATCCGAAGGTCCCGTTGTTCTGGGTGACGTTGGCGGACATCGGCTGCTTCACGG
>PLJS01000182.1 GCA_003140315.1 Hyphomicrobiales bacterium
TGTTTTCACACGGCCTGGACCCTTAGCGACAGGTCGCCTTCTTCGAGCCAGCCGTCGCTTTCGGGGCATTGCGGACATGGCCGAACCTGCAGCTGCCCGGCCCGGTCGCCAATGGCACACGGCAGCGTTAGAAGGGGCTTGCGCCGGCCCAGGCTCAGCGCGATCATCATGTCGTCACGGCTGCCGGCTTCTCATCCTGATTGCCGCGCCGTTCTCATCCAGATTGTCGCGCTACAGAGTAAGCCATCGCCGACGCATCGCGCGACTCGCTCTATTGATCAACTCGGATCCGTCGGTGCATTCTGACTCAACCGGGCCACCATTTGTGGACCGCGAGCGCCCTTTCAAACTGCGCCTTCCTCGGGTGCCCGTAAAACCTGCATATCATCGGCCCACAAGTGAACACTACTTACTTGCCTTCACCTAGTCTTCGAACAAACGGCGCATTCTCACGCCAAGTGCCTTCGACAAGTGCCACAGCGTGACGATTGTCGGGTTCCGCTGGCCTTGCTCCAATCCACTCACATAGGCACGATCTATTCCCAGCCGTTCCGCTAGGCCTGCTTGGGTCAGACCCGCCGCGGTCCGCAGTTTGCGGACATTCCGGCCGACCATGCGCCGCACGTCCTCTGCCATATGGCGTAGTCCGGCAGGACGTGCAATAAAATGCGACGCACTATAGTACACACGGACGTGGCAGCGGCATGATACGGACGCATGGGTTCAACCGTTCCCTGCGCACGGCAAAGAAATTCACAAGGCTCTGCAAGTGAAGGCATTTCTGATTCCGATTCCTCAGCTCCGAAGACAGGGTGAGGCACGTCGCGTTGCGACGGCCGCGTATCCAATGCGCTGCTGCATCGTTTGCGGCATGCAGATTGCGACGTGTATTACGGTCGCTCATCTCGATCACCGGAGTGGCAACAATGATCCCGATAACCTTGCCTTCATGTGTCAAACGCATCATTGGATGTATGATTGCGGCTTCTATCCAGTAGAGGCGATCAAGCTTCTTCGAGCGCACTGGCAGATTACGAAAGGCGTTCCCTCCCACAAAGAACGCATGAAGGATGCCGGTGTGAAGGCGGCACGCACTCGAAAGTCCAGCGCAACCTCGCGTAAGGCCTGGGCAACCCGACGCGCCAATCGGGCATTGAAAACGGAGATCCTTGAGCGCGACAGAAGGTAGGGATGTCGGCGCTCCGCGCAGCGCACAAACCCAGCACACCTCGTCTGAACCATAAATTGGCTTGCCGCGGCCATTGTAGCGAACGTATATTAGGATCGCCGAATCGCCTCGCCGCAGTGGGCGTGGCGCGGTCGAAGTCACCTTTGGAGCGGCGCGCTAGCTCTTCACCTAGTCTAGGGGCGAGGGCAGTTCACTTCGACGCTCATCTTGCTTTTATCCATGAGATAGTCTTTTCCGAAAGTGGAATCCTTATCTAGCGTTCTCTGACTCCAGATGACGTAACTCCGGATTGCTTTACCTGATTTGTTGCATTTCGCGAACGTTGCGACTTCCTTCATGCTGGCTTCAAAGATCTCCGGCGAGCATACGTCGTCGCCGGTACCCGCGGGACAGTAGGTCGTTACAGCCGGCTGGATTACGCTCCCAAAACGAGACCACTTGCCCTTCAAATCCTTCGCTACGTCGGGCGCACTGAGTCCGAAGAACTTGCCGTACAGCTGGGGGGCGACGACATTCGCCAACTTCAGGAATACCGGATGGTGAAAGGCCGAGTTGGTGGTGATGATGAGCGTGAGCGGGTTTCTGTGAGCGGCAGGCGTTTTCGCGTCGTGAACCTCAGCGACTAAGCGCTTTGGCATGTCCTTCCAATTCGCAGGGCCGCAGAATTTCGGCGGCTCGTCCTCCCGCCACTGGTCCTCGACGTCTAGTTCAATGTCGATGCCGCCAATGCTTCGAGCCAGGCCGAAAGGCTTGTCGGGTTGCGATAGGTCAGTGATGTACGCTTCCGTGCGTAGATGCGGAGACAAGGTAAAAATCACTTTGAAGCCCTTCGCCTTCAGATCATTGGCGAACGTTCTAAGGTGCTCCGTTGTCCACCGGGTTGGTTTGGCTGCGACGTCTGAATTCGTATAGGTGAACATGGGGCAACCGCGCGCGATGTCGTCCGGCAGCGGTGTTGGCTCATTCAAAAAGATATGAACCTCCGATACACCGAGACTGCGCAAATTCGCGATGTACGGCGCGTCGAGTGTCTGACTGGCGACCAGATTCCAGTAAATGGCGCGTGCCAGGGTCACCTTTTCGGCGGCGGCTGTGAAGTTTGAATTGCTGAAGGCGAAGAAACCGCCTCCCAGCGATAAAGCCGTTGCAGCCCAACGCGCGATCATCTGTACCCCAACTCCCGGTGCAGTCGTCGCAAACAAGGCGACCCGGGCATAACGGCACGGTTGCACAATCCAGTTAACTGGCTCTGCTCTGGCCAGAGCAGCGTGTCATTGTTGCGGCGATCAGCCGACATTAGACCGCGCCACGGGTTTCGCTATCTTTCGCGCCCTCTTTCTTCGGCGATCGGCTGCAGCGTCTCCCCATGACCCTCAATCGCCTTTTGGCCTTCTTCACGTCCGCCGACTTGCCTGTCGTTAGTAACTGAGCGCCGTAGAGGTATCCACGAGATTCACGACGTTCTTCGGTGCCGATCGCCGGTCCGCGCTCTTCAGCGGCTCGTGTGCCGTTTTCTTGCGGATGATCTCGATCGCCGCTTCTCTACCTTACTCGACGATGTCAAAGCTTAGTCTATGCCGCAACACTTGAAAGCTCGCGCATGGCCGGGAACGCTCTCGGCCGGTGAACAAGAAGCCGGGGCGGCCGGGCAGACCCCGCCGCGGGCCGTCTTACATCAGTTCCACAACCTGCTCCAATCGAAATTTGTGCTAGTCGACCCGCCGCAACCGCGCGATATCTCGATAACCTTGTCAAACGCGTCACGCGCAACCGACGCGAATGACCCCAAAGCGGTCATTCCACGACGGTGTATTGTGCTGTGCAGTCCCTTTGAGGCGACACCAATTTACAGCAGGACTTTGCGCCTACGGTCGCGATCGGCAAAGTCCGTTTGCCGAGCGATGAGGTGGATCGGATGACCGCTCTGCTCCATCATCAGCCCGGGCGGCCTCGACGCGCCGGTTCTCGACCGCCCTGGCCGGCGATTGGCCGGGCAGATTGCGGCTTTGTTCGCAACATGCTCCATACCATTCCTCTTCCCTGAACGTGTGGTATCAAGAAGACATAAAAGGGATAGGCCCGCGCGAGGCGAGGCAGTCAAAGGCCACGCCAAATGCGCGAGCCAGAATTGGAACAGTTAGCGTTGGATGCGGCCCGACGAGCCGGTCGTGAGGCGGATCCTGAATTCTGGAAACAAGCATATTTCAGGATGCTCGCGCGCGAAGCGGATCAAAGACAAAAAAAGAGATGTGGCGAAGCATGTGGATCATTTCTGCAATGATTGGTGCAGGTCTAGTGATTCTGAATCTGCTTTTTCACTGGTAAAGAAAAGCCCCGCGCGATCGCTAGCCGGGCGTCGAATGTTCTGAAATCAGGATCCAGGAAATGATCTGATGGTGAACGATCCAGCCCAACTAACGCGCGGCGGTGAGTCGAAGGCCAAAATCTTTATCTCCTATTCGCGCAAGGATATGGCCTTTGCCGATCGTCTAGAGGTGGTGCTCAAGGCGCGTGGTTTCGAGCCATTAATCGACCGCGCCGAAATCTATGCCTTCGAGGACTGGTGGAAGCGCATCGAGGCGCTGATCGTGAAGGCGGACACCATCGTGTTCGTCCTCAGTCCCAATGCCGTCTCGTCCGACATCTGTCAAAAAGAAGTCGCATTCGCGGCCTCGCTTAACAAGCGCTTCGCGCCGATCGTGTGCAAGCCTGTTGACGAGGGGGTACCCGACGCGCTCGCACGGCTGAATTTCATCTTTTTCGATGACCCGGCGCGCTTCGATGAAAGCATGGAGCGCCTCACCGAGGCGCTCGACACCGACATCGACTGGGTGCGCAAGCACACCGAGTTCGGCGAACACGCGCGGCGCTGGGATATTGCCGGGCGCCCCGGTCCGAGCGGGTTGATGTTGCGCCCTCCAATTCTAGACCAAGCCGAAGGCTGGATTGCTTGGCGTCCGCGCGGTGCACCAGATCCAACGGAAATAATGACAGAGTTCATTGCAGCGAGTCGATTAACGTTCGACTTGGAGCAAGCGGCTAGGACGGCAGCCCACGCCAATCTGCTTGCGGAACGAGCGGCAATCGAACGAAGCTATGGGAATATTGATGGTGCTCTAAGACTGTCCATGCACGCAGTGCGGCTCGAGCCCAGGCTAGGCCTCCGATCGAACATTCGATCGCCAGCAGTGGCTGAACTCGAGGCATCCGTTTCTCAATCGTGCTGGCTGCTTGTCTTCGGCGGCCATCAGCTAGACGTAGTCTCCGCTGCTTACAGCCTTGATGGCGCGCGGATTGTTACGGCATCATTTGATGGTACGGCACGGATCTGGGGCGCCAACACGGCCAAGGAGATCGCAGTCTTGCGCGGGCATACAGCCCGCTTATTTTCTTCGGCATTCAGTCCCGACGGTTCGCAGATCATCACAACGTCGGGCGACGGCACGGCGCGGATTTGGAGCGCAACGACCGGCAGAGAGCTTTGTACTCTAAAAACGAGCCTGGGCGACTCTTGGAGTTGCGCCGCCTTTAGCCCGGATGGGTCACAGATCGTTGCAGTATTGAATGGCAGGATGGTTCAAATTTGGCCCGAGGGTATTGCAAACCAGATCGCAGTTGTGCGTAAGGGGGATGCAGTGACGTCCTCTGTCTCGGCCTCCGATGGGACTCCTCTCGTGACGGCGGTTGGGGAATACGCGAGCTCGGCGGTCTTTAGCTCCGATGGGACCAGGATCATCATCACGTCGAATGACCGGACGCCGCGGATTCTAGACGCCGTCAGCGGCAAGCAGATTGCCGTCCTACAAGGGCACGAACGCGACGTCAGGTTTGCCGCCTTCAGTCCCGACGGAAGGCGGATTGTCACGGTTGATAGTGGGGCCGCGCGAATCTGGGACGCCGATACGGCAAAGGAGATCACGATTTTGCGTGGGCACGAGGGCCGAATGGTGTCTGCCGCATTTAGTCCCGACGGATCGCGGATTGTCACGGCCCGAGACAATACCGCGCAGATCTGGGATGTCGCGACGGCAAAGGAAATCGCGGCATTGAACGGGCATGGGTCTCGAGTGTGGTCCGCTAGCTTCAGTCCTGACGGAACGCGTATCGTCACGTGTTCCGCGGACAAGACTGCACGGATCTGGAACACTGCGGCATCGCCGGAACTGGCTCTCCTTCGCGGAAACGAGCGTGAGCTGACCACCGCCGCTTACAGCCCTGACGGCAGGAGAATTGTTACGGCATCGTACGACAATACGGCCCGAATCTGGGACGCCGACGTGGCAAGGGAGATCGCGATATTGAATGGGCATAAGGCCGTGGTTCTGTCGGCTGCCTTCAGCCGAGACGGTTCCCGGATCCTTACCGGCTCATGGGACGGAACCGCACGGATCTGGGACGTCGTTACGGCTAAGGAGTTGGTGATTTTGACGCCGGCGGGCAGGTCACACTCTAGTTGGGTCTTGTCTGCCGCATTTAGCCCAGACGGATCGCGTGCCGCAATGGCGTTAGGCGACGATACCGTACGGGTCTGGGATCTCGTCGCGGGGAAAGAAATCGCGATCCTGGAGGTTCTGAAACTAGGATCTTCGATGAACTCCGTAGCCTTCAGCCCTAATGGCACGCGGATTGTTACGGCATCGTCTGACGGTACAGCACGGATTTGGGACGCCATGACGGGAAAAGAGATCGCGGTCTTGCGCGGGCATGAGGATATTGTCGGGTCTGCAGTCTTCAACTCCGACGGATTGCAGATTGTTACGGCGTCAAATGACATGACGGCCCGAACTTGGAATGCCGCCAGCGCAGAGGAGACCGCCGTCCTCCGAGGGCACGAAGCCAAAGTGTGCAGCGCGGCCTTCAGCCCTGACGGAACCCGCGTCGTCACTGCGTCAATGGACAAGACCGCGCGTATCTGGGACGTCGCAACGGCAAGGGCGATTGCGACCCTGCGTGGGCATGAGTCCGGACTGACGTCGGCGGCCTTCAGTCCCGATGGATGTGAAGTTCTTACGGCGTCAGCGGATAACACCGCCCGAATTTGGGAAGTGCAATTGCCTAATCCTACTGAGTCAGAA
>PLJS01000064.1 GCA_003140315.1 Hyphomicrobiales bacterium
GAGCTGGCCAAGCGCTTCGAGGACCATTACTGAGTTGCTGCGTCGTCATGGCTGGGCATAGCCCGGCCATCCGCGTCTTTGGGGTGAAGTGAGGATATCGCGATGCGTCACGGCAATGCCCACCGCAAGTTCAGTCGCCGCTCGAACCAGCGCACCGCGATGTTCCAGCATCTCGCCTCCGCGCTGATCAAGCACGAGCAGATCATCACGACGCTGCCGAAGGCGAAGGACCTGCGTCCGATCGTCGAGAAGCTGATCACGCTCGGCAAGCGCGGCGACCTGCACGCGCGCCGGCAGGCGATCGCCGAGCTGCGCGACCCGCCGATGGTGCGGAAGCTCTTCGACGTGCTCGGGCCCCGCTACAAGGACCGCCAGGGCGGCTACACCCGCGTGCTCAAGGCAGGATTTCGCTACGGCGACAGCGCGCCGGTCGCGGTGATCGAATTCGTCGACCGCGACGTCGAGGCCAAGGGCAAGGATTCCGGGCCGGTCACCGCAAAGAAGGTCGAAGAATCCGCCGCCGCGTAAGTATAAACGTCAATTGCACTTACGAAATTGTCCCAATAGCCTGACGGGATGAGTCTGCGGGCGGTTGGGGCTGCGGTACTTATAGCGCTGGGTGCTGGACCGGCGTTCGCCGCTGATGTGCGCTTGCCGGTCAAGGCACCGCCTCCGGCCGTCAGCAATCCCACCATCTGGTCAGGCTTTTATGCGGGCGTGCAGGCCGGCTACGCCTTCGGCAACGACAATTACATTCTCGACCCGGCGATCGGCGGTATCGCCGGAATCAACAACTCGAATAGGCTATCTGTTGATGCCGGATACGCTGCTCTACGCGTCCGCCGGATGGATTGGGACGCGGGTCGACGACCTGGTTTTCGCCGGGGTCGTGGTTGTCCCGGGCCGTCAGATCAACGGCGTGCAGCTCGGTGGCGGCATCGAGGCGTCCTTCGTGGATGCATGGAGTGTGCGCTTCGATTACCAATACGCGATCATGCAGAAGATCGACTTGGAGCTGCCATCGCATCCGGTTCCGACCGCCGCGACGGCCGATCCGAGCGGCCATGTCGGCCGCATCGCACTGGTCCGGCGCTTCACAGGCGATTGAGACCACGATCGGAACGCCCGGCGCTGCCTTCGTCGTTTTCCCACTCGCCGACAGTACTCGGCTCGGTATAATCCTCACCAAAATGGGGAGAGTGACATGGTCCGGATTCTCACGATTGGTCGGTCTAGCGCTCATCGCCGCAATGATCGGCACGGCGCTGGCGCAGACGCCGGTCGAACGCGGCAAGTATCTCGTCAACACCATCATGACCTGCCAGAACTGCCACACGCCGAAGGGCGACCGCGGCGTGCCGATCTTTACGCGCGATCTCTCCGGCGGGCTTTCGTGGGACGAGCCCCCGTTCAAGGTCACGGCGTCGAACATCACGCAGGACAAGACGCACGGGATCGGCGCCTGGACCGACGCGCAGGTGAAGGCGCTGCTGCGCACCGGCAAGCGGCCGACCGGCGTGCAGCTTGCCGAAATCATGCCGACAAACTTCTACGGCATCATCACCGAGCGCGACACGGACGCAATCGTCGCCTATCTGCGCACCGTCAAGCCGATCGACAACACGGTGCCGGACCCGGTCTACAAGATCGCGCTGCCGCATGTGGCGGCGCCGGGCTCCGAGAAGCCATTCACCGAAGCCGACCTCGCCGACCCGGTGAAGCGGGGCTTCTATCTTGCGACCATCGGGCACTGCTTCGAGTGCCACACGCCGATGGGGCCGAAGGGGCGGGAGTTCGCGAGCGCCTACGGCAAGGGCGGGTTCGACTTCCCCGGGCCGTGGGGCGTTTCGACCTCGCGCAACATCACGTCGAGCAAGACCAAGGGGCTCGGCGACTGGAGCGATGCCGAGATCAAGCGCGCGATCACGCAGGGCATCTCGCGCGATGGCTCGCATTTGAAGCCGCCGATGGGGTTCGAATTCTACGCCAACATGACGGACGCGGATTTGAACGCGCTGGTGGCCTATCTGCGCACCGTGCCGGCGAAGGAGTAGCAAACGCTACTTCTTCCTCTTCCGCTGTTCCCCGATCGTCTCGTACTGGTTCACCGGCGCGAAATCGTCGGTGAGGAGTTCGCCCGCCCGCGTCGTGCCGGATTTCTCGGTGCGGCGCGCGAGCAAGGCGGGCAGCGGATAGCGGAAGCCGGATGTCTCCTGCAGCGCGGCCGCGCGCTGCGCGAGCGTTGCCGCGTCGGGCGCATCCTCGGCGGTTGCGACGACCGCGACTTCTCCCTGGCCCGATGGATAGAGATGTACGCTCGGGAAAACGGCGCGCAGCGTGAGCAGCGTCGAGTCGTAGAGCTTGGTGCCGTCGTGCACGTTGAACGTCGCGGCGCCGCCCGGCGCAAGATGCTGTTTGAGCAGCGCGTAGAATTCCTTGGTGAGCAGGTGGAACGGCACCGAGCCGCCCTGGTAGGCATCGACCAGGATCAGGTCGTAAGTCTCCTTGTGGCGGTTGAGGAAGACGCGGCCGTCGCCTTCGTGATAGCGCACGCGCGGTGTTTCCTTGATGCCGAAGTAGGTTTTCGCCGCGCCGATCACGGCCGGATCGATCTCCACCACGTCGATCGTCGCCTCGGGGAGGAAGCGGCCGAGATAGGTCGAGATCGAGCCGCCGCCGAGGCCAAGCATGAGCAAGCGTGCGGGCTGCGGCGGATAGAGAACGCCGATCGTCATCACCTGGGTGTAGCGGATCGGCAGCGCGTCGGCGTCGGTCAGGCTTGCGGCCGATTCGGTGTAGTCGAAACCCTTGAGCTGGAACGACATGGTCAGCTCGTCGTGTCGCTTGCTGACGAAGATGTCGTTGTATTCGCTCTCGATGTGGGCGATGCGGCCGTCGGCGCGCTTGGCCATGTCGGCGCGCACCCCCATGTCGACGAGGTCTTCGGCGCGTGCGCTGTGTTGCGAGAGGGCCGCAAATGCGATGAGCACGAGAACCGGCGCGGCGCGGCGCCCGAACAGCGGCAGCGCGACGAGCATGAGCCCGGCCGTAAGCCCCGTAAGTCCGAGCGTGATCGTGATCGCGCGCGAGCCGATCGATGGAATCAGCAGGAACGTCGTGCCGAGCGTGCCGACGATCGAGCCGGCGGTCGAGACGCCGTAGACGGTGCCCGACACCGCGCCGGAGCGCTGCGCCGAGCTCAACAGCAGGCGGATCGCGAACGGCGAATACATGCCGAGGAACGTGACCGGAAAGAACATGATCGCGAAAGCTGCCGCGAGGCTGCCGGTGCGCACGTCGTCGACGGCGCCGAGCACGGCTTCGAGCACGCGCTCGGAGAACGCCGGCAGGGCGATGAGATAGGCCGAGCCGATCAGCACGGTTATGCCGAGCACGGCCGGCGAGGGATGGCGGTCGGCCACGAGCCCGCCGAGGAAGTAGCCGACGCACAAGGCCGCGAGCACGGTCGAGATCAGCGAGGCCCAGGTATAGATGCCGCTACCGAAATACGGATTGAGATAGCGCGAGCCGAGCATCTCGAAGCTCATCACGATCGCGCCGGTGACGAAGGCGGCGAGGTAGATCGTGACGGCGAAGAGGGCGGGCTTCGCGTCCGCGTCGCTCACGACGCGTATCCGGTGCGCAGCCAGCGCGCCCAGTCCTCGCGGCCTTTCTCGGCGGCGCGCGCGGCGGCGGCGTCCCAGTCATAGGCGACCGCGCGGAACGTGACCTGCCAGGGATCGCCCGTCTTGCGGCGGTCGAGCAGCGCGTAGCGCGCATGTGGCGCGCCGACCTCCATGGAATGCGGGACAGGCTCGACGTCGGTGTACGCCGGAAGTCCGACGCTTCCAGGGTTGACCACCACGCGGCTGTCGCCGAGCGCGACGATGCGCGGCACGTGCGTGTGGCCACAGAGCACGAGCGGCGCGCTTGCGCCGCGCAGGCGCTGCTCGATCTCGTTTTGCGTCGCGAGCCGCACCCGGCCGTCGGGCTCGACGTGCTCCATCAGGTAGACGAGGTCGTCGTCGGGCGCCCCGTGGCAGAGCAGCAGATCCTCGACCGTCAGGGCCGGTTCGAGGTTTGCGAGCCAGGCCTTGTGGTGGTTCTTCAATTCGCCGAACGCGGCGGCGTCGGAGAGGCCCATTTTCTCCGGCGGCCGGTCGAGCAATTGGCGGTCGTGATTGCCGCGCACCGTCTGCCAGGCAAGGCTGATGAGCAGATCGGCGGTGTCTGCCGCTTCGAGCGGGCCGGACAGGCAGTCGCCGAGGTTGACGATCGTGTCGGGCGCGACCTCCTTGAGATCGTCGATCACGGCACGCAGCGCGCGCACGTTCCCGTGGATGTCGGCGATGACGGCGATGCGCATTATTCGGCGTGGTCCTTGGCGTAGGCGGCGACCTGCGC
Source organism: Hyphomicrobiales bacterium (assembly GCA_003140315.1). GTDB lineage: Bacteria > Pseudomonadota > Alphaproteobacteria > Rhizobiales > Xanthobacteraceae > PALSA-894. The sequence goes on from PLJS01000064.1 coordinate 4,405, forward strand.
GTGGGTCGCAAACCACACGTCGCCCTTCGATTTCGCGTGGCGGATCAGTTCCTCGATGATCCAGATGCGCGAGCGGTAGCCGATGATGTGCGGATGCGTGGTGATCTGGCAGATGCCGCCGTCCACATAGGCCGCGTCGAATTCGCGCCGGAAGATGTCGAATACGGCCTCGGGCGGCATCTGCGGGCGCAGCGACTGGAAGCGGTGCATCATGAAATAGACCGCGTCGTCGCGCACCCATTCGACCGGCAGCTCAACCACCCCGGTCGGCTCACCTTCCAACAGGAGCTCGTAGCAGTCCTCGTCCGCCATCAGCGAAGAGTCGTAGAGCAGCCCCATCTCCTTGGTGATGCGCAGCGTATGCGGGGAGAAGTCCCACGACGCGGTGCGCGCGCCGACCGGGCGCACGCCGGTGATCTTCTCCAGCACATCTGCGGCGCGCTGCATCAGGTCCTTCTCGGCCTCATAGGGCAGCACGGAATTCAATTCGTGGATCCAGCTATGGATGCCGATCTCGTGGCCTTCGGCGATCACCTGGCGCTGCTCGTCGGGGTGCAGGAGCGCGGCCACAGCCGGCACGTAGAAGGTCCCCGGCACGTCATATTTTTTCAGGAGCTTGAGGATGCGCGGGACGCCGACGCGGTTGCCGTACTGGCCCCAGGCCATCCGGCCGATCGACTTGCCGCCCTCGCGCAGCTCGTTGGTCTCGTGGTCGGCGTCGAACGAGAGCGCGAAGGCGCAGCGCTTGCGGTCCTTCCAGGCCTTCGGGCGCAGCGCGCGGCCGGCGCGCACCTGGTTGACCAGCTTGCGCCAGTGCTCTTCCGGCCACTGCCACGGCTCCAGCGGCCTTTGCTCGTTCATGGAGGGCTCCTAATTCGGCGATCCCATAACCGGGAGGATCTGCCCGGTAATCCATGAAGCATAATCCGAAGCGAGAAACATGACAGCATGCGCGATGTCGTCCGGAGTTCCCATCCGGCGCACGGCGATGCGCTCGACGAAGGCTTTCTGGCCCTCCGGCCCCCAGCCTTCCCATTGCGGCTCGTAATCCGGGCTGGTGCGCAGGAACCCGGGCGCGACGGTATTCACCGTGATCCCGAACTGTCCCAACTCGTGGGCGAGCTGGCGCACGAGGCCGAGCTGGCCGTGCTTGGCCGAGGCGTAGGCCTGGATGCCCGTCAGGCTCGGCGCGAGCGCCGCTCTGCTCGAGATCGTCACGATGCGGCCATGGCCGGCGGCCTTCATGCCGGGCGCGACGGCTTGGGCGAAGAGAAACGCGCCGGTGAGGTTGGTGTCTACGATCTGGTGGAAGTCCTCGACCGGAACCTCTTCCAGGGGTCTAGGCTTCTGCCCGCGGATGCCGCCGGCCACATAGACCAGCACGTCGATCGCGCCGCCGGCTTGCGCCACGACGGCTTCGACGGACGCCTTGTCGGTCACGTCGACTTTCGCCGCGCGGATCGCGCCGCCGCCCTTCGCCGGCCCGGCGAACGCCTCAACCTCCTCGACCAGCCGGTCGCAGGCGATGACGTCGCCGCCATTCTCGGCGAAGGCGACCGCGATCGCGTGGCCGATGCCGCGCGCGGCACCGGCCACGATCACGCGCTTGCCTTCAAACGCGATCAGCATGCTTTTTGATTTCTGCGCATGATCTTATCCGAAAACCAGTTCTCACTTTTCGGGATCATGCGCTAGGCGAGCGGCTCGTGCGCGGTCTCGCGCAACGTCGCGATCACGATCGTGGATACGACCGCAGCCGCGATTAGGTAGTAGGTGTGCGCGAGGTTGGAGTTGAACTTGTCGATCAGGTAGACCGAGATGAACGGCGCAAAGCCGCCGAAGATCGCGACCGCGAGCGCGTAGCCGGAGGTCATCCAGGTCGAGCGCGTGCGCGTCGGGAACATCTCGGCGATCGCGGCGGGTCCCGCGCCGGAGAACATCGAGATCAGGATCGCGAACAGGATCTGCACCAGGATGAGCTCGGTATAGGACGCGCCCGAGACCAGGAAGCTGAACGCCGGATACGGCACCACGATGAAGGCGAGGCAGCAGGCCATCAGCAGCGGCTTGCGGCCGATCCTGTCCGAAACGGCGCCCATGATCGGGATGAAGATCACCAGCACCAGCAGGCCGATCGTGTTGGCCCAGAGTGCCGCCGACGCGGTGATCTTGACGTATTTCTGGGTGTAGGTCGGCATGTAGGCGAGCAGTACGTAGAAGCACACCGTCCACACGATGGTGAAGCCGAAGGCGCGCGCCGCCATCACCCAAGGACTCGTCTCGCCCGCGATAACCGGTGCCGGCGTCGCGGCGGCCTTCTTGTAGGCCGGGGTCTCGTCGATCGTGCGGCGCATCCAGAGCCCGACCGGCCCGAGGATGCCGCCAAGCAGGAACGGCACGCGCCAGCCCCAAGCGTCCATCTGGTCCGGTGTGAAGATCGTGTTGAGCATCGCCGCCACCCCGGAACCGAGCAGGAGGCCGGCGACCACGCTCATCTGCTGGAAGCTGCCGTAGAAGCCACGCTTGTCGGCGGGCGCCCATTCGACGATGTAGGCGGTGGACGAGCCCCATTCGCCGCCGGCCGAGAAGCCTTGCAGCAGGCGCGCGAGCACGAGCAGCAGCGGCGCCGCGATACCGATCGCCGCGTAGGTCGGCAGGAGGCCGATCAGCACGGTGCCGCCGGCCATCAGCGCGATCGTGATCAGGAGCGCGACCTTGCGCCCACGCGTGTCGCCGATGCGCCCGAGCACGATGCCGCCGAGCGGGCGGGCGACGAAGCCGAGGCCATAGGCGAGAAAGGTCGAGAGCAGGGCGGTGACTTCATCGCCCGCCGGAAAGAATTTGCGCGCGAGGATGACCGCAATGTAGCCGTAGACCGCAAAGTCGTACCATTCGAGCACGTTGCCGATCACGGCGGCGGATACCGCCTTCCGTGTCTTCTGCAGCGAACTGTCCATGACGTCCCCCCATCCCCGGAGGAAGGGCCGTTCCCCAACGGCGCTTCCGGGCTCAAGTGTCGGACGAAGCCGATAGGGGCGCAATCGCGCCGCAATGGTCTGTGAGAGAGTAGATTGCACGCAATGGCTGTATGCCCTGGTACGTGACGCTTGCCCTTCAACTGCCCGAGTTAAGCCTCTATACCTCGGCCCGAAAGCCGGACTCTGCCATGATCCCTCGCCTCATCCCTGCCGCCCTCGCACTTGCCTTCGTGCTGCTGCCGGCCCTCACGGCCAATGCTCAGGATCGCCGCGTGCCGGCTTCGCCGATGGAGCTGAAGCTCTCCTATGCGCCGGTGGTGCAGAAGGTCGCGCCGTCGGTGGTCAACGTCTACGCCGCCAAGATCGTGCAGAACCGCAATCCCTTGATGGACGATCCGTTCTTCCGCCGGTTCTTCGGCGGCGAGAATGGCGGCATGCCGCGAGAGCAGGTGCAGCGCTCGCTCGGCTCCGGCGTGATCGTCGATGCCTCCGGCCTGATCATGACCAACAACCACGTGATCGAGGGCGCCGACGAGGTGAAAGTCGCGTTGCCCGACAAGCGCGAGTTCGCCGCCGAGATCGTGCTCAAGGATGCGCGCACCGACCTTGCGGTGCTGCGCATCAAGGACGGACGCGAGCGTTTCGCCGCGATCGAGACCGGCAATTCCGACGAGTTGCAGGTCGGCGACGTGGTGCTGGCGATCGGCAATCCGTTCGCGGTCGGCCAGACCGTGACCCACGGCATCGTGTCGGCGCTCGCGCGCACGCAGGTCGGCATCACCGACTATCAGTTCTTCATCCAGACCGATGCGGCGATCAATCCGGGCAATTCCGGCGGCGCGCTGGTCGATCTCGGCGGGCGGCTGATCGGCATCAACACGGCGATCTTCTCGCGCTCGGGCGGCTCGATCGGNNTCGGCATCGGCTTCGCGATTCCCGTCAACATGGTCAAGGTCGTGATCGCGTCCGCCAAGAGCGGCGGCACGGTGGTCAAACGTCCCTGGCTCGGCGCGAAGCTCCAGGCGGTGACGCCCGATATCGCCGAGGGGCTGGGCCTCAAGCGCCCCACGGGCGCGCTGGTCACGAGCGTCACGCCCGCAAGCCCGGCGGCGCGGTCGGGCCTGCGGACCGGCGACCTGATCATGGTCATCGACGGACAAGCGATCGATGACCCGAACGCATTCGACTATCGCTTCGCCACCAAGCCGCTCGGCGGGACCGCGCAGATCGGCATCACCCGAGACGGCAAGGAGCTGCGGGTCGCGGTCGCGCTCGAGGTTGCGCCCGAGACGCCGCGCGACGAGATCGTGATCCGCGCGCGCTCGCCCTTCATGGGCGTGAAGGTCGCAAACGTCTCGCCCGCGCTTGCCGACGAGTTGCACCTCGATTCCACGACCGAGGGTGTCGTCATCCTCGAGGTCGCCGAAGGGTCGATGGCGCAAAATCTGGGCTTCCAGCGCGGCGACGTGATCGCGGCCGTCAATGAGGAGAAGATCGCGCGCACGCGCGACCTCGATCGCGCCGCGAAGGATTCGAGCCGACGCTGGAGCATCACCGTCATCCGCGGCGGCCAGCAGATCTCCGTCAGGTTCGGCGGGTAGTCTCTTCGTCATCCTGAGGCGGCCGCGAAGCGGCCCTCGAAGGATGGCCACAGCTTCAACGCAAGCGCCGTCGCCCTTCGAGGCTCGCTGCGCTCGCACCTCAGGGTGACGGCTAATATGGCCACCAAACCCAAACGCGGACCGAACCTGTTCGAAGCCGCCGGCCTCGCGCAGGACGCGCCGCGCCCGCTCGCCGACCGGCTGCGGCCGACCAAGCTCGCCGAGGTGGTTGGCCAGGATCACCTGCTCGGCCCTGACGGCGCGCTCACCCGCATGCTGGAGACGCGCACGCTCGGCTCGCTGATTTTCTGGGGTCCGCCCGGCACCGGCAAGACCACGGTTGCGCGGCTCCTGGCGGACGCGACCGCGCTGCATTTCGAGCAAATCTCCGCGGTGTTCTCCGGCGTCGCCGACTTGAAGAAAGTGTTCGAGGCGGCGCGTGGACGGCGCGAGACCGGGCAAGGAACGCTCCTGTTCGTCGACGAGGTGCATCGCTTCAACCGCGCGCAGCAGGATTCATTCCTCCCCGTGATGGAGGACGGCACCGTGGTGCTCGTCGGCGCCACCACCGAGAATCCCTCGTTCGAGCTCAACGCGGCGCTCCTATCGCGGGCGCGGGTGCTGGTGTTCCGGTCGCTCGATGCCGCGGCGATCGAGAGGCTGCTCGCACGCGCCGAAGAGGTCGAGGGCAAGACGCTTCCGCTCGATGAGGACGCGCGCGCTTCGCTGGTGCGCATGGCGGACGGCGACGGCCGCGCGGCGCTGACGCTCACGGAAGAAGTCTGGCGCGCCGCGCGCGCGGGCGAGACCTTCGATGCGGCGGCGTTGCAGGAGGTCGTGCAACGGCGCGCGCCGATCTACGACAAAGCCCAAGACGGTCACTACAATCTGATCTCGGCGCTGCACAAGTCGGTGCGCGGCTCCGACCCGGATGCGGCGCTCTATTATCTCTGCCGCATGCTCGACGCCGGCGAGGACCCGCTATACTTGGCGCGGCGCATTGTGCGGATGGCGGTCGAGGACATCGGGCTCGCCGATCCGCAGGCGCTCGTCATCTGCAATGCCGCCAAGGACGCCTATGATTTTCTGGGTAGCCCCGAAGGCGAGCTCGCAATCGCGCAGGCCGTCATCTATGTGGCGACCGCGCCGAAGTCGAACGCGGCCTACAAGGCGTATGGTGCTGCGATGCGTGTTGCCAAGGAAGCAGGGTCGCTGCTGCCGCCGAAGCACGTCTTGAACGCGCCGACTCGGCTGATGAAAGAGGAGGAGTACGGCGCGGGCTACGAATACGACCACGACGCGCCGGACGCATTCTCGGGACAGGACTACTTCCCGGAGGCGCTCGGCCGGCAGACCTTCTACGACCCACCCGAGCGCGGCTTCGAGCGCGAGATCAGGAAGCGGCTGGATTATTGGAAGAAGCGGCGGGGAGAGCGCGGGACAGAGTGAAGTGTCGATTTCGGACCGTCGGTCGTTTATCATTCCGGTGAATACAGGAGCGAGGTCGTGAACAAGCATCTTGATGACGCGATTACGCAGGTCAGATCGCTGCCCGACGAGCGGCAGCGCGAGGCGGCCGAGTTGCTGTTTGAATTTCTCGACCAGCAGAATTCCGACATTAGCCTTACACCCGAGCAAATCGCCGAAATCAAACGCAGGCTGGGCGACGATGAGCCCTATGCAAGCGACGAGGAGGTCCGCGACCTGTTCGCTCGCCTGACCAAATGATCGTTCGATACAAGAGACGTGCACTTCGTGATATCGAACGAATTCATGGCTACATCGCCGCGTTTGATCCGGGTGCTGCCAAGCGTGTGATCCAGCGCATTCAGCATTCGATCGCGCGGCTGAATATCCTGCCTTTGTCCGGAAGGTTGGGCGTCGTGGCCGGAACGAGATTGCTGGTCGTTCCGGGCCTTCCCTACATCGTTGTCCATCGTGTTCGAGACGATGCCGTCGACATCATCGCGGTCCTGCATACCGCGCGGAAACGAAGAAGCTAGAGGTGTGACCAGGAATGAAGATGCGAATTTTGACTATCTCGGCGTCGCTCGCCCTCGCATTTATGTCCCCCGCCTTCGCCACCGAGCCGCAGGTCGGCCGCTGGGCGGCGGACCCGCAGAGTTGCCGCAACCCGGGCGAGACGCATGCGTCAGCGCCGCTGACCGTGATGCCGATGGCGCTGCGCTGGGTGGACGAGTACTGCACCATCGGCAAGATGTATAAGGCCGAGAACGCGCTCTACATCGAGGGGCGTTGCCACAAGGACGGCATCATGTCGCGGCTGCCGATCACGCTCGCCATGAAGGGCTCGCACCTCGCGGTGACCTGGAACGGCGAGCACGTGCAGGAGATGCAGCGGTGCCCGTGAAGCGATCAGGCCGGCACGGACGCGGGCAGCCAAGCGCAAAGCGCGGCCACTCGGGGCCNNTCGGGGCCGGGGCGCGGCCAGCCGGAGCGGGGACGCGGCGACAAGCGTTCGTCTCCGAACAAGCCGAAGTCCGCATACGCGCCGCGGCACGCAATGCCCGCACACACGAAGCCGGCGCCCGCGAAGGCGGCGCTGTCGCCGCGGCGTGACGTCATCATCGAGAAGCCGGCGGCGCCGGAGGTTCCGATGGTCGCGACCGGCGTGCAGACCGTCACGACCACGGCGGACGAGGCCGGCATGCGGCTCGACCGTTTCTTCGAGGCGCGGTTTCCCGGCCTGTCGTTCAGCCACATCCAGCGCATCATCCGCAAAGGCGAGGTGCGGCTGAACGGCCGGCGCGTGCAGCCGAAGGACAGGCTCGAGGCGGGGCAGGCCGTGCGGATTCCGCCGCTCACGATCGGCGGGCCGAAGCCGGCCGTGCGGTTGTCCGCGGACGACGAGAAGACACGTGCGTTCCTCAAATCGATCACGCTGCACGAGGACGCGGATGTGCTCGTGCTCAACAAGCCGATGGGGCTGAGCGTTCAGGGCGGCTCGGGCACGACGCGCCATCTCGACGGCATGCTTGAGGTCCTGCGCCAGCCGGGGCTGGACGGACAGCGCCCGCGCCTCGTCCATCGCCTGGACAAGGACACGGCCGGCTGCCTCCTGGTCGCCAAGTCCCGGTACGCGGCCGCGGCGCTCGCGAAAACCTTCCGCTCGCGCTCGGCGCGCAAGATCTACTGGGCGCTCACCGCGGGCGTGCCGAAGCCGCGCCAGGGCCGCATCTCGACGTTCCTTGCGAAGGAGGAGCGCGAGGAGGAGAGCTTCATGCGCATCGCCAAGCACGGCGAGGAGGGCGCGAGCCACGCCGTCACCTATTACGCGGTGGTCGAGACGGCCGGGTCGGCGCTCGCCTGGGTGTCGCTCAAGCCGGTGACCGGCCGCACGCATCAGCTACGCGCGCACATGGCGCATGTCGAAAATCCGATCGTCGGTGATCCGAAATATTTCCAGATCGAGAACTGGGAGCTGCCCGGCGGGATGCAGAACCGCCTGCATCTGCTCGCGCGCCGGATCGCGGTGCCACATCCGCGCGGCGGGGTTCTCGACGTGACGGCGCCGTTGCCGCCGCACATGCAGCAGTCGTGGAGCCTGCTCGGCTTCGATGCCGCGCGCTATGACCCGATCGTCGAGGCGCCGGAGGAGTGACGCTCCAGAAGATTTGATTGCTCCCTAGGAGCGGTTTGTGGGCGTCCGGGTTATGTTCGGTCTTAAGGCGGCGCGCTGAGACCAAGGAGCGGCTGATGCGTACGCTCGCTATCTCCCTTGTCGCGATCCTCGCGTTGCCCGCTGCGGCACTCGCCCAGCAGCCGGGTACGCTGCTGCCCGCGCCCACCTATACGCCGGTGGCGCCCGCGCCGCCGCCCGCGCCCGTCCCGTCCGTCGTGACGCCGTCGCCGCCGCTTCCGGGCGTCACCCTGCAGAGCACGTCGCCGAACTACGCGCCCTCAAGCGGTCCCGTGCAGGGGACGATCCGATCGTCCGAGAGCCGTCCGGTCGCGCGATGCGGGCGAAAGGGCCACCGCCACAGATGCCACCCCGCCGACGACATGTGAGCTCGCCGCCTTGACGGCTTGACAGGCAACCAAATGGTTGCATATTGTCGCCATGGACAAGGTGTTCCGGGCGCTGGCTGATCCGAGCCGCCGCCAATTGCTCGACCGCCTGCACGCCGACAACGGCCAGACGCTCGGCGCATTGTGCGAACGCCTCGCCATGACGCGGCAGGCGGTGACGAAACATCTCGTGCTGCTGGAAGACGCAAACCTCGTCGCCACCGTGCGGCGGGGCAGGGAGAAGCTGCACTACCTCAATCCGGTGCCGATCCACGAGATCGCCGAGCGCTGGATCGGGAAGTTCGAGCACACGCGATTGGCGGCGCTGAGCGACTTGAAGAAGGTCTTGGAGGACAGTGATGAGTGACAAGCCGAAGTTCGTGTACGTAATCTACATTCGCACCACACCGGAGAAGCTGTGGGCGGCGCTGACCGACCCGCAAACGATCAGGAAATACTGGTTCGGCATCACGGCCGAATGCGACTTCAAGCCAGGCTCGCCATGGCGCCTCAAGTTTGAGGACGGCCGCGCGGCCGATACCGGCGAAATTCTAGAGGCCGTTCCGCCGCAGCGGCTGGTGATCCGCTGGCGCAATGAGTTCAAGCCGGAGCTGAAGGCGGAAGGCTATTCGCGCTGCACGATGGAGATCGAGACGGCCGACTACTATCCGGACTTTGGCGGCAAGGCGGTCAAGCTCACCATCAATCACGAGGTCGAAGGCGAGGGCGGACTCAAGTTCATCGAGGCGGTGTCCGGCGGCTGGCCGAAGGTCTTGTCGAACCTCAAGTCACTACTCGAGACCGGCGACATCACTTTCCAGATATAGGTTGCCATGATCGACATCGCTAAGTTCAAGCCGAGGATCGTTTACGTCACCTACATCGCGGCCAGCCCTGAGAGGGTGTGGCAAGCGCTCATCGATCCGGCGTTCACGCGGCAATACTTCTTCGGCTTCGCGATCGACGTCGAGCCGCGCAAGGGCGGAGCGTTCCGCCTTCTGGCAGCCGACGGCAGCACGCATGTCAGCGGGGAGGTAACAGAATGGTCGCCGCCCAACCGGCTGTCCGTGATGTGGAAGGCTGTCGGCATGAAGGATTTCGGCGACCTGCCCGAATGCCTCGTCACCTATGACATCGCGCAGACGGGCGAGGCCGTGCGGCTCACCATGACGGAAGCGCATCAGTGGGACGCGCCGGACGATCTCCTCTCCGGCGGGCGCGCCGGCTGGCCGGCGATCCTCTCCAGCCTGAAGAGCGTGCTTGAGACCGGCAAGCCGCTCTCGATCAAGATGGAGCCGCCGAAGGAGATGCTCGCCGCGCTGGAGCGGTTGAAGGCACGTTGACGATGGCGTTCATCGTTCCGGGCGCTGGACTTCGGCGCAGCGCTGCAGCACATTTCCTCGCAGCGGGACACGGGGAACGTCATGGCGAGCAAGTTCAGCAGCGCCTTCATCGCAGCCACAATGGCGGTCGCGCTTTCATTCGTCGCCGTGCCGTCGCTCGTATCGGCGAAGAGCAGTCAGTCGGCGCGCACCAGCCGGATCGCCGGCACCTACGAGGGCGAAGTCAAACGCCGCCTCATCGGCGGGGAGCAGCGCGAAACGCGCATCTACCGGATCACGATGAACGCCGATCTCAGCACCGGCAAGCTGTTCATCTACGAGCTCAACCGGGCGCTCAGAAGCGAGCTTGGTTTCGTCGTCAAGCCGGCCGGCAAGTTGACCTACCGGGGCGACACCGTGCCGATCAACACCGTCCCGGGCTATCTGCCGGATCACGTCACACTGACGTTCGCGGCCGACGGCAAGTCGGTCAAGTGGTTCCACGCCGATGGCACCACCGAAGGCACGGGCACGCTCGCGCGCCAGCCCGACTAGCTACCGCAGGCTCGCGTTGAACCGCTCCAGCACCGTGGAGCCAGGGCAAAGCTCCACCTCGCCGAGCGAATTGAGCGGTGTCTCGACGGTCGCAAGATGCGCGTGCAGGTCGTCCGGATCGCTGTCCACGTAAAGGAGCCCGGTGACGATCTGCCCCTCGGCCGCGTGATGTAAGAGGAAGCTCATCGCGGCGAGCTTGTCGTGGATGTTGTATTCGGCATTGAGCTTCTTGAGCGCGATCTTGCTGCCGTCGTGCTGCTCGACGATCTCCACCGTGCCGGGCTCATAATCGACCGTAATCGGCGTGCGGCCGGAAATGAAGTCGAGCCGGTTCACCGCTTCGTTGTGCATGCGCACGAAATCGAAGCTCTTGGTCGAGCCGAGGTGGTTGTTGAAGGCAACGCACGGCGAGATCACGTCGATGAAGGCCGCACCCTGGTGCTCGATCGCCGCCTTGATGATCGGCACGAGCTGCGTCTTGTCGCCGGAGAACGAGCGCGCCACGAAGGTCGCGCCCAGTTGCATCGCCATGGCGACGAGGTCGATCGCGGTATCGTTGTTGATCGCACCGCGCTTCGCCTTCGAGCCGCGGTCGGCGGTCGCTGAGAACTGGCCTTTGGTGAGGCCGTACACGCCGTTGTTCTCCACGATGTAGACCATGTTGACGCCGCGGCGGATCGCGTGCGCAAACTGCCCGAGCCCGATGGAGGCGCTGTCGCCGTCGCCCGAGACGCCGAGATAGATGAGCTCACGGTTGGCGAGGTTCGCGCCGGTGAGCACCGAGGGCATGCGGCCGTGCACCGAGTTGAAACCGTGCGACTGGCCGAGGAAGTAGGTCGGCGTCTTCGACGAGCAGCCGATGCCGGAGAGCTTCGCGACCCGGTGCGGCGGGAGCGCGAGCTCGAAGCAGGCCTCGATGATGGCGGCCGAGATCGAGTCGTGGCCGCATCCGGCGCAGAGCGTCGAGACCGACCCCTCGTAGTCGCGGTGCGTGTAGCCGAGCGAATTCTTCGGCAAAGCGGGGTGATGGAACTTGGGCTTGACGATGTAGGTCATGGGCTAAATTAGCAGGGATTCCCCAGCGATTTCTAGTGTCTCGATACAATCAGGCCGCTGCCGGAGCCGGAATCCGTCGGATCGGTGATCAATATTGCTCACCCGATGCCGGGACTCGCTGGTAACGTCCAGCGGCCGGGGCGGCGTGGCTTTCGCAACCGTGTTCCGCGCCGCCGGAGCGCCACGCACTCGGACCCTCGGCACATCGTGTCATTTATTGCTGTGACAACCGTCAGGCTCGGCTGTCGCGCCCGCGTTGGTCTGGGTCTGCGTGCTGGCGCTGTTTGTCGCGCTCCGCCTGAATACCTCCGATGTCGAGCTGAATATCGACGAGCAGATTCCGCTCAGGATATCGGAGGGGATGAGCGCGCGCGGCGATCTCGATCCGAACTGGCGCCTCGCCGATCTGTCCTATTTCTTCAAGATCGATCAGTACAATTTCTATCTCTACAACGTGGTCGCCCATGGCGTGTTGAGAATCAGCGCCTGGTTCGGCGGCTCTCCGCTGCCCGCGTTGCGCCTCGCCAATGTGGTGTTTCAACTTCTTGCGTTGTTTTTCTCCATCGATGCCCTGCGCCGGATCGGCTTTCGGCCGTTCGCCCTGGTGCTCGCAGGCGCACTCCTCGCCGTTGCGCCCGGCCTGGTTCAGGACGCCGCGATAGCTCGGCCCGAAAGCTTGCTCTATCTCGTGGTCGCGCTGCAGATCTGGGTTCTGACGCTGCCGCTGTCCGACCGGCAGACCGGGTTCTGGTTCGGCCTCATCCTCGGGATGGGCATGGCGATCAAGGTGACCTACGGCCTGGCGGTCGTCATGATCGCGGTGTCGTGGCTGCTCTCATGGCGCGCACGACCGAAGAGCACGGTTCTGACCGGCGCCGCGGCGGTCGTCATCGGCGCCGTGCTCGGGTTCGTGGCTGCCGCTCCCTATGCGATTATCCATCCGGATGTTCTGCTCAACGGGATCGCGCTTCTGACCCATCAGTATAACTTGGGGCAGCCTCCGCATTCGCTACCCACCTACGATGTCCTGCACCAGAGCCTGTGGCTGGGCAGCTATTTCGGCGAGCTCTATGGCCTCGTTCCGCTGGCTGCCGTTGCGGCGCCCTTCCTGCTCAAAGGCAAGGCGCGCAATCTGGCCGCCGGCTTCGTCGTTCTCGCGCTTCTCCTATTCGCCTATTTTTCCAGCAAGGCGGTCTTCTACGAGCGGAATTTTTCGTTCACGCTCGTTCCGGTGCTGCTCGCCGCCGCGCTGGCCGTATCGGTGTTGCGACAACGCTATTGGCGTGCTGCCGCGGCGGCCGTCCTCGCGCTCCCCATGGGCTATTGGTCGGTCCAGATCGCGAGCGCCGTGCGTGATCCCGGCCGCCTTGCGCGGTTCGAATTGGCCCATGCGCTCTCACCCAGCGAACGGCAGAATTTCGATGATTCGTTTGACAAGACTATTCCGGTTCGCTGCGAGACGATCGGCGTCACCGACTTCAACGAGCCGTGGACCGCGCAGTATCTGGTCCTGCTCGAAGACCAGGGCTTCCTGCCGATCGCGCGCTATCGCAGCCGCTTCGGAACGCTCGTCACCAGCACGCTACTGACCTATCTCGACGCAGACGTGCATTATTTCCGCTGTCCGGAGTCGAAGCGCTAAAGCTAGGACATCACCTTGCGCAACGGCGTCACCTTGAGCGCGTCGAGGTGATCGCCGATCGCGGTGGCGATGAAGCGCGCGGTGATCGGGGTTCCGTCGAAATGCACGACCGGAACGAGTCGCATCGGATCGATATTGCACTCGTTCACCACCAGTGTGCGTAACTGGCCGTCGCGGTTCTGCTCGACCACGAACACGAAGTCATGGTCGGCGATGAAGTCGGCGACGTCCTGGTGGAACGGGAAGCCGCGCACGCGCAGCATGTCGAGCGAGGCGCCGCGCGCCGCGATCATATGGATCGCCTCGTCCATCGCGGGCGCGGTCGAGCCGTAATAGATCGCGCCGTATTTGGTCGGCTTGCCGGAGTCGAGGCGCACCGGGCGCGGCACGAGCGACTTCGCGGTCTCGAACTTGCGCAAGAGCCGCTGCATGTTGTCGGCGTAGGGCCCGCCTTCCTCGGTGTAGCGCGCATAGCGGTCGCGCGAGGTGCCGCGGGTGAAGAACGAGCCTTTCGTCGGATGCGTGCCGGGGAGCGTGCGGAACGGGATGCCGTCATTATCGACGTCGAGGTAGCGGCCGAAGTCCTTGCCGGCCTCCAGCATCGCCGACGTCATGATCTTGCCGCGGTCGAATTTGCGCGCGTCGTCCCACGCGAGCGGCCGGCAAAGCCGATGGTTCATGCCGATATCGAGATCGAGCATGACGAAGANNATCGGCGTCTGCAGCCGGTCGGCCAGGTCGAAGGCCCGCGCCGTCATCTCGAAGGCTTCCGCCGGGTCCTCGGGGAACAACAGCACGTGCTTGGTGTCGCCATGTGATGCGTAGGCGCAGCTCAACAGGTCACATTGCTGCGTGCGTGTCGGCATGCCGGTCGAGGGACCGGCGCGCTGCACGTCGACGATGACGGCGGGAATCTCGGCGAAATAGGCGAGCCCGAGAAATTCCTGCATCAGCGAGATGCCGGGGCCGGATGTCGCGGTGAACGACCGCGCGCCGTTCCAGGCGGCGCCGATCACGATGCCGATCGAGGCGAGCTCATCCTCGGCCTGGATGATGGCGAAGCGGTTGGTCTTGCTCTTGCCCTCGACGCGATAGCGCGCGCAGTGGCGGCTGAAGGCTTCGGCGAGCGAGGACGACGGCGTGATCGGATACCAGGCGCATACCGTCGCGCCGCCATAGACGGCGCCGAGCGCGGCGGCGCTATTGCCCTCGATGAAGATGCGGTCGCCCACAGCATTCGCTTTCTTTAAGCGAATGCCAATCGGGCATTCCAGATTCATCAGCGCGTAGTCGCGGCCGAGATGCAGCGCATGCACGTTCGGCTCGATCAGCGTATCCTTGGTGCGGAACTGCTCGGCGATTAGCTTCTCGATTGCGCCGACGTCCATGTCGAGCAACGCCGAAAGCGCGCCCACATAGATGATGTTCTTGAACAGTTGGCGCTGGCGCGGATCGATGTATTCGCGATTGCAGATCGCGGTCAGCGGCACGCCGATCACCGTGATGTCGTCGCGGAAGCGCGACGGCGGTAGCGGCTTGGTCGAGTCGTAGAGCAGGTAGCCGCCCTTTTCGATCGAGGCCGCGTCCTTGTCGAAGGTCTGCGGGTTCATCGCGACCATCAGGTCGACGCCGCCGCGCGCGCCGAGATGACCGGCCTCGGTCACCCGCACCTCGTACCAGGTCGGCAAGCCCTGAATGTTGGAGGGGAAGATGTTGCGCGGGGAGACCGGCACGCCCATGCGCATCACCGAGCGCGCGAACAGCTCGTTGGCGCTCGCCGAGCCCGATCCGTTGACGTTCGCAAACCGGACGACGAAGTCGTTTACGCTCTCGATCGGCATGCTGATTCCGCTTGCGTCATTTCGATCAGGTATTTCTGCATGTCCCAGGCGCCGGTCGGGCAGCGCTCGGCGCACAGGCCGCAGTGCAGGCACACGTCTTCGTCCTTCACCATCACGCGGCCGGTCTTGAGATTGTCGGCGACGTAGAGGTCTTGCGTGACGTTCGTCGCCGGCGCCTGGAGGCGGGTGCGCAGTTCGGCTTCCTCGCCGTTTGCCGTGAACGTGATGCAGTCCATCGGGCAGATGTCGACGCAGGCGTCGCACTCGATGCAGAGCTGGCCGGTGAACACGGTCTGGACGTCGCAGTTCAAACAGCGCTGCGCCTCCGCGAAGGCGAGCTTGTCGTCATAGCCGAGCTCGACCTCGGTGCGGATGTCCTTCAGCGCCACGACATTGTCGCGCGTCGGGACGCGATAGCGCTTATCGAGCGCGATGTCGTTGTCGTAGGACCATTCGTGGATGCCCATCTTCTGGCTGACGACCTCGACCGCCGGCAGCGGCCGGTGGTTGATGTCCTCACCGTTGAGGAACTTGTCGATCGAGACCGCGGCCTCGTGGCCGTGCGCCACNNCAGATGATGTTCTTCGGGCCGAATGCCGCATCACCGCCGAAGAACACTTTCGGGTTGGTCGAGACGAACGATTTCGGATCGACCTTGGGCATGCCCCATTTGTCGAACTCGAGCCCGATGTCGCGCTCGATCCAGGGGAACGAATTCTCCTGCCCGACCGCGACGAGCACGTCATCGCACTCGAAATGCTGGTCCGGCTCGCCGGAGGCTTTCAGCGTGCGGCGGCCTTTGTCGTCGAACTCGGCCTTCACCTTCTCGAAGGTGACGCCGCTGAGCTTGCCGTCGTTATGCGTGAATTCCTTCGGCACGAGGAAATTGTGGATCGGGATGCCCTCGTGCATCGCGTCTTCTTTTTCCCACGGGCTCGCCTTCATCTCCTCGAAGCCGGAGCGCACGATCACCTTCACGTCTTCGCCGCCGAGCCGGCGGGAAGAACGGCAGCAGTCCATCGCGGTGTTGCCGCCGCCGAGCACGATCACGCGCTTGCCGATCTTGGTGACATGGCCGAACGACACGGATGACAGCCAGTCGATGCCGATGTGGATGTTCTTTCCGGCTTCCCGGCGCCCCGGGATATCAAGTTCGCGGCCGCGCGGCGCGCCGGAGCCGACGAACACCGCGTCCCAGCCTTCGGCTAGTAGCTTCTTCAGGCTGGTGATTTCCCGGCCGCCGCGGAACTCGACGCCGAGATCGAGCACGTAATTGCATTCCTCGTCGATCACCTTGTCGGGCAGGCGGAATTTCGGGATCTGCGAGCGCATCATGCCGCCGGAGCGGAAATCGCTGTCGAACACCACGCATTCGTAGCCCATCGGGGCGAGGTCGCGCGCGACGGTGAGCGAAGCAGGGCCGGCGCCGACCAGCGCGATGCGCTTGCCGTTCCGGTTTGCCTTCGCAACCGGCTTCGGCAGCCGCTCGGTGATGTCTTCCTTGTAGTCGGCGGCGACGCGCTTGAGGCGGCAGATCGCGACCGGGTCCTTCTCGACGCGCCCGCGCCGGCAGGCCGGCTCGCAAGGACGGTCGCAGGTGCGCCCGAGAATTCCGGGAAACACATTGGACTTCCAATTGACCATGTAGGCGTCGCCGTAGCGGCCCGCCGCGATCAAACGGATGTATTCGGGAACGGGCGTGTGCGCGGGGCAGGCCCATTGGCAGTCGACGACTTTGTGGAAGTAGTCGGGCGCCGAAATGTCGGTGAGCTTCATTTCCTCACTCTGGCTCGCACCCGTTCCTCAGCGACCCCAAAGGGACGTGGCGCGGCGCGGCGTAGGCGGTTACGTCTCGTCCCCATGGACCGGCTTGTGGGGGCCGATTCCGCGCGGGATGTTAGTAGAGCGATTCCAACAAAGCCACCGCTACAAACGTCATAGCGGCGGCCTGTGGCCGGTGGGCAACCCATCGGCCAAGAGGCCGAGACTATAGCGGCGACTGTGGCGGCAATAAAGCGACGGACAATGGCTAAGTCATTGAAATTGGTCATTTTTGATTGTGACGGCACATTGGTCGACAGCCAGCACATGATCGTGGCGGCGATGAGCGAGGCCTACCGGGCGCACGGCCTGCCCATTCCGACCCGCGAAACGCTGCTTTCGATCGTCGGGCTATCGCTGAATGAGGCCTTCACGACACTTGGCAATGGCGCCGAACGATTCCCGGTCGCGAGTCTGGCCGAGCACTA
This sequence comes from Hyphomicrobiales bacterium, assembly GCA_003140315.1. Lineage (GTDB taxonomy): Bacteria > Pseudomonadota > Alphaproteobacteria > Rhizobiales > Xanthobacteraceae > PALSA-894. The sequence goes on from PLJS01000064.1 coordinate 21,678, forward strand.
CAAGCTCGCCTTCCACGCGCTGCGCGAAACCGGCGAGCACATGGAGCCGCTCTATCCGGGTGCCGCGGAGGCTGTTGCGGCGCTCGCGCGGCGCGACGATGTCGTGCTCGGCATCGCGACGGGAAAATCCCAGCGCGGCGTGCGCGTGGTGCTCGGCCATCACGGGCTGCTCGACCATTTCATCACCATCAAGACGGCGGACGACGCGCCCTCCAAGCCCGATCCCGGCATGGTGATCGCGGCGATGCAGGAGGCCGGCGTCACGGCGGCCGACACCGTCGTGATCGGCGATACCGTCTACGACATCGCGATGGCGCGCGCCGCGGGCGCGGCCGCGATCGGCGTCGCATGGGGCTATCATCCGCATGCGGCACTCAAGGAGGCGGGGGCGTCGCTCGTGATCGACGATTTCGCCGCGCTGGTGCCGGCACTCGATTCGATCTGGGCCGTCTGACAAGCCCCCGATCGCACGCGGATTTCGCCGCATTCGCTAACGGTTCGTTACGCGGAATCTGTCCGGCGGCTGCGCTGCATTGCAAACTGGCACGAATTTTCTTCGCGCAACGGCGATGGAACCGGCGGGTTCCTGCTGAGTTTCGCGCGATCTACGGCACGCGACGCGCTATTCAACCAGAATCGCGAAAAATCCAACGCATTGCGTCATGCGCATATCGCGGGTCCCGCCCGTGCCGGATCACTGGGCTCGACCAAACTTTTCGACCTTTGCGGCGTTATTGATCGCCTCACTGGCGTGCCGTTATTGATCGCCTCACTGGCGTGCTGTGTACCCGTTTGCCGCAGGCAGAAGGTAAATTCGGGAGCTGGCCATGTCACCAAAGCGCTATTTCATCGTGCAACATGACGACGACTGGATGATCCAGTTCGACGCTGAAGAATTCGGCCCTTATCGCAGCCAGTCGGAGGCGATGATGTTCGCGGTCGACGCGGCGCGCAAACTTGCCAAGCGCGGCACGACCGCAGAAGTGTGCCTGATGGGCGAGAACGGCTATTTCCGCGCCGAGTGGATCGGTGAACAGCAGCGCCCGGCGGCGTAACGATCATCGGATTGCCGGTCGGTCCGCGGCGGCTTATCTCGGGGCGTCACCTGCCCGAGTGAGCCGCCGCTTTTCATGCGCGATATCTTTGAAGACGTGTTTCACCACGAGCCGCTCGACCCGACCGAGTCGGCGCGGCGCTCGTTGCGTGCGCCACGGCGCAAGCGCTTCTATGAGCGCGCGGAAGTCAGCGGGGTCGAGCCCTTCGCGGTGCTGCTCGACGGCCGGCCAGTGAAGACGCCGGCGAAGCGTGGGCTAGCGGCGCCGACGCGTACACTGGGGGAAGCGCTCGCCGCCGAATGGAATGCACAAGGCGAGCACATCGACCCCGCCACGATGCCGCTGACGCGGTTTGCCAACAGCATCATCGACGGCATCGCCGACGACCCCGCGCCGGTCGCCGACGAGATCGCGAAATTTCTTGGCTCGGACCTGCTGTTCTATCGCGCCGACTCGCCCGAGGGGCTGGTGCGCCAGCAAGCGGCCCATTGGGACCCGGTGGTCGCTTGGGCGCGCGACGCGCTCGGCGCGCGCTTCGTGCTCGGCGAGGGCGTGATGTTCGTCGCGCAGCCCGACGGCGCCATCGCGGCGGCGCGCGCGGAAATCCCGTCCGATCCGTGGCGGCTCGCCGCCGTGCACACGATCACGACGCTCACCGGCTCGGCGCTGCTCGCGCTCGCCCTCGTGCGCGGCGCGCTCGACACCGAGACCGCCTGGGCGGCAGCGCATGTCGACGAGGACTGGAACATGGCGCAATGGGGCCGTGACGAGATGGCGCTCGCGCGCCGCGCCGCGCGGCTGGCCGAGATGCAGGCGGCCACGACGGTGCTATCGCTCGCCTGACAGTTATGGTTGCCAAAGCGTTAACGATCGCTTCACCGGCGGCCGCTATCCTCGCGTCAGGTCCACTTGAAGCCAGGATAGCGCTGTGGACGCCATCAACCTGTTGGCGAGCATTCCGACCTCGTTCGGTGCGCCGGCCGCGGCATTGCAGGCCGGGCAGGTGGTGCAGGCGCTTGTGCTCGAGCTCCTGGAGAGCGGCGCGTTCCGCCTCCAGCTTCCGCAGGCGCTTCTCGACGTGCGCTCGGACGTGCCGCTCACGCCCGGCAGCACGGTGACGCTCGCCGTCAAGGGTGCGGGCGCCAACATGCGGCTCGACATTCTGGCGCAGAACAGCGCCGGCGCGGCCGCAAGCGCGCCGCCCGATGTTGCGGCGACCGGCCAGGCGGTCCGGCGGCCGATCGGCGAAGCCATCATCGTCGGCCGGATGGCTTTGCCGGATGTGAAAGCTCCCGCGACGCCCACCGTGCGCGATGCGCCGCCTGACCCGGTGACGCCATCGGCCGCACTTGTGCAGGCCGTGCGCAGCGCGGCGCCGCGGCAGGACGGGCTCGCACCCTTGTCCGCCGATCTCGCGCAGGTGGTTCAAAGCGCCGCGCTGCCGGCGCCGGTCGAGGAGGCCGCCGCGAAGCTGCTCGCATTGCAAGTCCCGCTCGACGAGACGCTCTCGGCCTCCGACCTGAAGCAGGCGTTTGCGCGCTCGGGCGTGTTGATGGAGGCGCGGCTTGCCGTCGCGGCGCAGCCTGGACCTTCTGCGCCATCGGACGCGCCGGAGGGACCCGACCTGAAGGCCGCGCTGCTGGTGTTGCGGCAGGCGCTCAAGACCTGGGCGAACGCGGCCGCGCCGATACCGGATGCCAAAGCCGAGGCTTCGCGGCCGGGTTCCGGCGAAGCCGTTTCGGGCCGGGCAGGGCCGCTCCTATCGGCGCAGGATGCCGAAGGCCTCGCCAAGCGCCTCGGCGCGCTGCTCGCGAAGGCGCCAGCGTCGGTTCCGGCCGCTTCCAGTCCGAACGCAGGCCCGGCGCCGCCCTATCGTGGCGCGCCGCTTGTGCCGCAGCCGCCCGTGCCCCCCGTCATCTCCGAGACCGCACAGCCGCGCGAGATCGCCGAGCGGCTGGTGACGCAGGCCGACGCCGCGCTCGCGCGCGGGACGCTATTGCAGGCGGCCTCGTTGCCCGATGCCGTCGGCGCCGAGGGGCCACGCGAAACCGGCCCGCGCTGGAATTTCGAGGTGCCGTTCGCGATGCCCCAGGGCACCGGCGTCGTGCCATTCGAGGTCGCCCGCGACGGCCGCGCCGCGCCCGCCGAGCCGCACGCCGGCACCTGGCGTGCGCGCTTCTGCCTCGATCTGGAGGCGATCGGGCCGGTGCATGCGCTGGTCGCGCTCACCGGCGATCGCGTCAGCGTCACGCTCTGCGCCGAGCGCATCTCGACCGCCACGCAGCTCAACGACAGTGCGCCGTTGCCGGGCGATGCGCTGCGCGCGGCCGAGCTGGAGCCGAGCGAGCTCAGCGTGCGCGTCGGCACGCCGCGTGCCGCAAAGCCGGCGGCGCCGGGCCGGTTCATGGATCGGGCGTCATGAAGGCCCCCGCTCGCGGTCGCGCTGCACTACCAGAAGGGCGCCGTGCCGGTGCCGCGCGTCGTCGCCAAAGGGCGCGGCGACAGCGGTGCTGCGATCCTTGCGCTCGCGCGCGAGCACGGCGTGCCAATCGAGCAGAACGCCGCGCTCGCTGAAGCGCTGGCGCAGGTGGAGCTTGGCGACGATATCCCCGAAGCGCTCTATCGCGCGGTCGCCGAGGTGCTGGTGTTCATCTTGCGCGCCACGGGCAAGATCAACTCGCCATGACGCGGCCGACGCGGCCGAGATGCGAGAACGCAAAGCCGATCCGGTACTTCAGGCCGAAGCCGAACGCGCGGTCGATGCCGATGTGGCAGAGCCAGGTGAGCGCGACTGCGAGCACATCGAACTGCGGCAGCAGGAATCCCGCGAGCCCAAGCGTCAGCGGCCCGAGCGTGACGTGGAAGGCGTTGTAGGTGATCGAGCCGATGCGCGTGCCCGCCAGGTAGCCGAGCATCGATAGGTCGGGGGCCAGGATGAAGACCGCGAACAGCCACCACGGTGCGCCGAGCCGCGCATAGGCGAGGATCGCGACGAGCGCGAGCGCGGCGCCTTCGAGCCGCAGTAAGAGGCGCGGCACGCCGTCCACGGCGCCGGCACGCGGACTTTTGGCGAACACTGCGTCTGACATCCTCGCCTCCTGTGCGAGCTTCTGCATTGCCCCGTTTCGTTCTCAATGACAATGTGGGCTCGCCGGTTGTTGATCGGGCAGGGACCTATGAAAGACATCCTGGAAAAGCTGGAAACGCGGCGCGAGAACGCCCGGCTTGGCGGCGGGCAGAACCGCATCAACGCCCAGCACGGGCGCGGCAAGCTGACCGCGCGCGAGCGCGTCGAGCTGCTGATGGACAAGGACTCCTTCGAAGAGTTCGACATGTTCGTCCAGCACCGCGCGACCGATTTCGGCATGGACAAGGGCGCCAAGATTCCCGGCGACGGCGTGGTCACCGGCTGGGGCACGGTGAACGGCCGCACGGTGTTCGTGTTCGCCAAGGACTTCACGGTGTTCGGCGGCTCGCTCTCGGAAACGCATGCGGGCAAGATCGTGAAGATCCAGGACATGGCGATGAAGGCGCGCGCGCCGATCGTCGGCCTGTTCGACGCCGGCGGCNNGGCGCGCGCATCCAGGAAGGCGTTGCTTCGCTCGGGGGTTACGGCGAGGTGTTCAAGCGCAACGTGATCGCCTCCGGTGTGATCCCGCAGATTTCCGTCATCATGGGACCGTGCGCGGGCGGCGACGTCTATTCCCCGGCCATGACCGACTTCATCTTCATGGTGCGCGACACGAGCTACATGTTCGTGACCGGTCCGGACGTGGTGAAGACCGTCACCAACGAGGTCGTGACCGCCGAAGAGCTCGGCGGCGCCTCGGTGCACACTACGAAATCGTCGATCTCGGACGGCGCGTTCGAGAACGACGTCGAGTGCATTTTGCAGATCCGCAGGCTGCTCGACTTTCTGCCCGCCAACTGGGCGGCGGGCGTGCCCGAATGGCCCTCGTTCGACGACATCGAGCGGGTGGACGAGTCGCTCGACACGCTGATCCCGGACAATCCGAACAAGCCCTACGACATCAAGGAACTGATCCTGAAGGTCGCCGACGAAGGCGACTTCTTCGAGCTCTCGGCGGCTTATGCGCGCAACATGGTGACGGGCTTCGGCCGTATCGCAGGACGAACCGTGGGCTTCGTGGCGAACCAGCCGATGGTGCTCGCCGGCGTGCTCGACTCGGATGCGAGCCGCAAGGCCGCGCGTTTCGTCCGCTTCTGTGACGCGTTCGGCATCCCGATCGTCACCTTCGTGGACGTGCCGGGCTTTTTACCTGGCACCGCCCAGGAATACGGCGGGCTGATCAAGCACGGCGCGAAGCTGTTGTTCGCTTACTCGCAGGCGAGCGTGCCGCTGGTGACCGTGATCACCCGCAAGGCGTTCGGCGGCGCCTATGACGTGATGGCGTCAAAGCACATCGGCGGTGACGTGAACTACGCATGGCCGACGGCGCAGATCGCCGTCATGGGCGCGAAGGGGGCGGTGGAGATCATCTTCCGCGCCGACATTGGCGACCCGGACAAGATCGCGGCGCGCACCAAGGAATACGAGGACCGGTTCCTGTCGCCCTTCGTTGCCGCCGAGCGCGGCTATATCGACGAGGTGATCATGCCCTCGACGACGCGCCGCCGCGTCGCGCGCGCGCTTGCGATGCTCAGGGGTAAGCAGTTGGAGATGCCGGTCCGCAAGCACGATAATTTTCCGTTGTGAGCTTATGATGAGCGCATGGAATGAGCACTTTGGAAATTGATGTCGGCGACTTGCGCGCCTCTGCGGTCGCTTTCACGCCGACTGAATTGGTCGTGATGCTCGCCGACGGCTGTCGGATTGCGACGCCGCTGGATTGGTATCCGCGCCTCAAAAGCGCAACGGCGGCACAGCGCGCCAATTTCGAAATCATGCCGATGGGGATACATTGGCCCGATAGTGCGGCGGAGTAGGGAGCTGCCCGATGCCCGTTTCCTTCTTCATCGTCCGCGCCACCGTCGCTGATCCTGCCAAGCGCGCAGCGTTTGACACTTGGTATCGCGATGAGCATCTGCCCGACGCCGTGAAATCGTTCGGCGCGCAGAAGGCGTGGCGGTTCTGGAGCGACACCGATCCGGCGGTGCACATCGCGCAGTATCAATTCGCGGACCGCGCTGCGCTCGATTATGGCACGCGGGCGGAGGTGATGAGTCGCCTCGTCGCGGATTTCGACCGCTATTGGCCCGGCATTCCGCGCGCGCGCGAGATCACGACGCTTGCAGAGGAGTTCGGCGTGGGGTGAACTGGCCTCGCCGGACGGAGCCCTTCATGACCACGCTGTTCGCATTCCTGCACCATCTCGCGGCCTTCACGCTGGTCGGCGCGCTTGTGGCCGAGTTCGTGCTGATCCGCGGCGAATTGACGGTCGCGATCGCGCGCAAGCTCGCCGTCACCGATGCGGTGCTGGGTGCGGCGGCGGGGATTCTGCTCGTGGTCGGGCTCTGCCACGTGTTCTTCTTCGAGAAGGGCGCGGCCTATTACTTCCACAGCCACGCGTTTCTGGGGAAATTCGCGCTGTTCATCGTCACGGGGCTGCTGTCGATCATCCCGACGATCGAGTTCCTGTCCTGGCGCAAGGCCGTGAAGGCAGGTCAGGCGCCGGTCGTCTCGGCGGCAAAGCTCAAGCGCACGCGGATGATCATCCACATCGAGCTGGCTGGGGTCGTGTTCATCCTGCTGTTTGCCGCCATCATGGCGCGGGGCGGGTTCGTTTAATAGATCACCACGCTCCGGATGCTCTCGCCCGCATGCATCAAGTCGAAGCCCTTGTTGATGTCGGCGAGCGGCATCGTGTGGGTGATCATCGGGTCGATCTCGATCTTGCCGTCCATGTACCAGTCGACGATTTTCGGAACATCCGTGCGGCCGCGCGCGCCGCCGAAGGCGGTGCCCTTCCAGGTGCGCCCGGTCACGAGCTGAAACGGCCGCGTCGCAATCTCGGCGCCGGCCGGAGCGACCCCGATGATGACACTCACGCCCCAGCCGCGATGGCAGGCTTCCAGCGCCTGGCGCATCACGCTCACATTGCCGGTGCAGTCGAAGGTGTAGTCGGCGCCGCCGATCTGGTCGGCGCCGCGCTTGGTCATGTTGACGAGGTGCGGGACGAGGTCGGCGCCCGCGTCCTTCGGATTGACAAAGTGAGTCATCCCAAAGCGTTCGCCCCATTGTTTCTTATCGTTGTTGAGATCGACGCCGATGATCATGTCGGCGGAGGCAAGCCGCAATCCCTGGATCACGTTGAGTCCGATGCCGCCGAGCCCGAACACGACGGCCGTGGCGCCGGGCTCCACTTTCGCCGTGTTGAGAACCGCGCCGATGCCGGTCGTGACGCCGCAGCCGATGTAGCAGACCTTGTCGAACGGCGCGTCCTCCCGAATCTTCGCGACCGCGATCTCCGGCAGCACCGTGAAATTCGCGAAGGTCGAGCAGCCCATGTAGTGGTGCAGCGTCTTTCCCTCGATCGAGAAACGCGAGCTGCCGTCCGGCATCAGGCCTTGGCCCTGCGTCGCGCGGATCGCGGTGCAGAGGTTGGTCTTGCGCGACAGGCACGAGGGGCAGGTGCGGCATTCCGGCGTGTAGAGCGGGATGACGTGGTCGCCCTTTTTCAACGAGGTGACGCCGGGGCCGACGTCGACCACGACGCCCGCGCCCTCATGGCCGAGGATCGAGGGAAATAGACCCTCGGGATCGCCGCCCGAGAGCGTGAACTCGTCGGTGTGGCAGATGCCGGTTGCCTTGATCTCGACCATCACCTCGAAGGCCTTCGGCCCCTCGAGCTGCACCGTCGTCACCTCGAGCGGCTTGCCCGCCGCGACCGCCACCGCCGCACGCACGTCCATCGCCGAATCTCCGTCCGACGTTTCCCGGCCCGGATCATAAAGCCGTGCGCGCGGCCGGGCGATCACAATCGCCGCGGCGAACGAAGCAGTTGAATTGGCTCCCGAGACGTAGGACGAATGAGCGGTATTCAAAAAGGGGGCGGGCATGAACAAGCGCCTATGGGCGATCCTCTGGTGGCTCTGTCTCGTCGTCGCGCCGGTGGCGCTGGTTGGCATCGAGCTATTCCATCCCGCGCGCTTCACCGCGGATCCCGGCATGTACCAGTACCTGTCGAAGCCGGAGCCCTATCACTCGCATTTCGAGGCGTTGGCCTATCCGGGGCCGGACTGGTGGTTCCTGCTGCACATGATCCAGACGCCGTTGGTCGGGCTTGTCTCCGTCGGACTGTGGATGCTCGCCGGCCGCGTCGACGACAAAGACGGGGTGCTGCCGGGCTTGCTCGCCTGGGCCGCGCGCATCGCGACCTTCGTATTCATGGTCTATTACACCTCGCTCGACGCCATCGGCGGCTTCGGTCTCGGCCGCGCCATCATCAACACCGAGACCCTCGCGGCCGCCGGGCGGCTGACGCCGGACCAGGTCGCGGGCGTCACCTTGATGCTCAATACGACATGGGTCGATCCGTGGGTTGGCGGCGTCGGCTCGTTCATCAGCCTGACCGGCTCATGGGCGATCTTCATTGCCGCGACGCTGACGGCGCTGGCCTTGCTGCTGGCGCGGAAGGCGCCATGGCCGGCGCTGATCCTACTGGTCGCGTTCGGCTGGGAGCTGCAGACGAGCCACACGATGCCCTATGGGCCGATCGCCTTCAGCCTGCTCATCGTTGCGTCGTTGTGGATGTGGTTTGCGCGCCCGCACGAGCCCGCGCCGGCCTGAGTATCGGTTTGAGCATGATCTTGTCCGAAAACCGGGTCCCACTTTTCGGGATCATGCTCCGGCCGGCTCCATCACGATCTGGGTCTGCGTCACGATTGCGGCGAGTTTGCCGTCGTTGCGGGTGATGCGGGTCTGCACGACGATGGTGGAGCGGCCACGATGCAAGGGCACGCATTCGGCGCGCGCGACGTCGCCGATCGGGATCGAGGCGAAGAAGTTGGTCTTGCTCTCGATCGTGGCGGTGCGCTGGCCCGGCCGCAGATTCGCGTGCGCGGCCGTTCCGCCCAGGCTGTCCGCATAGGCCATTACGGCGCCGCCATGCATCATGCCGCCGCGGTTCTTGAACTCCTCGCGCACGCTCAGCTCGGCCTCAATGCGGTCGGGCGTCACGCTGATCAGCTTGATTCCGAGAAATTTCGCAAAAGGAGCCTGTTCGAGAGCGTTCATTCGTAATCCGTTGTTCCAATCGCCGGCAGGGGCGTGCATAACCTCGTCTTTGCGATCGTGCAAAGTCGGATCGCGCTTTGACGATCCCGCGAGGAGGGGCCCATGAGAAAGCTTACGCTCGGTTTGATGCTCGCCGGTGTAACGGTCGTCTCGGCGACGCCGTCTTTGGCGCAGGGTGCGTGCCAGCAATTATGGGTGGAGCGCAACTCGATCTACAAGGATGCCGGCTTCTGCTTCAAGACCGACCGCGCGGTGAACTATTTCGGCAATGCCGGCTGCCAATACGACGATGCGGCCGACCTGCCGCTGACGCCGGGCCAGCGCGCGCGCGTTGGACGGATCCTGGCGCAGGAGCGCGCCAACGGCTGCCGCTGACGCGGCCATGAGAGGGGAGCAGTACGCTCCCGCCGCGCGGATTACGGGTTCGCGGCGGCTTTGCGGTTTTCCAGACCAACCGTGCGGCCGGGGAAGCCTGCCGCGTCGAAATACATCGTTCGTCCCACGCGCTGATAGGCGAGTACGGTGCGCAGACCGGTGGTGCCCGGCGTGGATTGCTTTGTCAGCGCGAAGAATGCCGGCATGGTTCCGCCGGTGAACGCCTCGGTGATCACGCGGCCCACCAGCGTTCCCTTGTCGTGGGGCTTGAGGCGCAGGAGCTGCGCGATCGTCTTGCCAATGTCCGCGTTGCTCACGGGAGCCGGGTCGACGAACGCCTTCTTGAAGTCCGGGCCGATGGCGGCCATGAAATTGTTGGTGTCGGCGCGGCTGAAACTGCCGTGCATGCCCTGGCCCTGCTGCANNAACGCGGTGTCAGCCACTTCGACCGCGCAGGCGACCGGCTGATCGCAGCCCGCATGGTAGGAGCGGAAATTCACGACGATCGCGGGCGTCGGCATGACGGCGTTGCCCTTCAGGTTGAGCGCGGACATCGGCAGCGTGCCGGGGATCGCGCCGAGATCGTCGCGCACGAAGATGCCGCTGGTGTAGTCCTGCGCCGTGAGGGCTTCGACGACGCGCGTCGCGAGCTTGCGGTCGCCGCCCGGCAGATAGATCAGGTCCGAGCCGCCGTTTGCCGCGACGACCACGTCGGGCTTCGCCGGATCGTTTCCGATCAGCCCACTGCCGCCGGTCGGGAAGGCGCCGTCGCCGACGCGCTTGTTCGCGCCGAAGGTCTCGAACAGCGGCAGGCCCAGCGCCTTGGCGAGATCGATCGCGACGAAGCCGTAGGGCAGCATGCCCTTGGGCACGTTCGAATAGTCGGCCTTCGCGGCGGGGCTGGTGCTGCTCTCCTTCGACACGGTGGAGAAGCCGTGATCCGCCGCGATGATGATATTGGTCGAGTCGGCGAGGCCGAGTTCGGCGAGCGTGTCGCGCAGGCGCTTCAGGTTGCCGTCCGCGTTGCGGATGCCGGCGTGCGATGTCGGGCCGTTGATGCCGGGAACGACCTGGAGCAGACTGTCGCCCTGATTGTGCTGGCTGCCGTCGGGATCGCGCGACCAGTAGACCATTACGAACGGCTTGTTGCGCGCCTTGAGCATCGGCAGGATCACTTTGGTCGCGACGTCGGCGAAATAGTCCTGCTGCGCGATGTTCGCGACGGTCGTACCAGGCGTCTTGAAATCACCGAGCTTCGCATTGTCGCCGCGCGGCGGCGTCGTGGTCGGAAGGCCGGCCGCCGTCAGTGCGGTCTTGACCTCCTCGGAGAGCGGGACGCCGTTCGGCGTACCGGTCCAGTCGTCGAAGATGATGGTGTGGGTGCCGGTGCGTGCGGTGTGGTCGAAAATGAGGGTCGGGCCGAGCTTGCCCATCGCGACCGTGCTGTAGCCCTGCGCGCGCGCGAGCTTCAGGATCGTCTCTTCGTTGAGATAGCTGTCGTCGAAATGGTCGTCCAGCTCGTGGAGCACGCGGTCGTTCTCGACGAACGGCGTCACGCTGTTGTTGAGGCTCTGCAGCGGGAAGCCGCTGTAAAGCGTGTTGCTGAAGTCGCCGGTGTCGCCGAGATAATGGCCGGTCGCCATCGCGGATGCGTTCGCGGTGGTGAATGTCGGCATCAGCGAGTGCGAATTCTTGAAATTGGCGCCCTGGTCGCGGACCGCGGCCATGGCCGGCGTCAGTTCGGGCGTGATCTTGCTGGCACGCATCCCGTCGGGAACGAACAGGATCACGTTATGAGGGCGCGGCTTGTCTTGCGCCGAACCGGGTTGAAGCGTGAGCAGGCACAGCGCGAGCGCGACGAGCAATCTCAGCATCGGCGAATTCCTCCCGGCGGGACGCGGAGTGTGCCGATCCCATGTGACCGTCACAAGTCAGCCGGACACCTGATTGACTTTTTTGCTGCAACGCCGCAAAGGCTGAAGGCCGGTTTAGAGGTTAGTCGGGTATGTTCAAGCGCATCCTGATCGCCAATCGCGGCGAGATTGCCTGCCGGATCATCAAGACCGCCCGCCGTATGGGCATTTCGACGGTCGCGGTCTATTCCGACGCCGACCGTGACGCGCTGCACGTCGAAATGGCGGACGAAGCGGTGAATATAGGCCCGCCGGCCGCGGCGGAAAGCTATCTCGTGATAGACAAGATCGTTGCGGCCTGCCGGCAGACCGGGGCGGAAGCCGTGCACCCCGGCTATGGCTTCCTGTCCGAGCGCGAGGCTTTCCCGAAGGCGCTTGCGGCCGCCGGCATCGTGTTCATCGGGCCGAACCCCGGCGCGATCGCCGCGATGGGCGACAAGATCGAGTCCAAGAAGGCTGCGGCCGCCGCGAAGGTCTCGACTGTGCCGGGCCATCTCGGCGTGATCGACGACGAACAGCACGCGATCAAGATCGCCGACGAGATCGGCTATCCGGTGATGATCAAGGCCTCGGCCGGCGGTGGCGGCAAGGGCATGCGCATCGCCTATTCGCAGTCCGAGGTGGCGGAAGGCTTCGCGCGCTCGAAGTCCGAGGCGAAATCCTCCTTTGGTGACGACCGCATGTTCATCGAGAAGTTCATCGTCGATCCGCGCCACATCGAGATTCAAGTGCTCGGCGACAAGCACGGCAACGTGCTCTATCTCGGCGAGCGCGAATGCTCGATCCAGCGCCGCAACCAGAAGGTCATCGAGGAGGCGCCGTCGCCGCTGCTCGATGAAGCGACGCGGCGGCTGATGGGCGAGCAGGCGGTGTCGCTCGCGAAGGCCGTCGGCTACGACAGCGCCGGCACGGTCGAGTTCGTCGCCGGACAGGACAAGAGCTTCTTCTTCCTGGAGATGAACACGCGGCTGCAAGTCGAGCATCCGGTGACGGAATTGATCACCGGGATCGATCTGGTCGAGCAGATGATCCGGTCGGCGGCGGGCGAGCCGCTGAAGCTCAAGCAATCCGACGTGAAACTGGCCGGCTGGGCGGTGGAGAGCCGCGTCTACGCCGAAGACCCGACGCGCAACTTCCTGCCCTCGACCGGGCGGCTTGTGACCTATCGGCCGCCCGAGGAAAGCCAGAAAAACGGCATCACGGTGCGCAACGACACCGGCGTGTACGAGGGTGGCGAGATCTCGATCTGGTACGATCCGATGATCGCCAAGCTGGTCACCCATGCGGGCACGCGCGCGGCCGCGATCGACGCGCAGGCCGACGCGCTCGATGCCTTCGCGATCGAGGGCATCCGCCACAACATTCCGTTCCTCGCAGCATTGATGGCGCATCCGCGCTGGCGCGAAGGTAACCTTTCGACCGGCTTCATCGCCGAGGAATTCAAGGACGGGTTCCAGAACCCTGTGCCCGAGGGCGAGAGCGCGCGCGTGCTCGCCTGCGTGGCGGTCGCGATCGATCACAAGCTCGGCAGCCGCAAACGGCTGATTTCCGGCCAGCTCACCGGCCGTGCCGTGACACGGGCGACGAGCCGGCGCGTGTGGCTGGATACGCGCGAATATGTCGTCGAGGTTCTCGACCAAAGCGAAGTGCGGTTCGGTGACGGCGAGGCCGGTCTCGTTCCCGATACGGCCGATGCCACGATGACGGTCCGCTACCGGGGCGGGGAGGGCAAGGCCGGCGCCGACGACCTCGTGACGCTGAGCTCGCCCTGGAAACCGCGCGATCCGGTGTGGTCGGGCACGCTCAACGGCACGCATGTTTCGGTGCAGGTTCGTGCCATCGCGAACGGCTACCTGCTGTCGTGGCGCGGCGCGCAGGCACGCACGCAGGTCTACACCGAGCGCGAGGCGAACTACGCGCGACTGATGCCGGTCAAGGTCGCGGCCGACACGGGCAAGAAGGTGCTCTGTCCGATGCCCGGCCTCGTGAAGTCGATCGCGGTTGCCGAAGGCCAGGACGTGAAGGCCGGCGAGATGCTGGCGGTGGTCGAAGCCATGAAAATGGAGAACGTGCTGCGCGCGGAACGCGACGGCACGGTGAAGAAGCTGCACGCGAAAGCCGGCGACAGCCTGCAGGTCGACGCCGTGATCCTGGAGTTTGCCTGACGCGCGCCGCCAAGGGAACTTCGATGAAGCGCCTGCGTTTTTCGTGCTGACGGCCGAGTTCGCCGCAGGAGAGATTCGATGGATTCCAAACCGCGCCGACCCGAGAACGCTCCGCCGACCGTCCCGGACGATGTC
>PLJS01000014.1 GCA_003140315.1 Hyphomicrobiales bacterium
TGTTACCTGGATCGCCCTGAGTGAAGACGACGCTGCCTGCCGGATAAGCGATGTTGACCCCCGCATTGCGGGCAAACAATCTCATATCGAGTTCGTTCATGGGGATGTCCCGCTTTTTGTTGAACATTGCGAAGCGGTCGCTGCCGAGATTGACGTTACGCGGCGCTGGCTTGGCGAGCAAGGACGCCGTGTGTTGAGCCTTTCTGTTGATGAGTAGCTTCCCAACCGGTGATCCGCAGTCAATACGGCAACCGCTTCATCAAACAGTACGCCTATAGGGATTGATCGACAAAGGTTAAAGCCAAGGCCGCCGAGAACGGCGGCCTTGCTTCGCGAAAGATTATCAGCAGCGGTAACACGCCATGCCGCGCCGGCCATCGCGCCAATACCAACCAGGACCACAGCCATGGACCCCAGTTGTTCCGTTGCAAGCTATCTGTGTAATGATTGGCGTAGCGTTCTGAATCCGCGCGTGCAAGCTCGCCGCGCCTAGCCATTGGGTTTGCGCGCTGGCCGTCACAGCCAACGTGCCCAGTGCGAGCGCCGCTGCCGTCAACGTCATCGTAAGTTTTTTCATAAAACGCTCCTCCTTAGCTTGTTGTGATGTCGGGCACCAAGTTTGCGGGGTGGAGATTAGCCCGGGATTCTCCAGATGACTCCCGAACTGGCGTGAATACTCGCGTTTTTCCGGCCTTTTTGCAAGACAGAAGCGAGGTTCGGACGACTGCCGCCACTACTGGCAGCCCGAACGGTGGTCGAGAGGCTGATCTTGCTATTTTCGCTGGCATTTGGACGCACTCCTCCCGTCGGTAGCGGTTGAACGCATGGCGCCGGGCGCGAGACCAGCTTCTTCGGGCCCTTCACCCAAAGTGCCGTGTTACGATTTCAGAAGAAGCATGGCATCCCGGCCACGGGATTTGTCGGTCCCCTGATGCGGTGCCACGACTTCGGCGAGACGGCCGTTTGCTTTCTCACCGATCTCGTGGAACCCCAGCAGCACGAAATGCTCGCTTCCTTGCAGGACCAGAATCGCTTTAACGTGTTCTACTAGCCTATCCCCAACTCGGGCCTCACTTCGGTGGGGCCCTTTTTCTGCTTGTCGCTTCCAACGGATTGCAAGAGCACCGAATCGACGCTAAGTTATGGGCGGTTCTAACCCACCCAAGCTTTCTTGAGGCCGCGTCATCGGCGGCTGCCCGAATTTGTAGCAGATCGACCGTCGTCGCGCTATATTGCTAAGTCGATTTACGATACATCAATAGCATTCCGATATATATCACGGCGAGTGCGATTAACATCGGAACAAATAGTCCCCAATAATGCAACGGGTCATTTAAAGCGGCTGAAATCAGCAGCAAAGTGTTCGCGAAGAGCGGAACAGCCATCATCCACGCCGGCGAGTTAGATGAAGAAAGGTAGCGAGCGGCCAGATCTTTTGAGCGACTTTCTTCCCACCCAATGACGAGTATTGCGATGACACCCAGATTGGCGCCAATAAGAACTACGTTTCCTATAAATGACGCGGCGTCGGGTGCTCTGGTAAGGTTGTTCGCCGCGTAGTACAGGCCGGCAAGACAGGCCATTCCCCCGACAATCCTCGCCCAGCTCTTTCGGCGTAGTGTGCCGATACCGGAGAAGATTTCGCTTATTCCGAGCACCAGGAGCCCACCGGTACCTTGCGTGGCCAGCCCGACCAACCCAAACAAAGTTGTTGCGACACCATCTAACAGCAAGAAGGTGGCACCGAGGCCAAGCAGAGGCCAAATCGACGCCTCCGTTGCCGGAACGAATTGTCCGAACCAGTTCGATAATCCGGCGGATTTTCTTTCTTTGTCTGCCTTGATACTCCGTTCAATGAACTCTTGGTCCGGCTTTGGTATATCGTCGGCTCGGCTAGTCGACCACCTCTTTGCCTTCGAAAGCGCAAGTCCCATCAAGAGAGCTTCGCCTCGCGTCCGCTCCGGCTGATTTGTCCATTGCCGGCGGTCAGACTCGAGCTGCGCCCTCCAAATCAGAAACTCGTTGTCTTCCTCCATCCATTTGCGTAGTTTTTCCCAGTGCCGAAAGATTGCCTCGTGGGCGACCTCGGCATAGGGCTCTTCCGCGTCGGGCGTCGCAATAATCAACAGACGGTACGGGTCATCCGCCAGCTCACTTACAACTTGCCATTCGTCCCGGTCAAATTCCGAGTACCTCGCCCTGCGCAACGTTGGCGCCCCCTTTTCGCGTGCAGTCGAGAGCTTAAAAATGAATATTTGGCGCGTCGCGGCCTCGGCTGCCGGATTGTCACGAAGGAATTTGTTAGCGCGATCCGCAAGCACTTTAGCAAGTTCGAAGGCTGGTTGCCGCAGTACTCCATCGCCCCTTCTCACCATTTCAGTCCACATATCATCCAGCATATAAGACAATAGGGGCAGGGCACTGTCTTTGTCAGAACCCCCTACAGTGCTCCGCGCAATTACGTCGATCGTAGCGTCCGACTCGAAACGCGCCGAGAGCTGCTCTGCGGGCTCTTTGATGACCCTGACGATTTCTGGTTGCCGCAACGGTGGCACGTCGATCTTGCTATGGACGGAAAAGATCTGGTCGTCATTCTGCAAGGCAGCGAGAAAGTCGCTGCGCATGCTCATCAGCACCGCGAAACGCGCGTCACGAACGCCATGTGCGATAAGTTCAGAGAAGAGCAAGCTCCGAGCCTGATCTCCCCGCGCATCGTAAAGCTGTTCGCCCTGGTCAATGTAGAGAAAGAATACTGGGTTGGCGGGTTGGTTCAGATCCTTACTGCGTCGCCTCGTTGCATCAATCAGCGCTGCAAGGTCCGCCTTCCTGCTGAGCAGCGCTTGTACCCATTCATATCGCTTTTCAAAACGAGCCGCTTCCGTCGCGTCGAACTGCCAAGCCTCCAGAAAGGCCTCGACGAGCGAGATGATCGGGTCTGGGCCGGGCTTCATTTTTAGAAAACACCAAGTGCGGCTGTGCCTGAATCTCTCAGGCCATGCCCCGATCGCCTCGGCTTTGAGCGGGTTAGGTCCTTTCCCGCCGAGTCGCTCGATCTCAGGCCAGGCCTGCCGCTGCAGCGCCGCGAGCACGCCAGCTTGTGCCAGCGAGGACTTACCCACTCCTGATGCGCCCAACAGCACCGGAATCTGGCCGGAGGAAGCGCTGAGGGTTTTCAGGATCTCGATAGTTTTCTGTTCACGACCAAAGAAATAGTCACTATCTTTCTCCTCCATGGCGGCGAGTCCGCGGTAGGGCGACGTGTAGCGCCAGCGTCCCTCTAACTTGGGGTCGCTGCCGGAGGTAACGGCCTCGATTAGCCGTCCCACATCTTTTTCGGATCTCAGGTCTGTTGAGACAATCCAATGAAGCTGTTTCAGAAAGGGCAGCGCAGGCGCCGGCTGCCCCTCGAGGAGCATAAGTACGACTGGAAAATCGGGAGTCTCGACGTGTCTGTCGAAGGCTTTGTCATATTCGATCGCCTGCCAACGTCCCACACCCGTTTTGGCAACAAGTAGAACGAATGCGGTAGCTTCCGCGATGGCTTTGTCGATCGCCGGCGCCCAACGAGCTCCCGCGCGGAGCGCCTCGGGCGCAAAAAATACTGTGGCGCCAGGGTCCTTGCGCTCAATCGCGGCCTTAAGCTCCTCGGCCAGGACTTGATCGTGGCTATGATAGCTTAAAAACCATCGGCGCATTGGAGAGCCTCTTAGGATCCGAGCCCAACTCTAGCAGTTCGCTAGATTAAGTGGCTAGTTGCGAAATGCGCGCCGAGCGCAGCGCTGCTGGATCTGCTTTCCAATCGATCCGCCCGATAGGAAGTGGGNNGTGGCCGTCCTTCTTTTACTTGCCGTAGTGCTGCACCGGTAATCAGTCGAACGCGTCGTCGCGTTCGCGGTTCCTTGCATGCCAGCCGCGCGGCATGAAATCCCGTGGCCTCATGGATTGGGCCCGCGCCGCGATGTCACACTCTACCACATTTGATGAAAGCAGTTGTGCAGCACCGCAACCCTGCCCGCTCAATGTCGCTGATGGGTCATTTTCGACCGGGACAAGCCCAGCAGCATGTCCCGCCATGTCGGCTATGCCCCCGAAAGCGGGAGCAAACATGATA
>PLJS01000230.1:0-30148 GCA_003140315.1 Hyphomicrobiales bacterium
GTCAAGAACATCACCGATTACGGCGCGTTCGTGGACCTCGGCGGCATCGATGGTCTCTTGCACGTCACCGACATCGCGTGGCGCAGAGTCAATCACCCGACTGAGGTGCTCAACATCGGCCAGCAGGTGAAGGTCAANNTCGCTCGGCATGAAGCAATTGCTCGACGATCCGTGGCAGGGCATCGAGAACAAGTTCCCGGTCGGCGCCAAGCTCAAGGGCCGCGTCACCAACATTACCGACTACGGCGCGTTCGTGGAGCTCGAGCCCGGCATCGAGGGCCTGATCCACGTGTCCGAAATGTCGTGGACCAAGAAGAACGTGCACCCCGGCAAGATCGTCTCCACCTCGCAGGAAGTCGAGGTGCAGGTGCTCGAAGTCGATCCCGTCAAGCGCCGCATCTCGCTCGGTCTCAAGCAGACCATGCGCAATCCGTGGGAGCAGTTCGTCGAGAAATATCCTCCCGGCACCGAGGTCGAAGGTGAGGTCAAGAACAAGACCGAGTTCGGCCTGTTCCTCGGCCTCGACGGCGACGTGGACGGTATGGTCCACCTCTCCGATCTCGACTGGAAGCGCCCGGGCGAGCAGGTGATCGAGGAATACAAGAAGGGCGACAAGGTGAAGGCGCAGGTTCTCGACGTCGACGTCGAGAAGGAGCGCATCTCGCTCGGCATCAAGCAGCTTGAAGCCGATCCCTTCGCCGAGCCGGGCGACCTCAAGCGCAACGCGGTCGTCACCACCGAGGTGACCGAGGTGAAGGAAAACGGCATCGACGTGAAGATCGTCGGGACCGAGTTCACCGCCTTCATCAAGCGCAACGATCTCGCCCGCGACCGCTCCGAGCAGCGGCCCGAGCGTTTCGCGGTCGGTCAGAAGGTGGACGCGCGCGTGACCCAGTTCGACAAGAAGGCCCGCAAGGTCGGCGTGTCGATCAAGGCGCTCGAAGTCGCCGAGGAGAAGGAGGCGATCGCCCAGTACGGCTCGTCGGACTCCGGCGCGACGCTCGGCGATATTCTCGGCACCGCGCTCAAGCAGCGCGAGAAGAAGGACGACTGAGACTGAGGTCTGCCTGACCCTATCTCCGCTCTTGCTTTCCCTCTCCCCGTGAAACGGGGAGAGGGACAAACGCGGCGAAGAGGTTTCCTCTTCATTCGCCACAATTACGGCACCTTGCGGCGTGCCATTGACGCTCCGCGCCGGCGGGGCCACTGTCGGGGCCGAAACTCAAATCGAAGCGGAGAAGCTGAATGTCGCTCGACGCCGACGTGATCGTCGATCGCCGCCGCATGCGGCGCAAGCTCACCTTCTGGCGCGTATTGGCCGTGCTGGTCGCGATCTTGGGCGTCGGCGCGGTTGCCGCGACGGTTGCGCGCCGCGGCGACGCGATGGCGGGCGGCGCCGACACCATCGCCCGCGTGACCATCACCGGCCTGATCCGCAACGACCAGGAGCGCGTCGAGGCGCTCGACAAGCTCGCCAAGTCGAACGTCAAGGCGGTGATCGTGCACATCGACTCACCCGGCGGCACGACGGCCGGCTCCGAGCAGCTCCACGAGTCGCTCCGTCGCGTCGCCGCGGCGAAACCGCTCGTCGTCGTGGTCGACGGCCTTGCGGCCTCCGGCGGCTACATCGCGGCGATGAGCTCCGACCACATCGTGGCGCAGGAGACTTCGCTGGTCGGCTCGATCGGCGTGCTGTTTCAGTATCCGAACTTCACCGACCTGCTGAACAAGGTCGGCGTGAAGGTGGAGGAGATCAAGTCCTCGCCGCTCAAGGCTGCGCCGAACGGCTTCGAGCCGACGAGCCCCGAGGCCCGCGCCGCGATCGAAGCGCTGGTGAAGGACTCCTACGCCTGGTTCCACGACATGGTGCGCGACCGCCGCCATATGGACGACGCGACGCTGGAGCGCGTCACCGACGGCCGCGTGTTCACCGGGCGGCAGGGGCTCGAATTGAAGCTGGTCGATCAGCTCGGCAACGAGCAGACCGCGATCGACTGGCTCGTCAAGGAGAAGGGCATCAAGGCGGACACGCCGATGCGCGACTGGCAACTGAGATCCCGCTTCAGCGACCTGTCGATTCTGCATCTGGCGGCCGGCGCCGCGCTCGACGCGGTCGGTCTCGGCCCGTTCGCGCGCCGCCTGACCGACTGGGGCACCGTGCAAGCAATCGATCGTCTCAACCTTGACGGTCTACTGGCGCTTTGGCACCCTTCCGCCGCTGACTGAGACACGCGGCGCGCCGGTCGATGGCCGGGCGCCGGCGGAGCGAAGGCGAACTACAGTGGATCATGGCCAGGGGGCGGCGACGTCGATGATCAAGTCCGAGCTCGTTCAGCACATTGCCAGCCAGAACCCGCATCTCTATCAGCGCGACGTCGAGAACATCGTCAACGCGATCCTCAACGAGATCACGGCGGCGCTCGCGCGCGGCGACCGCGTCGAACTGCGCGGCTTCGGCGCGTTCTCGGTCAAGCATCGCCCGGCGCGCACCGGCCGCAACCCGCGCACCGGCGCCCACGTGTCGGTCGACCGCAAGTCCGTGCCGTTCTTCAAGACCGGCAAGGAAATGCGCGAGCGGCTGAACAGCGATTGATCCGGCCCTTCGGGCCGTCCCGCAATGACGGCGGAGGTCCCGTGATCCGCAAGATCGCCACACTCATCATCCTGGTTCCGCTCGCGATCCTGATCGTGCTGTTCGCGGTCGCGAACCGGGTGCCCGTGCTCGTGTCACTCGATCCGTTCGCATCCGATCCGCCGATGTTCTCGCTCAAAGCACCGCTCTTCGTCGTGGTGCTGGCGGCGCTGATCGCGGGTGTCGTCATCGGCGGGATCGCGGCCTGGGCGCGGCAAGGCAAATGGCGCAGGCGCGCGCGCCTGCTCGCCGCGGAGCAGAAGGCAACGCGGGCCGAGATCGAAGGGCTGCATCGTCAGATCGAGGACGTGGCGCGAGATTCTGCGCCCAAGACGTCGGTCGCCACGATCCCGTATCGCCATCCTTCCGCCGCCTGAACGACAACCCGCACATGCGCGTCGTCACCGCCAAGGATATCGACCGCGCGCTCACCTATCCGGGGCTGATCGAAGCTCTGCGCGAGGCCTTTCGCGCCGACATCACGGTGCCGCCGCGCCATCATCACACCGTGCCGCAGCCGGGCGCGGACGCAACACTGCTGCTGATGCTGGCCTGGACCGCCGGGGAGGGGTCGTTCCTCGGCTGCAAGGTCGTGACCGTTTTTCCCGACAACGGCAAGATCGAAAAACCCGCAGTCCTCGGCAGCTATCTCCTGATGTCCGGCAACACCGGCGAGCCGCTCGCTGCGATTGACGGCACCATTCTGACCCGCTGGCGCACGGCTGCGGCCTCGGCGCTCGCGGCCTCGTATCTGGCGCGTGAGGACTCAGCGCGGCTCGTGATGGTCGGGGCGGGCGCGCTCGCGCCGCATCTCGTGCGCGCGCATGCGAGCGTGCGGCCGATCCGGCACATTACGCTGTGGAACCGCACGCGCGGCCGCGCCGTGCAGGCCGCCTTCGCGCTTGCCGTGACGGGCATCGAGATCGAGGTCACCGACGACCTCGAAGCGGCCGTGCGTGAGGCCGATATCGTGTCCTGCGCGACGCTGTCGGCAGAGCCGCTCGTGCGCGGCAAATGGCTGAAGAAAGGCGCGCATGTCGATCTCGTCGGCGGCTTCACGCCCAAGATGCGCGAGGCCGACGACGACGCGATCCGGCGTGCCCGGGTCTATGTCGACACCCGCACCGCCCTCAAGGAGGCCGGCGACATCGTGCAGCCTCTGAAAAGGGGCGTGCTGAAGAAGGACGGTATCCGCGGTGACCTGTTCGAGCTTTGCCGCGGCACGGCCAAGGGCCGCACCAAAGCGAGCGAGATCACGCTGTTCAAGTCGGTGGGTACGGCGCTCGAGGATTTGGCCGCCGCGATGCTGGTGTGGCGGGATTTGGGTGCCCCCGGTTGATTTGGACCAGGCGCGAAACCGCGCTAGAACCCGCCCCGCCATGACTTTGCTGGTGAAAATCTGCGGGCTTTCAACCGCCGACGCGCTCGATGCCGCGCTCGACGCGGGCGCCGACATTGTCGGCTTCGTGTTCTTTGCGCCCAGCCCGCGCAATATCTCCCTGAAGAGCGCCCGGGCGCTCGGTGCGCGCGTCAACGGCCGCGCGAAGAAAGTTGCGCTCACGGTCGATGCCGACGATGTGACGCTGGCGCAGATCATCGATGCCTTGAAACCCGACATGCTGCAGCTTCACGGCCACGAAACGCCCGAGCGCGTCCGCGCGATCAGGCAGTCCTTCGGCCTTCCGGTGATGAAGGCGCTCGCGATCGAAACTCCGGCCGACCTCGCCGCGATCCCGAGCTACACCAAGGTTGCCGACCGCCTTCTCTTCGACGCGCGCGCGCCGCGCGAGGCGACGCGGCCGGGCGGGCTCGGCAAGCCGTTCGACTGGCGCTTGCTTGAACATCTCGATCTGCCGATCCCCTTCATGCTGTCGGGTGGCCTCGATGCCGACAACGTCGCGGAGGCGCTGCGCATCACGCGCGCTGGCGGCGTCGATGTGTCGTCCGGGGTCGAACGCGCGCCGGGCGAGAAGGACCCTGATAAGATACGCGCCTTCATCCGCGCCGCGCGCGATGCCGCCTTGCCGGCGAACGCGCGCCGCGTTGCGAGTACCGCATGACCGTCCTGCAGCCCAATTCCTTCCGCACCGGCCCGGACGAGCGTGGGCATTTCGGCATCTACGGCGGCCGCTTCGTCGCCGAGACGCTGATGCCGCTGATCCTCGAGTTGGAGAAGGCCTACAACGCCGCCAAGACCGATCCTGCTTTCAAGACGCAGATGGATGGCTATCTGAAAAACTATGTCGGGCGCCCGTCGCCGCTCTATTTCGCCGAACGCCTGACCGAGTATTTTGGCGGCGCGAAAATCTATTTCAAGCGCGAGGACCTCAACCACACCGGCGCCCACAAGGTGAACAACGTGCTCGGCCAGATCCTGCTGGCCAAGCGCATGGGCAAGCCGCGCGTGATCGCCGAGACCGGCGCCGGCATGCACGGCGTCGCGACCGCGACGCTGTGCGCGAAATTCGGGCTCGACTGCATCGTCTACATGGGCGAGGTCGACGTCGAGCGCCAGCAGCCGAACGTGCTGCGCATGAAGGCGCTCGGCGCGCAGGTGCGCCCGGTCGTGTCCGGCTCCAAGACGCTGAAGGACGCGATGAATGAGGCGTTGCGCGACTGGGTGACCAACGTCACGGATACGTTCTACTGCATCGGCACGGTCGCGGGGCCGCATCCGTATCCCGCGATGGTGCGCGATTTCCAGTGCGTGATTGGAAATGAAACCCGCGTGCAGATGCAGGAGGCCGAAGGCCGCTTGCCGGATTCCCTCATCGCCTGCATCGGCGGCGGCTCGAACGCCATGGGACTGTTCCACCCTTTCCTTGACGACAAGGAGATCGAGATCTACGGCGTCGAGGCGGCGGGGCACGGGCTCGGCACCAGCCTGCATGCGGCATCGATCGCGGGCGGACGGCCGGGCGTGCTGCACGGCAACCGCGCGTATCTCCTGATGGACGACGACGGACAGATCACTGAGGCGCACTCGATCTCGGCCGGGTTGGATTATCCGGGCATCGGCCCGGAGCACGCCTGGCTCAACGACATGGGGCGGGTGAAATTCCTTTCCGCGACCGACGACGAGGCGCTTGCGGCATTCCGGCTCTGCTCGCGGCTTGAGGGCATCATCCCGGCGCTCGAGCCCGCGCATGCGCTCGCGCGCGTCGCCGAGATCGCGCCGGAAAAGCCGACGGATCACCTGATGGTGGTCAATCTCTCCGGTCGCGGCGACAAGGATCTGGACAGCGTCGCGCGGCATCTCGGGGGCCGGCTGTGAGCCGCGTCATCGCATGACAACGCGCATCGATAGACGCTTCGCCGCGCTCAAAGCCGAAGGCCGCGCCGCGCTGGTGACATTCCTGATGGCCGGCGATCCGGACGCCGAAGCTTGCCTTGCGATCGTCAAGGCGTTGCCCGCGGCCGGCGCCGACGTGATCGAGCTCGGCATGCCGTTCACCGATCCGATGGCCGACGGCCCCGCGATCCAGGTGGCGGGCCAGCGCGCACTCAAAGCCGGGCAAACGATGGTCAAGACGCTCGGCCTCGTCCGCGCGTTCCGCCAATCCGACGATGCGACGCCGATCGTGCTGATGGGCTACTACAATCCGATCTACATCTACGGCGTCGAAAAATTCCTCGTCGACGCCAAGGCGGCCGGCGTCGATGGCCTGATCGTCGTCGACCTGCCGCCGGAGGAAGACGAGGAGCTGTGCCTCCCGGCGCTCAAGGCCGGGCTCAACTTCATCCGTCTCGCCACGCCGACGACCGATGACAAGCGGCTGCCGGCGGTGCTGAACAACACCTCCGGCTTCGTCTATTACGTCTCGATCACCGGCATCACCGGCGCGGCCACGCCCGATCCGTCCAAGGTCAACGCGGCGGTCGCGCGCATCAAGCGCCACACCAAGTTGCCTGTGGCTGTCGGCTTTGGCGTGCGCACAGGCGAACAGGCGCGCGCGATCGCCGAAGGGGCGGACGGCGTGGTCGTCGGTTCGGCGCTGGTCGATGCGGTGCGCCAAAGCCTCGATGCGGACGGCAAGGCGACCGCGCGCACCGTCGCGGCGGTGACCGATCTCGTGGCGCAGCTCAGCGCCGGCATCCACGGCGCGAAGAAGGCGGCAGCGGAATAACTCGGTCTCCACCACCCCCTGAAAAGGGGGAGGGAACGGAGAGAACCCTCACCGCGGTGGGATCTGGATCAGCTCCGTAAGCTGCTCCTTGGTCAGCGGCTTTGCCGTATACTTAAGCTCGACCGCGTCCTTCACGATCGCATCGAGACCGACGATCTTGTCGGGCTCGATCGCAGGCGTCGGGAAGAACTCGTCGCGCGTGCGCTTGGCCTTTTCCATGCTGATGTTGAGCCAGTCGGCATAGAGCTTCAGCGCCGCCGGATCCTTGTACATGTACGCGACCGTCTCGCGGTAAGCCTTCATGTATCGTTCGACGATGTCCCGATGTGCCGCCAAAAAAACCGCGTTGGCGATGTTCAGCCGCACGGTCTGGCCACTGAAGGCCGTCGCGTCGTTGCCGGTCGCGATGCGGCGGATTTCGCCCTTGTCGAGCTGATCGAGGCCGAACGGCGGCGCCGCCCAGCCGACGTCGACCTGGCCCGACATCACGGCGGTGAGGTTCGCGGCCGGGCCGCCCATCGCGGTCGGCTTCGCCTTCAGGTCATATTGCTTCATGAAGGCCGTCACGATGCCGTGCGTGGACGAGCCGTTGGTCGAATAGGCGAGCGTCTTGCCGTCGGTGTCCTTGAGCGTCTTGATCGGCGAATCCGCCTTTACGTACCAGTAGAGATCGGCCGCGCCGGTCGTCTCGGCGGCGATCACGCGCACCGGCGCGCCCTTCGAGAAGGCGCTGAACACACCCATCACGCCGGCCGCGATGCCGAGGTCGACGCTGCCGGAGATCACCGCCTGTTGTGTTTCGCCGGCACCTTGCGTGTAGACGATGTCCAGCGTCAGCCCGTACTTCTTGAAAATGCCGGCGCGCTGGCCGATTTCGGATACGGACGTGTCCCAGTTACCGCGCTGCCCGACCGCGAGCTTGATGGTGTCTTCGGCCGACGCGATGTCGCTGCCGAACAGCGCCAGCGCGGCGAACGCGCAGGCGATTGTCGATTTCATGATCTTCCTCCCGGAAACCATTGTCGTTTGTCACGCGACGCGTTCGCGTGGCGCTTCGCTTCCCCCGCCGAGCGTACGCCAGTTCACGGTTTTCGGTACTACACCTTCGTAGGAACTGATTGTCGCGTGGACGATGCGCGGGGCCGTCGTTCCGATCGCCGGACCGCCGTTCTGCATCATGCGTGCGGCCTCGACCATCAGGCGCCGGAACGCCACGACGGCCACGTCGGAGGCGCCGACGTGCTCCTGGCCGCGGTCGCTGATCGGACCCATGCCTTCCCACATGGCGATGTCCTGGTTCGGGATGCCGGCGATGCCGGTGAAGTTGCCGGCCTTCATGGCGGCGCGATCCTGGCGGTAGTTGTTCGCGCGCGTGCGGATGCCGTTGAAGTCCGCGTCGACGTCCACGCCCCATTCGAGCACGTTGAACTTGCGCCAGGCGTCGGCGTCGATGCCGGGCTTGTCGGTGCCGTTCCACGCGATGAAGTAGAAAATCGTGTTGTGATCGTCCTCCGGCGTAAGCAGCGTCGCGACGTTGTGCACGTTGTTGGGCGGGATCAGCGCGGTGAACGGCGCGATGTAGACGGTCGTGCGGATGTAGTCGTGCGTCGCTTCGTTCTGAATCGGGCGGCGGATCGCCGCGTAGCGAAATCCATAAGTGGTCCGCTCGATCTGGAAGCGCGGCGCCTTGTCGGTCGACGGCCGCAGCCAGTTCGTTTCCGTCGCTCGCGCGCCCTCAACTTGTGCCGGCACCATGTCGGAGGAATGCAGGCTCGACGAATGCGCCGAGTCGATCTGGCCTTCCAGGATCTGCGCCCAGTTGCAGCGCACCCGGACCTTGGTGGCGGAGACGCGCGCGTCCGGCGTCGGCGCGAAGGCCGGTCGCTCGAACGCCGGCATCTCGTCGGCCGGACCCATGTAGCACCACACGAAGCCGCCGGCCTCGCATGCCGGATAGGCCTTGTGCTTCACGCGCTGCGGGATGTTGCTTTCGGCGGGTTCGGACGCCATTTCGACGACATTGCCGTCCACGTCGAATTTCCAGCCGTGATAGAGGCAGCGCAGGCCGCAGTCCTCGTTGCGCGCATAGAGCAGCGATGCGCGGCGATGCGAGCAATATTCGTCGAGCACGCCGAGGCGGCCCTTGCTGTCACGGAACACCACGAGATCCTCGCCGAGCAGCCTGACGCGCAGCGGCGCGCCGTCGGGCTCCGCGACCTCTTCGGAGAGGCACGCCGCGATCCAATGGCGGCGCATGATCTGCCCCATCGGCGCATTGCCCTCGACGCGACACAGAAGGCCGTTTTCCTCAGGCGTCATGAGCGGCTCCTTGCGCGCATTCGTTGTAGTGCGCGTCATTCCGGGTATCTAAGATCAGTCTAATGAGAAGGCACGAAGCCGTCGAGTTGGGGAAGTCGTGAGCGCGCGCCGCACGCTGCGCGTCGGCGTCGCGGGCCTCGGGCGGGCGTTCACCGTCATGCTCCCGACCCTGGCGCGCGATCCGCGGGTCACGCTGGTGGCTGCGGCCGATCCGCGCGCGGAGGCGCGGCAGCGCTTCGCGGCGGATTTCGCGGCGAAGAGCTACGCGACCGTCGCGGGGCTTTGCGACGATCCGGCGGTGGAGATCGTCTATGTGGCGACGCCGCATCAGCTCCACGCCGAGCACGCGATCCTCGCTGCGCGGCACGGCAAGCATCTGCTGGTCGAAAAGCCGATGGCGCTGACGCTGGAAGACTGCACCGCGATGATCGAGGCCGCACGCCGCGCGAGCGTCCATCTGATCGTCGGCCACAGTCATTCCTTCGATGCACCGATCGCCCGCACCCGCGCGCTGATCGACAGCGGCGTCTACGGCGCGGTGCGGATGATCCACGCGCTCAACTACACCGACTTCCTCTATCGCCCGCGCCGGCCCGAAGAGCTCGACACCGCGCAAGGCGGGGGCGCGATCTTCAATCAGGCCGCGCATCAGGTCGACATCGTGCGCCTGCTGGGCGGCGGGATGGTGAAAAGCGTGCGCGCCGCGACCGGGGCATGGGACAAGTCCCGGCCAACGGAGGGCGCTTATTCGGCGCTGCTGACATTCGAAGGCGAGGCCTTCGCGTCGCTCAGCTATAGCGGCTATGGCCGCTTCGACTCCGACGAATTTTCCGACCGGATCGGCGAGATGGGCCAGACGAAAGACCCCGGCGCGCGCGGATCGTCACGGCGCTTCGCGAGTGCTGACGAGGAGGCTGCGTTCAAGAACGCGCGCAACTATGGCGGCGCGGCCTATCGGCCATTAGCCGAGCAAGCGCCCTCGCATCAGCACTTCGGCACCATCATCGTGAGCTGCGAGCGCGCCGACCTGCGCCCGATGCCGAACGGCGTGATGATCTATCAGGACGGCGCCGCGGGCCTCGATCCGCTGCCGCCGCCAACGGTCCCGCGCGCAGAGGTGATCGACGAGCTTTACGGCGCCGTGGTTGACGGCAGGGTGCCCTTGCATGACGGCCCATGGGCGATGGCGACGCTGGAAGTCTGCCTTGCGATGCTGCGCTCGGCGCAGGAAGGCCGCGGCGTGGCGCTGTCGCATCAAGTGGTGCGCTGACGCAGCCTCCGCTCATCCCCCGCGAAGGCGGGAATCCAGCCTTTTTGTGACGCGTACTCTGGGTCTCGGCGGTCGCGGGCACGAGCCGTGGGAGTGGATTTGTCGGCCTTTCGGGACTACATCAAGCGCCATGAACTGGCTCACCAGCGTCGTCCGTCCAAAAATCCGCTCGCTGCTACGGCGCGAAGTGTCGGAGAACATGTGGATCAAGTGCCCGGAGACCGGGCAGCTTGTGTTCTACAAGGACGTCGAGGCGAACCAGTTCGTCATTCCAAGCTCGAACTATCACATGCGCATGAGCGCGACCGCGCGCCTAAAGTCGATGTTCGACAATGAGACCTGGTTCGACATCGGCGTGCCCAACGTGCCGGTCGACCCGCTCCGATTCCGCGATGAGCGCCGCTACACCGACCGGCTCAAGGACGCGCGCGCCAAGACCGGGATGAACGACGCGATCAAGCTCGGCTTTGGCAAGCTGGAAGGATTGCCGATCGTCATCGGCGTACAGGATTTCGATTTCATGGGCGGCTCGCTCGGCATGGCGGCGGGCGAAGCCGTCATCCGGGGCCTGGACACGGCTGTTCAGAAGGGTACGCCGTTCATTATGTTCGCGGCGTCGGGCGGCGCGCGCATGCAGGAGGGAATCCTCTCGCTGATGCAGCTTCCCCGCACCACGGTCGCGGTCGAGGCGTTGCGCGAGGCGAACAAGCCCTACATCGTGGTGCTGACCAATCCGACGACCGGCGGCGTCACCGCCTCCTATGCGATGCTCGGCGACGTGCACATCGCCGAGCCCGGCGCGCTGATCGGCTTTGCGGGCCCGCGCGTGATCGAGCAGACCATCCGTGAGAAGCTGCCCGAAGGCTTCCAGCGCGCCGAATACCTGAAGGAGCACGGCATGGTCGACATGGTCGTGCATCGCCACGAGCTGCGTGCGACGCTGGCGCGACTATGCCGCGTGCTCACCAAGGCGGAGGCGCCAGCCCCGGAGCCGTCGAACGAGGCGACCTTGCCGGTCCCGGCGACGACCGGTGTGTGATCCCGCCTTGATCCTTCCATGACCCCCGTCGATTCCATCCTGGCGCGCCTGCTCGCGCTGCATCCCAAGCGTATCGACCTCTCGCTTGAGCGGATGCATCGCGTGCTGGAGCGCCTCGGCCATCCGGAGCGGCGCGTGCCGCCGGCGATCCACGTCGCCGGCACCAACGGCAAAGGCTCGACCATCGCGTTCCTGCGCGCGATGCTGGAGGCCGCCGGCAAGAGCGTCCACGTCTACACCTCGCCCAACCTGGTGCGCATCAATGAGCGCTTCCGGCTTGGCCGCCCGGGCGGCGGCGTGCTCGTCTCCGACGAGGAGCTTGCCGATGCGCTCGCCGAATGCGAGCGCGCCAACGGCAGCGACCCGATCACCATCTTCGAGATCGAGACCGCGGCGGCGTTTGTCCTGTTCGCGCGCCATCAAGCCGACATGCTGCTGCTCGAAGTCGGGCTCGGCGGCCGGCTCGACGCCACCAACGTGATCGAGCGCCCGCTCGCGACCGTCATCACGCCGGTGTCGATGGATCATGTCGAGTTCCTCGGCGACACGATCGACGCCATCGCGGCCGAGAAGGCCGGCATCCTGCGCAATGGGGTCCCGGCGGTGATCGCGCCGCAGCCCGAGGCCGTGCTCACCGTGATCGAGCGCCAAGCCGCGCGGGTGCGCGCGCCGCTCTATGCGGCGGGTCAGCACTGGACCTCCAACATGGAGCGCGGCCGGCTCGTCTATCAGGACGAGGAGGGGCTGTTCGACCTGCCGCCGCCAAAACTGTTCGGCCGTCACCAGTTCGACAATGCCGGCACCGCCATCGCGGCGCTACGCGCGGCCGCGGTGCGGTTGCCGATCAAGGCGGTCGAGCAGGGCCTCACCAGGGCCGAGTGGCCGGCGCGGCTGCAGCGCCTGACCACAGGCCGCCTGCCCTCGCTCCTGCCGGCAGGAGCCGAGCTCTGGCTCGACGGTGGGCACAATGCCGAGGGTGGGCGCGCGATCGCCGCCGCGCTCGGCGATCTGGAGGAGCGCGTGTCGCGCCCGCTGATCCTGGTGGTCGGCATGCTGACCAGCAAGGATCGCGATGGCTTCCTGCGCAACTTCACCGGCCTGGTGCGCCGCGTCTTCGGCGTTCCGATCCATCAGGACAGGGGCGTGCCGGCGGACGAGATCGCCGCGGCCGCGCAGGCGGCGGGCATGCCGGCGGATGTGGCCTCGAGCGTCGAGGACGCGTTGTTCGCCATCGGCGAACTCGGCTTCGATCCACCGCCGCGCATTCTCGTCACCGGCTCGCTTTATCTTGCGGGCGAGGTGTTGGCGCTGAACGGGACCGAGCCGGTGTAAGCACCGCCAAAACAAAACGGCCGGCGCGGGGCCGGCCGTTCTCAAAATTTCAGTGCAAGCCGGTCGTCACGCCGCCGTCGACGACGTGATCCATTGCTCGAGCTTCTGCTTCGGCGCGGCGCCGACCTGGCGCGAGGCGAGCTCGCCGTTCTTGAACAGCATCAGGGTCGGGATTGACATGATCCCGTATTTCGCGGCGGTCGCGGGGTTCTCGTCCACGTTGAGCTTGACGATCTTGACCTTGCCGCCGAGCGTGCCGGCGATCTCTTCCAGCGCGGGCGCGATCATGCGGCACGGGCCGCACCATTCGGCCCAGAAGTCCACCACGACCGGCTCGGTGCTCTTGAGCACCTCGCTCTCGAAATTCGAATCAGACACTTTTGAAACGCCCATGGCGCACCTCTTATTTCGCGGATATGTCGCGGCTTTTGGCTATTGGGCGCGCCGGGCGCCCCGGATGAGGCCAGAACGTATGGACGCTCCCCTCTAGCGTCAAGGCGCGCTTTCGCCGGGAGCTGGGGTGACCTGCGCGACCCTTGACAACGCCGCATCGAGCATCGGTCTAGCGACTTCCATCAACACGCCCGAGTCGGTCCAGACCAGCGCGGCGCGCACCTCCCGGTCCGGGTAGAGCAGGCGGAGCACGGCCCGGTAGAGGGCAAGCTGCGCCAGATATTCCACCGGAATGTCCTCCCGGCGGCGCGGTGGGGAACGGTTGGTCTTGTAATCGGCGATCAGCACGGCCGTGTCGGTCACCGCGAGGCGATCGACCACGCCCGAGACCGCCGTTGGCCGTCCGTCGATCGTCACGCGCCCAACGATCGGTACCTCCGCCCGGCTGCCGGGCGCGAACATCGGCGCAAAGCGGGCATCGTCGAGGATGGCCAGCACCTCGGCGGTCATCGCGGCGCGTTCGGCGTCGCCGAAATCGGTGCCCTCGCGCGCAAGGTAGCGCCGCGCGGCCTCGATGCGCCGCCCGGGCGGGATCGCGGGCAGCGCCTGCAGCAGCCGGTGAACGATGCGGCCGCGCATAAGCGCCTTGCCGTCGCCTCGCGCCGCAAGCGAGCCATCGATGGCCGCCGACGGGGTGAAGGCCCGAATCGTCTGCGGCGTGCCCGGTGCATCGCGCGTGAGCCAATCCGGGAGCGGTGGCGATGCCAAAATGTCGACGCCGGCCGGCGGGAGCGGCTCGATCTCCTCAGGCGCCGATTTGCGCCAGCGCCAGACCGTGCCGTCGTCGTCATCGGCCGGCTCCTCGACCGCGTCCGGCACAAGCGCATCGTGCACGAGCCGGTACCAGCAACCCTCCGGTTCGGCATTCGCGCCGCGCGCACCTGCGATCACGAGGCGGTCAGCGGCACGCGTCATCGCGACGTAGAGGAGGCGACGGGATTCCTCCTGCGCCGCGCTGGCCGCGCCGGCGCGCGCCGCCGCGACCGGCTCGATGTCATCGGCCTTGCGTCCGGCACAAACGAGCCGGTCGGGCGCGCCGTCCGCCGGCAGTGCAAGCAGCCGCGGACTGTACCAGCCGGCCGGCGGTGTCGTGGTGTCAGCGAGGATCACGACCGGCGCCTCCAGCCCCTTGGCGCCGTGCACCGTCATCACCCGCACCTCGTCGCGCGCGATGTCCATGTCGCGTTTGACCTCGGTCGGGCCCGCGCGCAGCCAGGCGACGAAACCTTGAAGCGTCGGCGCCTCGCGCTGTTCATAGGCGAGCGCGTGTTCGAGGAATTCATCCAGCGCGTCGGCGGCTTCCGCGCCGAGCCGCGAGTAGAAGCGCTTGCGCGCGCCTTCGGCTCCGAGAATGCGCGCGTAGAACGAGAACGGCGGCTCGTGCCGCGCCGACGCCTCAAAGCGGTCGAGCCGCGCCGCGGCCTGCGCCAGCACCGGATCGTCAGTCTTCGCCCGCAGCGCCGCGCGCAACGAGCCGGGCCGCCCAAAGGCGAGCCGGAACAGACGATCGTCGTCAAGACCGAACAGCGGGCTCTTGAGCACGGTCGCGAGCGCGAGATCGTCGTCCGGCAGCAGCAGCGCGTCGGCAAGCGCGATGAGGTCCATGACGGCGATGTGCTCGGTCAGCACCAACCGGTCGGCGCCCGCGACCGGAATATCGGCATCCTTGAGCGCGCGGATGATCGCCTCGAACAGCGCGCCGCGCTGGCGCACCAGCACGAGCACGTCGCCCGCCCGCAGCGCGTGGCGCTCGTCGCCTTCGCCGACTCGGTCGCGGCGCGCGATCCAGCATTTCAACGTGCGGGCGATCTTGCCCGCCAGCAGCACGCGCGGGCTCGTCTCGGAGGTCGTGTCGAACGGCGCATCCCAGCCCTCGATCGCGGGCCTCTCCTTCGGCTCGATCAGCGGCCAGATCTCCACCTGGCCGGGCGTGTTGCCGCGCACCGCCTCGTGCACGGTGCCGACCGGATCGGCGGTCAGCCCGTGGAACGCCTGCGATCGGCCGAACACGGTGTCGACCGCCTGCAGCACGACCGCGGTGGAGCGGAACGACTGCAGGAAACGCAGATCGCGCCAATCGAGATCGGCGGCGAGGAATTCGCGCGCGAACCGGAGCTGCATTTCGGCGAACTTGTGCGGCGCCGCGCCCTGGAACGAGAAGATCGACTGCTTTTCATCGCCGACCGCGAAGATCGAGCGCCGGACCGCGCGCGCACCGGCGCCGCTCGCGAACTCGGCGACGAGGCGCGCGACGATTTCCCATTGGTTTGGGCTCGTATCCTGCGCCTCGTCGATCAGCACGTGGTCGATGCCGAGATCGAGCTTGTAATGCACCCAGGCGGCTTTCTCTTCGCCGAGCAGCGACAGCGTCTCGCCGATCAGGTCGTCGTAATCGAGCAGGCCGCGGCGCTGCTTCTCGGCGCGCACGCGTTCGATCACGGCGGCCGCGATCGTGATCAACGCGGCGGTGCGCTCGCGCGTCTCGACGGCGCGGCGGCGCGCGAGCAGATCGATGACGCGCTCTTGTTCGTCAATCAGCCTTTGCGTCAGCTCGGGATATTTCTTCGCGAGGGCTCCGGTGATGACTGATTTGCGGCGCTCGGACTTGTCGGTGATGAAGACCGACGTGTAAGCCTCAAGACGCTCAAGCCCGCGCGCCGCAGCAGCGTTCGAGAGCCGCTCGCATTGCTTCTGATCGTTGGCGGAGCTTTCCCGGCAGAGCGCCGCAACGCCTGCCCATGCCGATGACGGGAACAACGGGCCTTCAAGAATTTCGGCGTCGATCCGATCCAGCGTCTCGCCCGGATCCACGCCGAGCGCGTGCGACAGATCCGCGATCGCGGCCTCCACGCCACCTGCCGCCGCGATCCACGCCGTGAGCGCGTCGCGCCGTGCGATTGCCTCGCCGATGACTTGGGCGAACGTTACATCCGCCACGGTGGCGATCGCGTGCGACAGTGCGCGACCGAGCTCGCTCTCCGGCTGCGCGGCGGCTTCGAGGAGCACCGCAAGGCGCGCCCGGTCGATCAGTTCGGATTGCGCGCGCTCGTCCAGTACCTCGAAGCGTGCCGCCACGTCCGCCTCGAATGGAAACTGTTGCAGCAGGCGGGTGCAGAACGCATGGATGGTCTGCACCTTCAGCCCACCCGGCGTGTCGAGCGCGCGCGCGAACAGCCGCCGCGCACGCACGCGCTCGTCGGCGTCCGGCCTGCGGCCCTCGATCTTTTCGATCTCGGCATCGAGCGCGTCGTCGTCGAGCGCGGTCCACTGGCCGAGCGTCTCGAACACGCGGTTCGCCATATTGGCGGCGGCGGCCTTGGTGTAGGTGAGGCAGAGGATCTTTTCCGGCGCCGTGTGCTCGCGCAACAGGAGCCGGATCACGCGCTGCGCCAGCACGTGGGTCTTGCCCGAGCCCGCATTGGCGGCAACCCAGGCCGAGACCGCCGGATCGGAGGCGGTGCGCTGGATGTCGAGGATGCCGCGCGGAATGACGCTCATTGCCCGCCTCCCGGCTCGTCCTCGCCGCCGGTCGCCGACCATTCCTTCACGCGCGCCAGATGATCGTAATCGCCGTAGCGCCGGCTCCACATCGGGCTGACCAACGAGCGATAGGGTGTTTCCTCGTCCTCGAAGCGCAGCGCGACCGCGATCAGCCGGCTCAGCGCCTTGTCAGCCTCGTCATCCGGCGTGGAGTCCTTCCAGGCGATCGCCTTCTCCTCGCCGGCCGGTTCGCCGCCGCGCAGCGCCACATAGGCGATCTCGGTGATCGACGCGCCGGCCGGAATGTCGCGGAACCTGCCCGCGCGCAGGATCGCGCCTTCCAATGTGAGCTGCGGCGCGAGCCCCGACTTCACCTGATCCTTGGTCGGCGTTTGCCCGGTCTTGTAGTCGAGGATCGCGTAGCCGCCGGCGTGCCGCTCGATACGATCCGCGCGCGTCGTGAGCGTGAACACGCGCTCGCCGAGCGGGATTTCCAACTTTGCGCTCTGTTCGGCGTAGACCGCGACCGCATTGGCGCGCCGTTCCACTTCCCAGCCGACGAACCAGCGCGCGATGCGCCTAAAGCGCGGCCACCAGAACGCGCGCGCCTCGGGATAATCCTGCAATGCTGCGAAATGCGTCTCGCCGAGCGCCAGCAATGCGCCCAGCGGATCGGCGGGTAGCGCGGCTGCGTAACGCTCGGTGAACTCGCCGATCGCGCCGTGGATGACCGTGCCGCGATCACGCGCGCCGGGCAGCGTGTCGATCGCATCGAGCGGGACGAGCTTCAAGACGTGCTTGGCGTAGATCGTGTAGGGGTCGCGCAGCCAGTGCTCGATCTCCGTGACGCTGAGCCGGTTCGGGCGCGCGTCGCGCGGCGGCTTCGGCTCCGGCCGCGGGATGCGCCGCAACGCGTCCGGCCGGTCGAGCGCACGCGCCCAGGTCAAGTAGGTCTCGCCGCGGCCGATCGCGCCCTTCCACTGCTCGCCCGCCACCGCCGCGAGCCGCTGCACGAAGCGCGACGCGACCGTCGGTGCGCTGCCAAGTTTCGCGGGTCGACTGAGCACGACCTCGCGCATGCCGAGAAGTTGCGCGAAATCGTGTGCCGACAGCCCGATGCGGCGCTCCGGCAGGTCGAGCCCGAGTTCGCGCCGCATCGGCCGGTTGAGCCAGGGATCGGTACGCGCGCTCGGCGGCCAGACGTCCTCGACCAATCCGCCGAGCACCACACGGTCGACCGTGACGAGGCGCGCTTCGAGGGGGCCGAGGATGCGCACGGGCGCGCCTGGCGCGCCGGGCCGGCGGCACGTGCGATCCGCGATCGCGGTCTCGAACAGTTCCGTGTAGTCGCCGGGATCGATGCTGAGGTCGTCGCTGGGATTTTGCTCGGCGATTTCCGCGAACACGCCGGCAAGCGCCGCGCCGTCGTCGCGCGCAAATGCGGCTTGCGATCCGGCATCGTCGACCGAGAGTGCCGCGAGCACGTCTTGGTGTAGCGTCGCGAGCGTCCGGAACGAGTGGCGTCCCGCAAGGCCTTCCAGTGGCGCGAGCGCTACGGTCAACGCGCCGACGAAAGCCTGCGCGGCATCGAGATCGGCATCGGCGATCCCGGTGCGCGGATCGGAGCGGTGCAGGTCGGTCGGCTCACCGTTCCGGAATTTCGCCAGCTCGGCACGAAAGCGCACGAGCGCGCCCGCAAGGCCGGCGCAGCCCGGGCGCGGCCGCGGACCGCGCAGTACCGCGTGTTCGAGCGTTGCGACGGCACGTCGATGTGCGCCCGCCGCGGCTCGCAAGCGAAAGCGCGCATGCTTGACCAGCGCAAGCAGCTTGACCGGCGGCAAGCCTTCGAGCGCGCCCTCGGCGGCAAGCCGCGCGAACACGCCGGCTTCCGTATCGGGCAGCGCATCGCCGCCGGAATCGTCCGCCACGATACGCCAGCGCTCGAGCGCGGCGCCGACGCGGCGCGCGAGCGCGCGGTCGGGCGTGATCAGCGCAGCGGTCTTGCCCTGCTCCACGGCCTGCCGCAGCGCGACCGCGACGGCGAGCGCTTCCTCCTCGGCATTCGCCGCCTCGATCATTGTGACGTTGCCGAGCGCCGCATCGCGCGTGGTCGCATCGAGGCGCGTCGCCCAATGCTCGGTCGCCTCCGCGGGGCGCAGCGCTTCGGAGGCGAGATGCTCGCGTGCGCCGCCCTCGCCGAGCCGCACGACCTCGTTACGGGCGATGCCGATGCGTTCGAGCAGCACATGCATGGCGAACTGCGGATGGCCGGCCGCCGAGCCGGCGAGGCCCCAGGTCGGCGCGTCGAGCCCGGTGTCGAGTCCCGGCAGAACCACCGCGCCGTGGCGCAGTGTCGCGATGGTGGCGAGCAGCTTCGCGGTCGCCGGCATCGAGCCGGTCGAGCCGGCGGCGATCACCGGGCCGTCGCTGCCGAGAAGGCGCTCCCGCTCTGCCTCGATCAGCCGGTCGCGCCGCTCAGCCGGTTCGATCCGGTCGCGCTCCTTCAGGATCGCGGGCCAGGCGGTGCGCGCGATCTGCAGGAACGCCAGGGTCTTCTGCCAGTACTCGTCGAATTCCTGCGGGACCAGGCCGTCGAGCCGCTCCCACGGGACCTGCCGCGTCGTCATGTCGTCGATCAGCCGGGCCAGCGCGTCGGCGAGCGCCAGCGCGGATGCGGGCGTATTCGCGACCAGCGGCTTTCCCGTGCCGGTCCTTAAGCCCGGCGAGGCGATCCAGCCGAGCACGAGCCGTGTCAGCAGCAGGCGCCGCTCAAGCCCGCCGAGCCCCTCCGGCAACTCCAGCGCGGCCTCGTTCGTCGCCATGCCGGCGAAGGCGAGCTCATCCTCGTCGATCTCGCCGAGCGGCACGATGCGCGGCAGAACGGCGGCGTCGGTCCCGAGCACGTCGAGGAAGGCCGCGCGCGCAAGCGACCCAGCGCGTTGCGTCGGCAGGAACAGGGTGGCGCGCGACCACGCGAGCGGATCGGTGCTGCCCGGAAAGCCGTCGATCAACTTGCCGTCGCGTAACGCGCCGATCAGCGTCGTCAGGAATGGTGCGGAGGCCGGAATCGTGAAAACACGCGGAGCGGGCATGGGACGCGTTATAGGCGCCCGCCCAATCCGTTCACAGGCCCCTTGCGGGAAGCCCGGGGTTCGCTCCATCGTCGCCGCGCGAACCAAGAACAGAGGGGCGGGACATGAGCCATGGCGTTCACGCGGTACAGCACGAGGTGGAGCATCAGCTTGAGCACGAGGAGCATGGAGGCGGCGCTCTGGGCGGTCACGACAGCCGGAACAGGAAGATCGCGCTGGTGATCTCGGTGCTCGCTTTGTGCCTCGCCTTCTCGGAGACACTCGGCAAGAGCGCGCAGACCGCCGCGCTGAACTATCAGATCGAGGCCTCGAACCTGTGGAATTTCTTCCAGGCCAAGAACATCCGCCGCACCGCGACGCTGATCGCAGCCGACGTGGCGAAGATCGAGGTCGCGACGACGACCGACGAGGCGCGCAAGGCGGCACTGACCAAACAGCTCGAGACATGGACCAAGACGGCGGAGCGTTACCGCTCCGAGCCGGAAGCCGATCACGGCAAAGGTGAAGGCACGGCCGAACTATCGCGGCGCGCCCAGGAGATGGCCCATGATCGCGATCTCGCGCTCAACAAGTACCACTATTTCGAGTTCGCCTCGGCGGCGCTGCAGATCGGCATCGTGCTCGCCTCGGCGGCGGTCATCACCAGCATGGTGATCCTGGTCTGGCTCGCCGGCGGCTTAGGCGTTCTCGGCCTCGCCTTTATGGGCATGGCGCTGTTCTTCCCGGACGTGCACCTGTTCGCGGGCGCGCACTAGAGCGGAATCGTTTTGAGTTGAAGCGCGCCGCAAACTCGGTGCGCTCCCTCCCCCTGAAAGGGGGAGGGTCGGGTTGGGGGTCATGCGCACTATAGATGACCCCCACCCGCCTCGCTTCGCTCGGCGACCTCCCCCTTTCAGGGGGAGGTAGAGCGTGTGGCGCGGTCATTGCCTCAAGGCGATTCAATCTCAGACGAACATGCTTTAGGCCTTCGAGCGTTCATTCCGCCGGCTGGTGCGGCCGCAGCCGCCGGCGTAGCCATGCGAGCCGGCGCAGGAAGCCGCCCGACCGGCCCGGATTATCCGGCGACAGCCAGGCGAGTACGCGTTGCTTTGACGCGGCGGTCCAGTCGCGGATCTGCTGCTTGAATGGGTCGACCAGGGCGTGCGCCTTGGCGAGCCACACCAGCATCAGCTCGTAGAGCCAGCGGAACCAGGCAAGCTGTAGGAGCTTCGGCTTCGTCACGTCGAAGATGAAAGCCGTCACGCCGAGGCCGAGCAGCTTCGCCAGCACCAGCACCAGAACCGCGGCGATCCAGCGGTGGCGGACCAGGAAATACACTTCGAGGAATTTGAGCGGCAGCAGCAGGACGAACGGGATGATGAACACCGGCAGCGTCGCATAAGGCGACAGGCCGGCGACGAGCGCCGCGAGCCGCGCCTTGAGAGGCTGCAGCGGAAACAGGTTGATGACGAAGTGGATTAGCGCCGTCAGGTGACGCCACAGCCACGCCTCGAACAGGAAGACGAGGGCGAGGGCGATCCAGAACGGTTTCAGGGCGCGGCGCATCATCTCATCTTAGTCTCTCCTCCGATTACGAGGGAGGGTGGCCGCGAGCGTCAGCGCGCGGTCGGGTGGGGGTGTGACGAAAGACCCCACCCGGCGCCGCGCAGGCTCGGCGCCACCCTCGCCGAAGACGGGGAGGGATTCCCTCACATATGAATCGCGCGCTTCTCCACCGCCAGGGCGGCTTCCTTGACGGCTTCCGAGAGCGTCGGATGCGCGTGGCAGGTGCGCGCGATGTCCTCCGAGGAAGCGCCGAACTCCATCGCGATCGCGGCTTCGGCGATCATGGTGCCGGCATCCGCGCCGACGATGTGCACGCCGAGCACGCGGTCGGTCGCGGCATCCGCCAGGATCTTCACGAAGCCATCGGTCGTGTGGTTGACCTTGGCACGCCCGTTCGCCGTGAACGGAAACTTGCCGGTGTTGTAGGCGACGCCAGCGGCCTTCAGCTCTTCCTCGGTCTTCCCGATCGAGGCGACCTCCGGGCTTGTGTAGATCACGTTCGGGATGACGTCGTAGTTCACGTGGCCGGCCTTGCCGGCGATGATCTCGGCCGCCGCGATCCCCTCGTCCTCGCCCTTGTGCGCCAGCATCGGCCCCGCGATCACGTCGCCGATCGCGTAAATGCCGGCGACATTGGTCGCGTAATGCGGATCCACGATCACGCATCCCTTGTTGTCCTTGGCGACGCCGACGGCTTCGAGGTCGAGGCCCTCCGTGTACGGCAGGCGGCCGATCGCGATCAGTGCCACATCCGCCTCGAATGTCTCAGGTGCGCCGCCGGCGGCAGGCTCGAGACTCGCCTTCAATGTCTCGCCCGACGTGTCAACCGCCGTCACTTTGGACGACAGGCGGAACGTTATTCCCTGCTTCTGCAGGATGCGCTGGAATTGCCTGGCCACCTCGGCGTCCATGCCGGGCAGGATGCGGTTGAGGAATTCGACCACCGTCACCTGCGCGCCGAGCCGGCGCCACACCGAGCCGAGCTCCAGCCCGATCACGCCTGCGCCGACCACGAGCAGCTTGCCCGGCACTTTGTCGAGAGCCAGCGCACCGGTCGACGACACGATACGCGTCTCGTCGATCTCGATGCCCTTCAGGCGCGCGACATCCGAGCCCGTCGCGATCACGATGTTTTTGGTCTCGACCGTCTGCGTTTTGCCGTCCGCGCCCGTCACCTCGACCTTGCCGGGCGCCACGATCTTGCCGCGGCCCATGAAGGCGTCGATCTTGTTCTTCTTGAGCAGGAACGCGACACCGTTGACGTTGCCGGCGACGCCCTCGTCCTTGAATTTCTGCATCGTCGCCAAGTCGAGCGTCGGTGCCGGCACCTTGATGCCCATGTGTTCGAACTTGTGCCCCGCCTCCTCGTAGAGCTCGGAGGCATAGAGCAACGCCTTGGACGGGATGCAGCCGACGTTCAGGCACGTGCCGCCGAACGTCCTGTCCTTCTCGACGACCGCAACCTTGAGGCCAAGCTGCGCTGCGCGGATCGCGCACACATAGCCGCCCGGGCCGGTGCCGATGACTGTGAGGTCGTAAGTGGGCATTGAATTACTCTGCGGCTGAACGGCTCAAACGGTAGCGATCGGCCAGTTCTTCGACTTTTTGCGTTTCAATATGAATACGGGTCGCGTCGGGGCAGAAATCGATCTCATGACCGACATCGTCCAGATTCCATCCGAATGTGTGTCCGTGATCGCCGACAGCGACCGTGTTGAAGTAGGCTTCGTCCTTCAACAGGGCGAACGCAGACCCTTTCTCGATGAGTTCGGAAAGATCGTATTCGCCCGAGAGCCCGTCATCGAACGTGACGCGCAAAACCGGGTAGCGCACGACCTCCACGCTTTTGATCCGATGGTTCATTCGTCGATCCTGCCTCCCTGATAGCGGAGCGCTCGAATTTCCTGCCAGACGTAAGCAACCTGCTCCCGGTGCGCCGTCAGCCAATCCTGAACCGCCTTCACCTTTGCCCGGGGAAGCAAGCCTTCCAGAACGTCGCCTGTCACGATCGAAATCATGGCTTCATACTCGGCGAACCTCGCATGCAAATGCGGCGGCAGGTGATCCTTAGGATAGATGATAATCCGAACGCCAGCGACAATAGCGATCGTTGGCATTCTCACAGGTCCAGCACGATCCGCGCCGGGTCTTCCAGATTTTCCTTCACGCGCACGAGGAACGTCACCGCGCCCTGTCCGTCGACCACGCGATGGTCGTAGGTGAGCGCGAGATACATCATCGGGCGGATTTCGACCTTGCCGGCGATCGCCACCGGACGTTCCTGGATCTTGTGCATCCCGAGGATGCCGGACTGAGGCGCATTGAGGATCGGCATCGACATCAGCGAGCCGTAGACGCCGCCGTTCGAGATCGTGAACGTGCCGCCCTGCATGTCCTCGATCTTGAGCTGTCCGTCGCGCGCCTTCTTGCCGAGCGCGGAGATCGTTTTCTCGATGCCGGCGAGAGACAGATGATCGGCATCGCGCACGACCGGAACGACGAGGCCGCGTTCGGTGCCGACCGCGACGCCGATGTGATAGTAGTTCTTATAAATGAGGTCGGTACCGTCGATCTCGGCGTTGACTTCCGGCACTTCCTTCAGCGCCTGGATGCAGGCCCGCGCGAAGAAGCTCATGAAGCCGAGCTTCACACCGTGCTTCTTCTCGAACAGGTCCTTGTACTGGCTGCGCATGTGCATGATCGCGCTCATGTCGACCTCGTTGTAGGTCGTGAGCATCGCGGCGACGTTCTGCGCGTCCTTCAGGCGACGCGCGATCGTCTGGCGCAGCCGCGTCATCTTCACGCGCTCCTCGCGCGAGGCATCGTCGGCGGGCGAGGGCGCGCGCACCTGAATGCTCGCGGCCGGCGCCGCCACCGGTGTCGGGGCAGCCGCGGCGCGCTCGATCGCCGCCATCATGTCGCCTTTGGTGACGCGACCGTCCTTGCCGCTGCCCGCGACGGTCGACGGGTTCATGCCGCTCTCGGCCGCGATCCGCTGTACTGAGGGAGCGAGCGGCGCGTCCGCAGGCGCAGCCTTAGCAGGTGCGGCCGCGGGCGCTGGCTTCGCGGCCTCTACGGGCTTTGGCTCGGCAGGTGCGGGCTTGGCGACAGGCTTTGGCGCCGCCCCCGCGCCGTCCTTGATCTGGCCGAGCAGCGCGCCGACCGCGACCGTCTCGCCGTCCTTGGCGGAGATTTCGGCGAGCGTGCCGGCGGCGGGTGCCGGCACCTCGATCGTCACCTTGTCGGTCTCAAGCTCCACCAGGGGCTCGTCCACCGCGACCGGATCGCCGGCCTTCTTGAACCACTTGCCGATGGTCGCCTCGGTGACGGATTCGCCCAAGGTCGGGACGCGGATGTCGGTCATGATGGTGTTCCTGCCTGCTCAATCCTCTCGCGCCGTCACCCTGAGGTGCGAGCGTAGCGAGCCTCGAAGGGCGACGACGTTCGTTAGCTTGCGGCCATCCTTCGAGGGCGACCTTCGGTCGCCGCCTCAGGATGACGGCGGTGTTTACCCCAGTGCCTCTTCGAGCAGCGCCTTCAGCTGCGCCTGATGCTTCGACATCAGGCCGGTCGCGGTCGCCGCCATCGCGGGGCGCCCGGCGTAACGCGGACGCCGATGCTTGGCGCCGACCTGATTGAGCACCCATTCGATGAAGGTATCGACGAAGAACCAGGCGCCCATGTTGCGCGGTTCTTCCTGGCACCACACGATCTCGGCCTGCTTGAAGCGCGCGAGCTCCGTCATCAGCGCCTTGGTGGGGAACGGATAGAGCTGCTCGATGCGCAAGAGGTAGATGTCGTCGAGGCCGCGATGCTCGCGCTCCTCGAGCAGGTCGTAATAGACCTTGCCGGTGCACAGGACCACGCGGCGCATCTTGTCGTCCGCGACCAGCTTGATCTTCTCGTCCTTATTGGTCTGCGCGTCGTCCCACAGCAGCCGATGGAAGGTCGCGTCGGGGCCGAGCTCGTCGAGCCGCGAGACCGCGCGCTTGTGGCGCAAGAGGCTCTTCGGCGTCATCAGGATCAGCGGCTTCCTGATCTCGCGCTTCAACTGCCGGCGCAGGATGTGGAAGTAGTTCGCCGGCGTCGTGCAGTTGGCGACCTGCATGTTGTCTTCCGCGCAGCCCTGCAGGAAGCGCTCGAGGTGGGCGGAGGAATGCTCCGGGCCCTGGCCCTCATAGCCGTGCGGCAGCAGGCACACGAGGCCCGACATGCGCAGCCACTTGCGTTCGCCCGAGGAGATGAACTGGTCGAACACGACCTGCGCGCCGTTGGCGAAATCGCCGAACTGCGCTTCCCAACAGGTGAGCGCATTCGGCTCGGAGAGCGTGTAGCCGTACTCGTAGCCGAGCACGGCTTCCTCCGAGAGCATCGAATTGAGCACCTCGTAGCGGCCTTGGCTTTCGGCGAGGTGGTTGAACGGAGTGTGGCGCGCCTCGCTCTCCTGGTCGATCAGCACCGAATGGCGCTGCGAGAACGTGCCGCGCTCGGAGTCCTGGCCCGACAGGCGCACGCGGTGTCCGTCGAGCAGCAGCGCGCAGAACGCGAGCGCCTCGCCGGTCGACCAGTCGATGCCCTCGCCGGTCTCGATCGCCTTGCGGCGGTTGTCGAGGAAGCGTTGGATCGTGCGGTGGACATGGAAGCCGTCCGGCACCGCGGTGATCTTGGCGCCGATCTGCTTCAGCGTGCCGATCGCGACGCCGGTGTGGCCGCGGCGTGGATCGTCGACGTCGTCGGAAAACTTGAACTTGGCCCACTGGCCATCGAGCCAGTCCGCCTTGTTCGGCTTGTAGCCGGTACCGGCCTCGTATTCGGCATCGAGCCGCGTGCGCCAGTCGGCCTTCATCTTGTCGACTTCGCCGACGGTCACGACGCCCTCGGCGATCAGCTTCTTGGAATAGATTTCGAGCGTCGTCGGATGCGCGCGGATCGCCTTGTACATCAAGGGCTGCGTGAACGCCGGCTCGTCGCCCTCGTTATGGCCGTGGCGGCGATAACAGAACATGTCAATGACGACCGGCTTCTGGAATTTCTGCCGATACTCGGTCGCTACCTTGGCGGCATACACCACCGCCTCGGGGTCATCGCCGTTCACGTGGAAGATCGGCGCCTCGATCATCTTGGCGACATCGGACGGATAGGGCGAGGAGCGCGAGTAGCGCGGATAGGTGGTGAATCCGATCTGGTTGTTGACGATGAAATGCACCGAGCCGCCGGTGCGGTAGCCCTTAAGCTCGGAGAGCCCGAAGCACTCCGCGACCACGCCTTGGCCCGCGAACGCCGCGTCGCCGTGCATCAGCAGCGGCATCACCATGGTGCGATCGTCGCGCGTCGCGCCGTGCTGGTCTTGCTTGGCGCGGACCTTGCCGAGCACAACCGGGTCGACGATCTCCAGATGCGACGGGTTCGCGGTCAGCGACAGGTGCACCTTGTTGCCGTCGAACTCGCGGTCGGAGGAGGCGCCGAGGTGGTACTTCACGTCGCC
The DNA here is from genome assembly GCA_003140315.1 of Hyphomicrobiales bacterium. GTDB lineage: Bacteria > Pseudomonadota > Alphaproteobacteria > Rhizobiales > Xanthobacteraceae > PALSA-894. Next base: position 26,775 of record PLJS01000230.1, read on the forward strand.
CGAGCCTTCGACGGTGTCCGGTGCGGCTGAGCCGCCCTTGAATTCGTGGAACAGCGCGCGGTGCGGCTTGCCCATGACCTGGGTCAACACGTTCAGCCGGCCGCGATGCGGCATGCCGATGACGATCTCCTGCACGCCGAGATTGCCGCCGCGCTTGATGATCTGTTCGAGCGCCGGGATCAGTGACTCGCCGCCGTCGAGGCCGAAGCGTTTGGTGCCGGTGAACTTGGTGTCGCAATATTTTTCGAAGCCTTCCGCCTCGACCAGCTTGTTGAGAATCGCGCGCTTGCCCTCACGCGTGAAAGTGATCTCCTTGTCGGGCCCCTCGATGCGCTCCTGGATCCAGCCCTTCTGCTGCGCGTTGGAGATGTGCATGAACTCAACGCCGAAGGTCTGGCAGTAGGTGCGCTGCAGGATCGCGACGATCTCGCGCATGGTGGCGAATTCGAGCCCCAGCACGTAGTCGAGGAAGATCTTGCGGTCGTAGTCGGCCTCGGTGAAACCGTAGGAGCGCGGATCGAGCTCCTCGTCGTCCTTGCGCGGATCGAGGCCGAGCGGATCGAGATTGGCGTGGAAGTGTCCGCGAATGCGGTAGGCGCGGATCAGCATCAGCGCGTGGATCGAGTCGCGCGTCGCCTGCTGCACGTCGCTGGGCGAGAGCTCGACGCCCGCGCCTTGAGCCTTGGCGCGGACCTTCTCGCCGATCTTCTTCTCCGCCTCGACCCATTGTCCGTCGAGCGCCGAAAGCGTGTCGCTGCGTTCGATGAATTGCGGCTTCTTCCACGACGCGCCGCGGGCACTCTTTTCGACGTCGGCGGCATTGTCCTTCAGGCTGGCGAAGAACGACTGCCACTCGGCGTCGACCGATTTTGGATCGGCCTCGTAGCGTGCGTAGAGGTCTTCGATGTAGGGAGCGTTGCTGCCGTAGAGGAAGGAAGTGAGTGCGAAAGCCGCGTTCGCGTCCTGGCGAGACATGTGCCGCATCCTGCTTCTCGGAGCCGATGCTCCGACGATTTGGCCGAATCGGCCCCCAAGCTGCCCGGTCCCGGCGGACAGCGCTCTTGTATCCTATTTAGGCGACGGAAATGGCAATTAAAAGAACAAGAATTGAACAGCGATATCGCTCTTTGCAATCACCGACTCAAAGCAAAAGGCCCCGGACGATGCCGGGGCCTTTCGTTTGACTTGAGAAGGCTGATCAGTAGCGCGCGACGATCGGGCCGCCCCAGTTGAAGCGATAGACCAACTCGGTGCGGACGGTCTGGATGTCCTTCTGGACGCGCTCGGTGTAGGGCCCGAGGGTGGAGGCGGTGATCGGGAGATCCTGCGACCGGAAGCTCGAGTAGCGGTACTCGGTCTTCCAGAACAGACCCGGCAGTAAGTCCAGCGCGTATTCGTAGCCGGTGCCGAGGAACCAGCCGCTATACGTCGCTGCCGGCATGATCGAGGTGGTAGCCGCCAGTGTGCGGTTGTCGATGAACGTGAAGCCGTCGAAGCGCGCCTGCGTGTAGCCGCCCGCAACGTAGGTGAGTAGCTTCGGGAACACCAGGTAGCCGACGCGAGCGCCCACGGCCCAAGCGTCCTTCATCTTCTCTTCGCCGAACGCGCCGAAACCGCCGCCCGGAGCGCCGCTCAGGTAATTGCCCTTGAGGCCACTCAAGTCGTAGTCGCCGAACACGCCGACCACCCAGGTCGGCGCGAACTGGTAGTCGCAGCCGGCTTGCACTGTGCCGAACCAGCCTTTGCCAGCCGTATCCGACTCTCCGGTCGTCGCGGCGGGGTTCCCGACAGGGCTGTGGCGCTGGTCGAACATGCCGTAGCCGCCGCCCGCCGCGATGTAACAGCCGGTCCAGTTGGTTGTGACCAGCACCGGCGGAGGTGCTTTATAAACCGGCGTCTGGGCAGGAAGGTCAGCCGCGAGCGCTGAGCCCGCGAGGCCGAGTGTAACAGCCGTCGAGATCAGAAGCTTTTTCATGGGATTCTCCGCGCCTCGTTTCGGTCATCTGGCGATCGGCGAATCAGCCGCGCCCCCCAAAGACCCGTGTAACTGGACGGATTCGTAGACGGAACGCGGAGCGGTGGCTGTAACTGCGAGGACACATCCGTCGGAAACAAAACAATCGCTCTTTTTTTGAAGGGTGCGGAAAAAGGCGTGTAAATATTCTACTGAAAATTCAAGAGATTAGACGATGCACGCGACGTGGGCTTTCCACGCTCTATCGGCTTGCCAAAATGTCGCAGGAGCGGGAAACGCGAGAATCGAAAAAGCAATGTCGCGTTACGACCGGACCTCGACCAGCGTCTTGCCGATGCGCGCGGGCGACGGCGACACCCTGATACCGGCCGCCTCCATGGCGGCGATCTTGCTCTCCGCGTCGCCCTTGCCGCCCGAGATGATCGCGCCCGCATGGCCCATGCGGCGCCCCGGCGGCGCCGTGCGCCCGGCGATGAAGCCGACCATCGGCTTCTTGCGGCCGCGTTTGGCCTCATCGATCAGGAACTGTGCGGCATCTTCCTCGGAGGCGCCGCCGATCTCGCCGATCATCACGATCGCTTCGGTTTGACTGTCGGCGAGGAAGAGTTCCAGCCCTTCGATGAAGTCCATACCCTTCACGGGGTCGCCGCCGATGCCGAGCGCGGTCGTCTGGCCAAGCCCCTCGGCGGTCGTCTGGAATACCGCCTCGTAGGTGAGTGTGCCGGAGCGCGACACGATTCCGACCTTTCCGGGCTTGAAGATGTTACCCGGCATGATGCCGATCTTGCATTCGCCCGCCGTCATCACGCCCGGACAGTTCGGCCCGACCAGGCGCGACTTCGAGCCGGCGAGCGAGCGCTTCACCTTCACCATGTCCATCACCGGAATGCCTTCGGTGATGCAGACGATCAGCGCGATCTCGGCGTCGATCGCTTCCGCGATCGCGTCCGCGGCGCCCGCAGGCGGCACATAGATCACGCTCGCGTCGCAGCCGGTGGCGCGCTTCGCCTCCATCACGGTATCGAACACCGGCAGGCCGAGATGGGTCTGGCCGCCTTTGCCCGGTGCCGTGCCGCCGACCATCTTGGTGCCGTAGGCGGCCGCGGCCTGCGAATGGAACGTGCCGTTCTTGCCGGTGAAGCCCTGGCAGATGACCTTGGTGTTCTTGTCGATGAGGATGGACATCAGGCGGAGCCCTTCACGGCCTTCACGATCTTCTGCGCGGCGTCGTCGAGATCGTCGGCCGAGGTCACGTTGAGATTCGACTTCGCGATGATTTCCTTGCCGAGCGCCACGTTGGTGCCTTCGAGCCGTACCACTAGCGGCACGCGCAGGCCGACTTCCTTCACCGCCGTCACGACGCCCTCGGCGATCACGTCGCACTTCATGATGCCGCCGA